>JAWKJK010000003.1:0-300000 GCA_041393815.1 Candidatus Nanopelagicales bacterium | reverse complement strand
GGAGGTCTTCACCGACGTCGACCTGGCCATCGACAAGGGGTCCCGGGTCGTCGTGCTGGGTCTCAACGGTGCCGGCAAGACCACTCTGCTGCGGATCCTGGCCGGGGTGGACGAGCCCGACACCGGCGAGGTGCTGCCCGGCCACGGGCTGCGGCTGGGCTACTACGCGCAGGAGCACGAGACCCTCGACCCCGACCGGACGGTGCTGGAGAACCTGCGCTCCTCCGCCCCGGACATCGGCGAGGTCGAGGCGCGCCGAGTGCTGGGGTCGTTCCTGTTCAGCGGGGACGACGCCGAGAAGCCCGCCGGCGTGCTGTCGGGCGGGGAGAAGACCCGGCTCGCGCTCGCGACCCTCGTGGTCAGCAGCGCCAACGTGCTGCTCCTGGACGAGCCCACCAACAACCTGGATCCGGCCAGCCGGGACGAAGTGCTCAGCGCGCTGACGGCCTACCGCGGCGCCGTCGTGCTGGTGACGCACGACGAGGGCGCGGTGTTCGCCCTCGAGCCGGAGCGGGTGCTGCTGCTGCCCGACGGCGACGAGGACCTGTGGAGCGACGACTACGCCGAACTGGTCGAACTGGCCTGACCGCCGGCATGGGTGCGGACGCCGCCGGTCTGGCCGGAGGGGTGGCGCGTCGCGCCGCGGTGGACGATCATGGGCGCCGTCCGGACCGGCGGTGGAGCAGGAGGCGTTCGATGGCCGAGCTGACGAAGGGCAAGCGCATCACCGGTCCGGAGCGGGACAAGCTGGCCGCGGACCTGAAGAAGAAGTACGCCGCCGGCAAGAGCATCCGCGACCTGGCCGACGAGACCGGCCGCTCGTACGGCTTCGTCCACCGCCTGCTCACCGACGCCGGCGTACGCCTGCGCGGCCGCGGTGGCCCGACCCGCAAGGCCGCCTCTTCGTAGCCCCGCTCCGCGGAGGACCTGGGGCACGGACGCGGAGAACCCGAAACGATCTTCCGCGGAAGATCAACAACGTCGGGGTCGGTCCGCGGCCGTCTTCCGTCGGCGAACACGGGAACACCGACCGAAGTTCGGCGGTTGGCGGCGTTGTCGGCCCGCGCGAGGATGATCGGGCCGAATCGCTTCAAGAGGAGTCCGCGTCGTGACCATGCAGTCCCCGTGGCAGACCTACCGGTCGTTCACCCGCGACCGTTCGGTCGCCCAAAGCAGGGTCAGCCGGGCCACGTTCCGACGGATCCTGTCCTACGCCCGCCCGTACCGAGGACTGGTCATCGCCTTCCTGGTGACCCTGGTGCTCGACGCGCTGCTGACGGTGGCGCAGCCGCTGATGTTCCGTCGCATCGTGGACCAGGGCATCAGCGTCGGGAACTCCACCGTGGTCACGGTGACCGCACTGATCGTGGTCGTCCTGGCGGTGGCCGACGCGGGGCTCGGTCTGGTGGGTCGCTGGTACTCCTCACGCATCGGTGAGGGGCTGATCTACGACCTGCGCACGCAGGTGTACGACCACGTCCAGGAGCAGCCGGTCGCGTTCTTCACCCGGGCGCAGACCGGTGCGCTGGTGTCCCGGCTCAACAGTGACGTGATCGGGGCGCAGCAGGCGTTCACGTCCACCCTGGGCGGGGTGGTCGGCAACGTGATCAGCGCCGTCGTCGTCCTCATCACCATGTTCGTGCTGTCGTGGCAGATCACGCTGCTGTCGCTGGTCCTGCTGCCGATGTTCCTGCTGCCCGCGCGCTGGATGGGCCGTCGGCTGCAGGCGCTGACGCGCGAGCAGATGCAGCTGAACGCGGACATGAGCACGCAGATGACCGAGCGCTTCAACGTTGCGGGCGCGTTGCTGGTCAAGCTCTTCGGCCGGCCGGCGGAGGAGACCGACGCCTTCTCCGATCGGGCGGGACGGGTGCGCGACATCGGCGTGCGCATCGCGATGGCGAACCGCTGGTTCTTCACCGCCCTCGCCCTGGTCGCCGCGCTCGCCACCGCCATCACCTACGGCCTCGGCGGCAACCTAGTCATCAACGGGACGCTGACGCTGGGGACGCTGCTCGCGCTGGTCGGTCTGCTCGCCCAGCTGTACGGGCCCCTGACGGCCCTGTCCAACGTACGCGTCGACGTCATGACGGCGCTGGTGTCCTTCGAGCGGGTCTTCGAGGTGCTCGACCTCCCGCCGCTGGTCCAGGACCGGGAGGACGCGACGACGCTGCGGCGCGGGTCGCTAGGCGTCGAGTTCGAGGGGGTCGACTTCCGCTACCCCACCGCGGATGAGGTGTCGCTGGCGTCGCTGGAGTCGGTCGCGCGGGCGGAGGCCCGGACCAGCTCCGAACCGGTCCTGCGGGGCGTGTCGTTCACCGCCGAGCCGGGGCAGCTGGTGGCCCTGGTCGGTCCGTCCGGCGCCGGCAAGACGACCATCACCGCGCTCGTGTCGAGGCTGTATGACGTGACCGACGGAGCCGTCCGGGTGGGTGGCCACGACGTGCGGGAGGTCACCCAGGAGTCGCTGCACGACGTGGTCGGCGTCGTCACCCAGGACGCGCACATGTTCCACGACACCATCCGGGCCAACCTGCGCTACGCCCACCCGGACGCGACCGACGATGAGCTGCTGGCCGCGTGCCGCGACGCCCAGATCGGCGACCTGCTCGACGCCCTGCCGGACGGGCTCGACACGGTGGTGGGGGACCGCGGATATCGGCTGAGCGGCGGGGAGAAGCAGCGGCTCGCGCTGGCGAGACTGCTGCTCAAGGCCCCCAGCGTCGTCGTCCTGGACGAGGCGACCGCGCACCTGGACAGCGAGAGCGAGGCCGCCGTGCAGCGCGCGCTCGCGACCGCGCTGGAAGGGCGGACGTCGCTGGTGATCGCGCACCGGCTCAGCACGATCCGGCAGGCCGACCAGATCCTCGTCATCGACGGCGGCCGGGTCGTCGAACGCGGCACGCACGACGAGCTGCTGGCCCACGGTGGCATCTACTCCGACCTCTACGACACTCAGTTCGCCGGGCAGGACGACGTCGGGACGCCGGTGTAGCGGCGACCGCGCGCCCGGGCGCGCGGTCGCGGTTCCCCGCGGGGCCTGGTGCCCCGACGTCGGCGGGCGTACGGTCGACGGGCACGAGGATCCCGCGCGGCGGTAGTGCCGCGTCACGAGGAGAGGGGCCGCGATGCCTCAGTTCATGGACGTGCACACGGGGATGGTCGGCGTCACGACGGAGGGGCTGGCGGAGGCGCACCAGCGTGACCTGGACATCCAGGGCGAGGAGGGCGTGACCTTCCACCAGGCCTGGGCCGACCCGGTGACCGGGCACGTGTTCTGCCTGTCGGAGGCGCCGAGTGCCGAGGCGGTCCGCCGCATCCACGAGCGCGCCGGCCACCCGGCCGACGAGGTGCACGAGATCACCGTCACCGCCTGAGCGGAGATCCCGCGTCGGCGGGGGCCTGCCGGACTACAGGCAGCGCAGCAGGCCACCGTCGACCGGGATGACCGCGCCGTCGATATAGGAGGCGGCCGGCGAGAGCAGGAAGGCGGCCACGCGGCCGAACTCCTCGGGCTCGCCGTAGCGGCCGAGCGGGATGTTCGACTCATGCCGGCGACGCACGACGTCCGGCGCGCCCTGGCGCGCGTCGAGCGCGAACAGCCGGTCCGTCGCGATCCGTCCGGGCATGAGCCCGTTCACCCGCACGCCGCGCGGTCCGAGCTCGTCGGCCAGGTCCTTGACCATCATCGCCAGTCCGGGCCGCAGTCCGTTGCTGATGGCCAGCCCGGTGAACGGCGAGCGCACCGACGTCGACAGCGTGAACAGCAGCGCGCCCGACTCGCCTGCGGGTCGCGCCGGGTCCGCGCTCATCGCCGCCGCCACCGACCGGGCCACTCGTAGCGGGCCGAGGAACACCGTCTCGAAACCCTCGCGCCACGCCTCGTCGGTCGTCGTCAGGGGGGTGCTGGCCGGCGGTCCGCCGGTGTTCAGCATCGCGCCGTCGATGCGGCCGAAGCGGGCCACCGCCGCCGCCACCAGCCGCTCCGCCGATGCCGGGTCGGAGATGTCGGCGACCACCGCCATCGCCTGCGGACCGAGCTCGGCCGCCACCTCGTCCAGCGCGGCCTGGTCCCGCGCCGCGATGACCACCGAGGCGCCCTCCGCCGCGAGTGCTCGCGCGACGGAGCTGCCGAGGCCGCGCGAGGCGCCGGTGACGAGGTACGCACGGTCCTGCAGGTCCAGATCCATGGCCCCATCCTGCCGGTAACCTCGCCGGGTCCGCGCGATGCGCGGCCGGAGAGGACCCTGACGAGGAGGGATCGGGAGTGACGGACGCGCCGCCGGACGCCCCCGTACCGCAGCAGGTGGCGGCGTGGATGGCGCGTGCGGAGCGCGTCACCGTCCTCACGGGGGCCGGCTGCTCGACCGACTCCGGCATCCCCGACTTCCGCGGGCCGCAGGGGGTCTGGACGCGCAACCCCGCGGCGCCGGCGCTGTTCACCATCGATGCGTACGTGTCCGACCCGCAGGTGCGCATCACGGCCTGGCAGGAGCGGTCGCGGCATTCCGCGTGGACCGCGACGCCCAACGAGGCGCACCGGGCGCTGGCGGCGCTGCAGGACGCCGGCAGGCTGCGTGCGCTGGTGACGCAGAACATCGACGGGCTGCACCAGGCGGCCGGCTCCCGCGACGTCGTGGAGCTGCACGGAACGCTGTGGTGGGCCCGTTGCCTGGCCTGCGGCGAGCGGATCCCGATGCGCGAGGCACTCGACCGGGTGGCCGCGGGCGAGGCGGACCCGCCCTGCCGGGCCTGCGGCGGCATCCTCAAGAGCGACACGGTGTCGTTCGGCCAGTCGCTGGACCCCGACGTCCTGGCGGCCGCGGCCCGCGCGGCGGCCGACTGCGACCTGTTCCTCGCCATCGGCACGTCGCTGCAGGTGCACCCCGCGGCCGGACTGTGCGACGTGGCCCTGCGCCGCGGTGCCCGCCTGGTCATCGTCAACGCCGAGTCGACGCCGTACGACGTCCATGCCGACGCCGTGCTGCGCGCCCCGATCGGCATCGCCGTACCGGCGCTCGTCGCCGCCGCGCTGGCCACGACGTGACCGGTCGGCTGGTGCCGCCGGGCCTGCGGCCCGGCGACCGCGTGGTCGTGGTGGCGCCGAGCGGTCCGGTCGACCCTGACCGCCTGGCCGCCGGCCTGCGGATGCTGTCGGAGTGGGGCTACCACCCCGAGGCCGGTCCGCACGTGCTCGCCAGTGACCCGGCGGCGCCGTACCTGGCCGGGACCGAGGCCCAGCGCGCCTCGGACCTGGAGCAGGCGTGGTGCGACCCGGACGTCGCCGCCGTGCTGTGCGCCCGGGGCGGCTACGGCGCCGGCCGGCTGGTGGACCTCCTCGACTGGGACCGGATGGCGGCGGCCGGACCGCGGCTGCTGGTCGGCTCCTCGGACGTGACCGCGCTGCACCTGGCCGTCGGGCGACGGCTGGGGCTGGTGTCGCTCTTCGCGCCGATGGTCGCGTCCGCCCTGGTCACCGTGGACCGGGAGCCGGCCAGCCTGGCCCACCTGCGCGCGGCCCTGGCGGATCCGGCGACCCTGCAGCCGGTCGGTGGGCACCACGCCACCACGGTCCACCCCGGCCGGGCCCGCGGGGTGCTGGCCGGCGGGACGCTGGCGCTGCTCGCGGCTGCCGTGGGCACGCCCGACACCCCGGTCCTGGACGGGTGCGTCCTGCTCTTGGAGGACGTGGGGGAGTCCCCGCACCGCCTGGACCGGATGCTGGAACAGCTGGAGCGATCGGGGGCGCTCGCGGGCGTGCGGGGGATCGCGGTGGGCTCGCTGCACGAGTGCGGGCCGGGCGCCGAGGCCGTCCTGGTCCGGCGGCTGGGTGCCCTGGGCCTCCCGATGGTGGTGGGCCTGGACGTGGGCCACGGTGCGGTGCAGCTGAGCGTGCCCCTGGGCGCCGAGGTGGTCCTGGACGCCGACCGGCGTCAGCTGCTGCCCACCTGATCCCCGCGGACCTCGTTCCCCTCGGTCCGGGCCTCGGCCGCGGCGTCCTCGCGCGCCTCGCGGCGCAGGAAGTAGAACCAGCCGACGAGTGCGACGACCGCGAAAAGGATCCACTGCACCGCGTACGACACGTTGCGGCCCTCGTCGATCTCAGGGACCGGCAGCGCGCGCAGCGCCGGGTCGTCGGCCGGCTGCGACGACACCCGCTCCACGTATCCGTCCAGGACCGGCGTGCCGGACGGGGTGAGGGTGTCGACGTCGAGGTCCACCACCTGGCCGGCGGGCAGGTCGGACGGCAGCGGGTCGGGGCCGTCCTGAGGCGGTCGCAGCCGGCCGGTCACGACCACGGTCCCGTCCGGCGGCGGGGGCGCCTCCTGCAGGTCGGTCGCCGAGCCCTGCGCGGCCACCCAGCCGCGGTTGACCCAGACCCAGCCGCCGGAGTCGAGGGACAGCGGGGTGGCGACCCAGAAGCCGTTCTGCCCCTCCAGCGGGCGCTTGCGCACCAGCACCTGCTCCTCGGGCAGGTAGCGCCCGGTGGCGGTCACCGTCCGCCACTCCAGGTCCTCGTGCCAGGCGGTGCCCGAGGGCAGCACGTCGGTCACGGGGACCGGTGCCAGAGCGGACTCCTCCACCAGCTGGGCCTTCTGCGTGCGCTTCTCCTCGGCCCGCGCCCACTGCCACCTGCTCAGCAGGCCGAACCCGACGATGGCGACCACGACCAGGACGCTGAACCCGATCCAGCGCCGGGTCCGCAGTAGGGCCAGCACCGGGTCAGTGTCCCGTGCGCGGGTCCTGGCCCAGCCGCGGGGACACGGGGGACGACAGCTCGTGCACGCCGCCCAGGGTCGGGCGGTCGACGTCGGGCGGGTCCTCGTTCTCCCGGCCCGCGTTGGCCGCGACCACCGCGAGGTACGGCAGCACCACCGCGCCGGCCACCAGGACCCAGCGCGGCCAGCCGGGCGTCACGATCGCGCCGAGGAAGCACACCGTGCGGATCGTCATCGAGATCAGGTAGCGACGGGTCCGGCCGGTCTGCTCCTCGCTCAGCGGGCGCCGGGCGTGGGTGATCGCGAAGACCTCGGCAGGCTTCCGCGACGCCACCGCGTCCTCCTCGCGTCCGTGGACCGCACGTCCCGACCGTCCGTGCGGGACCACGGTACGTCCGTTCGCTCGCGCCGGCCACGGCAGGGCTCAGGTCACGCCGGCCACGGCAGGGCGGCCGGTCTTGGCGGGCCAGCCGCGGAGAGCGAGCCTCGGCGGGGGACCGGCGCGCGGGCCCCGCCGTACGGGATCATGGCCGCCTGACGACAGGAGGACCCGTGGCCAACCGCACCTACCGACTGACCGAGATCGTGGGCACGTCGGACGCCAGCCTCGACGACGCCGTCCGCAACGGGATCTCCCGGGCCGGACAGACGCTGCGGCACCTCGACTGGTTCGAGGTGACCCAGATCCGCGGCTACATCCGCAACGGCGAGGTCGACCACTTCCAGGTGAGCATGAAGGTCGGGTTCAGGCTCGAGGACGCCTGACCGACGCCCCCGCGGCGTCCGCGTCTCCGCGCGAGTGGGGTGCGCATTCGGCGCTGGGTGCGCATTCGGCGTCCGGGTCAGACGGCGTCGCTGCGGGTGGAGAAGTGGAAGTCGGCTACCAGCAGCGGCGGTGCGGCGACCCGGTTGACGTAGTCGGCCATCTCCCGCGGCAGCGTGCGAACCGTGTCGCCGGCGTCGGCGATCCGCCCCAGCATGCCGACCGGGGAGTCGTTGAACCGGTAGTTGCCCACGGTGCCGACGACCTCTCCGCCGTCGACCAGGTAGACCCCGTCGCGGGTGAGCCCGGTCAGCAGCAGCGTCTGCGGGTCGACCAGCCGGTTGTACCAGAGGCAGGTGACGAGCAGTCCCCGCTCGGTCCGCGCCACCAGGTCGTCGACCGACCCGTGGGCGCCGCGCAGTGACATCGCCAGGTTGCCGATGCCCGGGGTGGCCGGGACGCCGGCCGCCCTCGCCTCGTGCCGGGAGCCGACGAGCGCGGCGAGCCGGCCGTCGTGCACCCACGCGGTCGGACCCAGCGGCAGTCCGTCGTCGAACACGCTGGCCATCGACGACGAGGACGTCACCGCCTCGAACGGGGAGCACTCCATCCCCGGCAGCCCCGGGTCGCTGTGCAGCAGCAGCGGCAGCGGGGTCAGGGTGTCCCCGAGCCGGGTCCCGCCGCCGGGCCGGCTGAACACGGACCGGCCGTCGCGCGCGTCCCGCAGTCCCGCGGACCAGTACAGGTCGATCACGAGGTCGGCCACGGCGCTGGGCGTCAGCAGGGCGGTGTGCCGGCCGGGCGGTACGTCGACCACGCGGCCCTGCCACGACAGGCCGCGCCGCAGCTCCTCGTCCACCTCGCGCGGATCGACGTCGTCGAACCAGCGGGTGGCCCGGCCGGCCCAGGCCGAGCGGGTCCGTCCGTGGGACTTGGCGGTGGCCTCCAGCCGGCCCTCCGGCTGCACGTGCCGCAGCCGAACCCCCCGGCTGCTGGCCAGGTAGGTCGTCACCAGCCGGTGTTCGGCGTAGCCGAACTGCTCCACGTCGTCGGCCCGGCCGCGGACCAGCACCTCGCCCAACCCGTCCGCCGTGCCAGCCAGCGCGTCGGCGGACGTGACGGCGGGGGAGTCCGCCCAGTCCGGATCGGCGGCCACGCCCTCCACCAGCGGCCCCGCGTCCTCGGCGTCGCCGGACTCACGGGCGGTGGCCCGTGCCTCCCGCCACAACGAGTCGACATCGGCCGCCGCCGGCCCGGTACGGGTGACGGTCCCGGCCGCCACCCCCGTCGGCGTGCGTACGAACGCCACCAGCGAGACCGACGTCGACTCGGTACGGCCGTTGGTGGTCAACAGGTTTCGCGCCCACCGCAGGTTGGCCGTGCTGTCGTGGCGGACGACCACCGCGCAGTCGTCCCCGTCGGCGCCGGCGACGAGCCGCTCCGCGAGCGCCTGCGGGTCCAGCGCGGTCATCGGCCGGCCTCCTCGGCGCTGTTGAGGACGTTGATCCCCTCGAAGACGGCCGCCGGGCAGCCGTGGGACACCGGTGCCACCTGCCCCGGCTGGCCCTTGCCGCAGTTGAGGGCGCCGGCGAGCAGGTAGGTCTGCGGGCCGCCGAGCGCGACCAGCGAGCCCCAGAAGTCCGGCGTGCGCGACTGATAGGCGACGTCCTTGACCTGCTCCGCGAGCCTCCCTCCGCGGATGCGGTGGAAGCGCTGCCCTGTGAACTGGAAGTTGTAGCGCTGCATGTCGATCGACCAGCTCTTGTCGCCGACGACGTAGATGCCGTCCTCGACGCCGGCGATGAGCCCGGCGACGTCCGGGCCGTCGGCCGCAGGCTGCAGCGACACGTTGGGCATCCGCTGGATGGCGGTGTGCCCGGCCGAGTCCGCGTAGGCGCAGCCGTTGGAGCGGGGCAGCGCGAACTCCGCGGCCATCGCCCGGTCGAGCTGGAACCCGACGAGGACGCCGTCGCGGACCAGGTCCCACCGCTGCGCCTCGACGCCCTCGTCGTCCCAGCCGACCGTGGCCAGACCGTGGACGGCGACGCGGTCGCCGGTGACGTGCATCAGGTCCGACCCGTACCGCAGCGTCCCGAGCTGGTCCGGTGTCGCGAACGACGTGCCCGCGTAGTTGGCCTCGTACCCCAGCGCGCGGTCCAGCTCGGTCGCGTGCCCGACCGACTCGTGGATCGTCAGCCAGAGGTTCGTCGGGTCGAGCACCAGGGTGTACGAGCCCGGGACGACCGACGGTGCCCGCAGCTTCTCGGCCAGCAGCCCGGGCAGCCGGGCCAGCTCGCCGTCCCAGTCCCAGGGGCGCGCTCCGTCGACCTCGTCGCCGCCGCCGAGGACGTACTCCCAGCCGCGCCCGACGGGGGGAGCCGTCGTCGCCATCGTCTCGAAGGCGCCGGTCGCCGGGTCGACCGCGACCGCGGTCCACTCCGCCATCAGCCGCACCCGCTGCTGCAGCGTCCGGGTGCCGGTCAGGTCCGCGTAGAACGTGCGCTCCTTCGCCGCCATCAGCATCGCGTCGACGTGGTCCACGCCGTCGGCGGCCAGCAAGGCGGCGCTGCGGGCGGCGAGGACGTCGATGCGCTCGGCATCCGAGACCGCGAACGGGTCGACCTCGTATGAGGACACCCAGGTCCCGGTGTGCGGCGGCTCGGGCGCGAGCTCGACGGGGCTGGTGGCCAGCGGCCGGCTCACCCGGGCCAGCGCGACCGCGCGCTCGGCGAGGACGCGAGCGGTCTCCGGCGAGACGTCGTCGGCCGCGGCGAAGCCCCAGCAGCCGTCGTGGACCACCCGCACCGCCAGCCCGGTGTCCTCGTCGGCCTCGCTGCCCTCCAGCCGCGCGTCCCGCAGGGCGGTGCTCAGACCACGGAGGCTGACGACGCGGACGTCGGCGTGGGTCGCGCCGAGGTCCCGTGCCCGCTGCAGCGCTGCGTCCGCGCAGGCGTCCAGGGGCAGGGAGCGGAAGTCGGCGTCGACGTCGCGACCGGTCATGCCGGGGACCGGCTCGGGACCAGGGTCACCTTCCCGGTGGTCCGGCGCGCGCGCATGTCCTCGTGCGCCCGGTGCGCCTCCTCCAGCGGGTACGACGGGCCGACCTGCGGGACCAGCTCGCCGGAGGCGGTCATCGCGACCAGCGCGGCCAGCGGCTCTGCCACCATCGGCACGATCCGGTCGGGGGTCATGCAGTCCATCAGCCAGAACCCGACGACCGACTTCGACCCGACCATCAGCGCGGCCGGTGCCAGCGGCCTCGGCGCGGTGCGCGAGGCCATGCCGTAGGTGACCAGCCGCCCGAACCGGGCCAGGGCCATCAGGCTCCCGTCGAAGGTGGACCCCCCGACCATCTCCAGCACGACGTCGACCTTGGCCCCGTCGTTGGCCTGGCGCAGGCCGCCGGCGACCGCACCGGCCTCGGCGTCCGGGGGCAGGACGACCCCGACGTGCGCCCCCAGGCTCTCCGCCAGGGCGATCTTCTCCGGCGTCGAAGCGGTCGCGATGACCCGGCCCGCGCCCCAGCGCCGGGCCAGCTGCACCGCGAGGTTGCCGACGCCGCCGGCGGCCGCGTGCACCACGACCGACTCGCCGTCGACCAGGCGCGCGCTGGTGCGCAGCAGGTGCCAGGCCGTCAGTCCCTGCACGAGCAGCGCCACGGCGGCCCCGTCGGAGACTCCGTCGGGGACGTCGAAGACGCCCGCCTCGTGGACGACCGCGAGCTCGGCGTAGGCGCCCCCGCGCGACACCAGCCCGCACACCCTGCGCCCCGCCCCCGGGCCGCCCTCGACCACGCCCACGACCTCCGCACCGGGCACGAACAGCAGCTCCTGCCGGGCCAGGTAGGAGTCCTCGGCCTGGTGGGTGTCCGCGTAGTTGACGCCCACCCCGGTGACCCGGACGAGCAGCTCCCCGGGGCCGGGGACGGGGTCGGGGAGATCGGTGGGCTGGAGGACCTCGGGGCCGCCGAAGCGGGTCACCTGGATGGCGCGCATGGCGGCCAGCCTAGGCGTCCGTCCGAGGCGTCGCGGTCAGTCCGCGCGGGCCGCGCGGGCCTTCCGCTCCAGGTACTGGTCGAGACGACCCAGCGGGATGATCAGGAGCATCAGGTACATCGCCGTGTCGGGCCAGAACGACGCCGGCAGGATCATCACGACGAAGAACCCGGTGAACAGGGCGGACCTGCGAAGGCCGAGCGGTGCGAGCCCGTCCGCCCGGGCGAACTCCTCCAGCAGACGCGGGCGGCTGCGGGCGTACAGCACGATGAGCAGCAGCGAGCCGGAGGCGATGGCGAGCGTGACGAGGTAGAACGCCCCCTTGCCGTGGCTCCAGCCGGCCTCGCCCACCCACTCGCTGGGGAAGGGCAGGAACACGATGGCCGCCAGGAACAGCGCGTTCAGCCACACCAGCGGGGTGTTGTAGGCCCGGATGTTGCCGAACACCCGGTTGTGCGCCGCCCACAGGCTGGTCACGACGAGGAAGGTGTACGCGAACGCGGAGAGCTGTCCGGCATGCTCTCCCAGCACCTCGAGGACCGACTGGTCGTGCTCGGGCGTGGCGATGTCGACCAGCGGCAGCCCGAGCAGGGTGATGGCGATGGCGACGACCGCGTCGCTGAAGTTGACGAAGCGGTCGTAGCCGCGTCCGGTGGAGATGACCTCCTCCACGTCCGCACGGGTGACCAGCTCACGGCCTGCTTCGCTCACGCGGCTCATCCTGGCAGCGCCGCTCCGCGTTTCCGCGTACCGACGGGTAACGACTACGGTCACGCGACGTGGATCGCGTCGTACTCGTCACCGGCGGCAACCGGGGGATCGGCCTGGCCATCGCGCGCGCGTTCGCCGCGGCCGGCGACCGGGTGGCCGTCACCCATCGCAGCGGCGAGGCTCCCGAGGGGCTGTTCGGCGTACGGTGCGACGTCACCGACTCGGCCGCCGTCGATGCGGCGTTCGACCGGATCGAGGCCGAGCTCGGGCCGGTGGAGGTCCTGGTCGCCAACGCGGGGATCACCCGCGACACGCTCCTGCTGCGGATGACCGACGAGGACATCTCCACGGTGCTGGAGACCAACCTGGTGGGCGCCATCCGGGTCGCGCGCCGCGCGGCCAAGGGCATGCTGCGGCTCAGGCGCGGCCGGATCGTGCTGGTCTCGTCGGTGGTCGGGCTGACCGGTTCGGCCGGCCAGGTCAACTACGCCGCGTCCAAGGCCGGGCTGGTCGGCGTGGCCCGCAGCCTGGCGCGCGAGCTCGGCTCCCGCGGGATCACCGCGAACGTCGTGGCACCGGGGTTCGTGGACACCGACATGACCGCCGCGCTCCCGGAGGAGCGGCGCACGGAGATCCTCGCGTCGGTCCCCCTGGGCCGCTATGCGACGCCGGACGAGGTGGCCGCGGTCGTGCGGTTCCTCGCCTCGGACGAGGCCGCCTACGTCACCGGCGCCGTGGTGCCGGTCGACGGTGGCCTGGGCATGGGCCACTGACCGCGCACGAACCGGAGGGAAGACGGCGGATGAGGATCCTCGACGGCAAGCGGCTGCTGGTGACCGGGGTGCTCACCGACCAGTCGATCGCCTTCCACGTGGCGCGACTGGCGCAGGAGCAGGGCGCGACGGTGGTGCTGTCGTCCTTCGGGCGCGCGCTGCCGATCACCCGCCGGGTCGCCGGCCGGCTGCCCGAGCCGGCGCCGGTGGTCGAGCTCGACGTGACCTCCGAGGTGGACCTGGCCGCGCTGCCGGACCGGCTGCGCGAGCACGTCGACGGGCTCGACGGGGTGCTGCACTCGATCGGCTTCGCGCCGGAGTCCGCGCTGGGGGGCAACTTCCTCTCCACCGCATGGGACGACGTGGCCACGGCGGTGCAGGTGTCTGCGTACTCCCTCAAGGCGTTGGCGGTGGCCTGCCTGCCGCTGCTGTCCCGCGGGTCAGCAGTGGTGGGACTGGACTTCGACGCGACCGTGGCGTGGCCGAAGTACGACTGGATGGGCGTGGCCAAGGCCGCGTTCGAGTCCACGGCGCGCTACCTGGCCCGTGACCTCGGCCCGCACGGGGTGCGCGTCAACCTGGTGGCGGCCGGGCCCATCCGGACCATGGCGGCCAAGTCGATCCCCGGCTTCGAGGAGTTCGAGACGGTGTGGGGGACCCGGGCCCCCATCGGCTGGGACCTCGAGGACCCCGAGCCGGCCGCCCGGGGGTGCGTGGCGCTGCTGTCCGACTGGTTCCCGGCGACGACGGGGGAGATCGTCCACGTCGACGGCGGGGTGCACTCGCAGGGGGCCTGAGCGCCGCGGCCCCGCCGGCTGGCCAATCTGCGCGTCGCGTCCGCGAACCGGGCACGACGGCCCCATCATGACGCCGTGACCACGCGCCCGCCCGTACCGCGGTGGGGCCGGCACGTCCACCTGTCCTCGCGGGACCCGGTCGGCCGGCTCTACGTCGCACTCGGGCTGCTGTCCCTGGTGATCCTGGTCGGCTCGGTCGGCTACTGGATGCTCGGGCTCACCCCGCTCGACGCGGTCTACATGACCGTCATCACGATCACCACGGTCGGCTACCGAGAGATCGGGGAGTTCGGCGACGCCGAGCAGCTCTTCACGATCGTGCTGCTCCTGGTCGGCGTCGGCGTGGTCCTCTACACCCTGACCCTGCTCCTGCAGACCCTGCTCGAGGGTCAGCTGGGCAACGCGTGGCGGAGGCGGCGCATGCAGGCAGACATCGACGCACTGTCCGGCCACGCCATCATCTGCGGCTACGGACGGGTCGGCCGGGCCACTGCGCACCAGCTCGCGCGCAGCGGCGTCGACGTCGTGGTCATCGACCTCGACCCGGACCGGCTGGTCGACGGGCCGTACCTCTACCTCGTGGGCAACGCCAGTGACGACGCGCTGCTGCGCCGCGCCGGACTCGACCGGGCCGATCTCCTCGTGGCCACCCTGGACACCGACCCGGAAAGCATCTACGTGGTGCTGAGCGCACGCAGCCTCAATCCGGACCTGCGCATCATCGCCCGGGCCCGCACCGACCAGGCCGAGGCGAAGTTCCTGCGGGCGGGCGCGGACCAAGTCGTCAACCCGCAGCGCATCGGGGGCAACCGGATCGCGTCGTTCGCGCTGTCGCCGCACGTCGTGGACTTCCTCGACGTCGTCATGCACCAGGACGACGTGGAGTTCAACCTGGAGGACGTGGTCGTCGTGCCGGGCGCCGAGCTGGTGGGGGTGACCGTCGCGGCACTGCGCGAGCAGGAGGCCGGCGGCCCGACCCTGCTTGCGCTGCGCTCGACCGACGGGACGTTCGTGACGAACCCGGCTCCCGACGTCGCCCTCACGGCCGGGGACGTGCTCATCGCGGTGGGCACGCCCGAGCAGATCGAGCAGCTGCGGCATCGCGCGGAGGTGGCGAGATGACGGTGGACGTCGGCGGCTGGGACCGCACCCTGGTCGTCCTTCGGCACGCGAAGTCCGACTACCCGCCCGGGGTCCCGGACCACGACCGGCCGCTGGCCGAGCGCGGACGACGGGACGCACCGGTCGCGGGCGACTGGATCGCGGGGCACGTCCCAGGCCCGGACGCGGTCCTGGTGTCCAGCGCCCTGCGCACCCGCGAGACCTGGGCGCTGGCGGGCGGCCGGCTGGCCGACCCGCCGGCGGCCATCGTCGAGCCGCGGATGTACCTGGCCTCGACGGGAGAATTCCTCGCGGTGCTGTCCGGGCTGCCCGACGAGGTCGGGACGGTGGTGGTGGTGGCTCACAACCCCGGCTGCGAGGACGTCGCCGCCGACCTCGCCGGCCCCGACCCCGACCCGGACTCCTGGCAGCGGATGATCACGAAGTACCCCACGGCCGCGATCGCCGTGCTCGGCCTGTCCGGGTCGTGGGCGGACGTCGGCGATGCGCCCTCCCGCCTGCTGTCCTTCGCCGTCCCCCGCGCCTGATCCCCGCCACCCGCGCCGGACTCAGCCCGCGGCTGGCCCACGCCGCCCGCAGACCCCTCACCCCCGGCGACGGAATGAGTCTGGGCGTTGCTTCATGGCCCGAAACCGGGCCGCAAGCAACGCCCAGACTCATTCGGCCGCGCATGGTCGGGCGTACCAAGGGCGCGCGGGACGCGGGGCAGGTCTGTGGAGGCGAGCGCTCAGCGGACGGGGGGCGCGGAGGGCTCGAGGCCGTCGTCGCGGTCGGCGGCCTCGACGTCCTCCCGGGTGACGCCCAGCAGGTACAGCACCGAGTCCAGGTAGGGCACGCTCACCGAGGCGTCCGCGGCACTGGCGACCATCGGCTTGGCGTTGAACGCGACCCCGAGCCCGGCCGCGTCGAGCATGTCCAGGTCGTTGGCGCCGTCGCCGATGGCGATAGTGCGCGACAGCGGCAGGCCGTGCTCGGCGGCGAAGTGCTCCAGCGCCCGGCGCTTGCCGGCGCGATCCACCACCTCACCCACGACCCGCCCGGTGAGCCGGCCGTCGACGACCTCCAGGGTGTTGGCCCGCAAGGCGTGCACACCCAGCTCGGCCGCGATCGGCTCGATCACCTGGGTGAAGCCGCCGGAGACCAGCGCGACCCGGTAGCCGAGCCGGTTGAGGGTGCGGCACAGCGTGCGCGCACCCGGGGTCAGCTCGATCTCCTCGCGCACCTGCGCCAGCACCGACTCGGGCAGCCCCTCGAGCAGGGCCACCCGGGCGTGCAGGCTCTCGGTGAAGTCCAGCTCCCCGGCCATGGCGGCGGCGGTGATCCGCTCCACCTCCTCGGAGGCACCGGCGTGCCGGGCGAGCAGGTCGATGACCTCGTCCTGGATCAGCGTGGAGTCGACGTCCATCACCACCAGCAGCTGGCCGCGGCGGCCGAGCCCGGCCCGCTGCACAGCGACGTCGACCCCCTGCGCGGTCGCCTCGACCGCGAGCGCGTGCCGCAGGTCGTCCGGGTCGGCGCCGGAGCAGTCCAGGACGATCGCGGTGACCGGGTAGGCGGCGACCCGGCGGATGCGGTCGATGTTGCCGCCGCGGGCGGCGATCGTGTCCGCCAGCACGGCGACCGTGGCGGGGTGCAGCGGTGCTCCCAGGACGGTGACATGGACCCGTGCGTGCCGACGCGCGTCGTCCTCCGACGCCCCCGGCACCGTCTCCACGTCCATGTCCAGGTCGGCAGCCGCGCGCCGTACGACGCGGCGCACCTCGACCGGGTCGGACTCGCCCAGGTCCAGCAGGACGGCGAGCACCAGGCGGCCGCGGACCACGAGTTGCTCGACGTCCAGCACCTCGACCGGCTGACCGGCCAGCGCGCCGAACAGGCCGGCCGTGACGCCGGGACGGTCGTGACCGGTCAGGGTCACGAGCAGGGTCTGCGGGGTGTCCATGGAACGACGCTACCGACCCGGCCTGCCCCGGGCGGCCGCATCCTCGGGACCGGCGGAGTACGCAGCCTCCACGGCCCGCCGGGCCGCGTCCGCGAGGGGCGCGAGGGCCTCCGACCGGGCGTCCGCTTCTGCTCCCGTGACCGCCGCCCCGTCGTCGGCGCGGGCCAGCCGGACGATCGCGTCCAGCCGCGCCGCCTGGCGCAGGACGGCTCGCGCGGCCGAGGGGAACGACCCCGGCAAACGCTGGTCCGCGGCCCGCCGCTCAGCCTGGTCCAGCAACTCGGGCACCCGCTCGCGGGACCGGGCCAGGTCCAGCCGGGACAGCGTCGCCACGGCGTCGTGCAGGGCCGTGCGCAGCTCCCGGTCGGCGTCGGCCAGGGAGTGGCCGGCCGGGCGCGGCGGGCCGCAGGGCAGCCAGTCCCAGCGCACCGCGTCGGCCGGCGGGGTCGGCGCCGAGGGGGTGGGGACCAGAAGCGCGGGAGCCGCGGCCGTCAGCAGCACTGCTTCTCCCGCCGCCAGCGCCGCAGCGGTGACGGCGGCGGGGCCGGGCAGCGCGCCGGGGTCCCCGGGCACCGGCAGCACCAGCCGCACCTCGCGCACCCCCAGGGCCTGCAACCGGGAGAAGGCCACCGCCCACGAGACCGGCTCGGGCAGTCCGGGCAGGCCGACGACCCGGTGCAGGCCGTCACGTGCCCGCACGGCCTCGGCGGCGTCGTCAGGGCTGGCGGTGCCGGCCAGCACCGCTCGGGACCAGGCCGCCACCAGACCGCAGCGGTTCGGGACGTAGCCCACGACGCGACGCTAGCGCGGCGGACGGGACCGTCGCCGACGGCGCACTAGGGTCGCGGTCATGGACGACGCGGTGCTCCGGATGCGCGGTGCCACGGTCGTCCGCGGACCTGGACCGATCCTGGCCGACGTCGACTGGACGGTGCGCGCGGGGGAGCGCTGGGTGGTGCTGGGCCCCAACGGCGCCGGCAAGACCACCCTGCTCGGACTGGCGTCGACCCAGCAGCACCCCACCCGCGGAGCCGTGGAGGTGCTCGGAGAGCCGCTCGGCCTGGTGGACGTCTTCGAACTGCGCCCCCGGATCGGGCTGGCCAGCGCCGCCCTCGCCGACCGCATCCCCGGTCGCGAGCGCGTCCTCGACGTGGTCATGACCGCCGCGTGGGCGGTGACCGGCCGCTGGCACGAGTCGTACGAGGCACCCGACGCCGAGCGCGCCCGCCAGCTGCTGCGCACGCTCGGTGCGGAGCACCTGCGCGACCGGACGTTCGGCACCCTGTCCGAGGGGGAGCGCAAGCGGGTGCAGATCGCCCGGGCGCTGATGCCCGACCCGGAGCTGCTGCTGCTGGACGAGCCCGCCGCCGGCCTGGACCTGGGCTCGCGCGAGGACCTGGTCCGACGGTTGGGGGACCTCGCGGCGGACCCGGACGCGCCCACGCTGGTGCTCGTCACCCACCACGTCGAGGAGATCCCCCGCGGGATCACCCACGCCCTGCTGCTGCGCGACGCGCGCACGGTCGCCCAGGGGCCGCTGGAGTCCGTCCTCACCGCCGACCTGCTCGGCCGGACGTTCGGACTCCCGCTGGAGGTGACCAGGCACGGCGACCGGTGGTCGGCCCGCGCGCATCCCGGTGCGGCACAGGCCTCGTCGGGTGTGGGATCGGCCGGCCCGACATAGGATCGAGGACATGGACGCCTGGGTGTGGTGGCTGGTCGCCGCACTCGTGCTCGGCATCCTGGAGGTGGCCGCCGGCGGATCGCTGGTCTTCCTCATGCTGGCTGCCGGCGCGGCTGCCGGTGCCCTGGCCGCGGCCGTGGGCGGCGGCACGGCGGTGACGGTCGCGGTCTTCTCCCTGGTGTCGGTCGCGATGCTCGCGGTCGTGCGTCCGGTCGCGCGCCGACACCTGCGCCAGCCGTCGGCCATCCGCACCGGCGTGGACGCCCTGATCGGCGGCGACGCCCTGGTGCTGGAGCGGGTGGACGCCCGCGACGGCCGGGTCAAGCTGGCCGGCGAGATCTGGTCGGCCCGCTCGTTCGACGGTTCCTCGGTGCACGAGCCGGGAGCGACCGTGCAGGTGATCCAGATCGAGGGCGCGACCGCCCTGGTGGCCTGACCGGCAGCCCGGCACCCCGGTACCGACCCCGGCATCCGGTACGAGAAGGAGGCGCTCACGTGGAAGCGATCATCGTCGGTGTCGTGGTGGCGCTGCTCGTCATCATCACCCTCGCCCGAACGGTGCGGATCGTGCCGCAGGCGCACGCCGGTATCGTCGAGCGGCTCGGTCGCTACCAGCGCACCCTCAGCGCCGGACTGAGCCTGGTGATCCCCTTCGTCGACCGCCTCAAGCCGCTGATCGACCTGCGCGAGCAGGTGGTGTCGTTCCCGCCGCAGCCGGTCATCACCGAGGACAACCTGGTCGTCAACATCGACTCGGTCATCTACTTCCAGGTCACCGACCCGAAGGCGGCGACGTACGAGATCGCCTCGTACCTCACCGGTGTCGAGCAGCTGACCGTCACCACGCTGCGCAACGTCGTCGGGTCGATGGACCTGGAGGAGACGCTGACCTCGCGCGACCAGATCAATGCGCAGTTGCGCGGCGTGCTCGACGAGGCGACCGGCAAGTGGGGGATCCGGGTCAACCGGGTGGAGCTCAAGGCCATCGACCCGCCGGCCAGTGTGCAGGAGTCGATGGAGAAGCAGATGCGCGCCGAGCGCGACAAGCGCGCCGCGATCCTCACCGCAGAGGGCAGCAAGCAGTCGGCGATCCTCACGGCCGAGGGCCAGCGGGCCGCCGCCGTCCTGCAGGCCGAGGGCGACGCGCAGGCCAAGGTGCTCCGCGCACAGGGCGAGGCCGAGGCCATCGCCAAGGTGTTCGAGGCCATCCACCAGGGCAATCCGGACGACAAGGTCCTCGCCTACCAGTACCTGCAGGCCCTGCCCACGATCGCTGCCGGTCCGGCCAACAAGGTCTGGGTCGTCCCCGCCGAGCTCACCGGTGCGATGAACTCGCTGGCGTCGGCGTTCAAGCCGTCGGAGGGCGGGGGCGACGCGACGCCCCGCATCACCCCGGCCTGACGGGTGGAGCCGCTCACGGCGGTGCTGCTGGCCGCCGCGGGCTTCGTCGGGGGAACCGTCAACGCAGTGGTGGGGTCGGGGACGCTCGTCGTCTACCCGGCCCTGATCGCGGCCGGCCTGCCACCGGTGACGGCCAACGGCACCAACACGACCGGGCTGTCCTGGGGGTCGCTGTCCTCGGCGTACGGCTACCGGCGCGAACTGACCGGCCGGATGCGCATCCTCGCGGTGCCGCTCGTCGCCTCGTTCGCCGCGGCCTGCCTCGGCGCCGGACTGGTGCTGGCCCTGCCCGAGCGAGTGTTCGTCGCTGTGGTGCCGTGGCTGATCCTGGCCGCCACGGTGCTGGTCGCGGTGCAGCCGCTGGTGGTGCGGCGGCTGCGCGACCGGGCCGCGCGGCTGGGGGACCACTCCGCCCCGGACGGCCGCGGGGGGCCGACGCTCACCGTGGCCGTGGCGGGCAGCGGTGTGTACGGGGGCTACTTCGGCGCGGCGCAGGGCGTGATCCTGATGGCCGTCCTCGGGCTGCTGTACGACGCGGACCTGCAGCGGTCCAACGGCGCCAAGAACCTGCTGGCCGCCTCCGCGAACATCGCCGCCGCCCTCGTCTTCGCGCTGGCCGGACGGGTCTGGTGGCTCGCCGCTGCGATCGTCGCCGTGGGCGCGATCGCCGGCGGGCTGGTCGGCGCACGGGTGGCCCGGCGGCTGCCGCCGGCCGTGATGCGGGCCGCCGTGGTCGTCGTCGGACTGGTGGCGACCGTGTCCCTGGTGGTCCGGTGAGCCCCGACGCGGGCAGGCGAGTCCCGTGAGCCCGGTCGAGGTGGCGGTGACCGAGGCGCGGGACCCGCGGCTGACGGCCTACACCGACCTCACCGACGTGTCCCTGCGGCGGGTCCGGGAGCCTGCGGAGGGGATCTTCCTGGCGGAGGGCGAGAAGGTGATCCGACGCGCGGTCGCCGCCGGCTACCCGCTGCAGTCGGTCCTGATGGAGCCGCGGTGGCGGGACGGGCTGGCCGACGTGCTGGCCGGCTTCGACGGCCCGGTCTACCTCGCGGGGCCGGAGCTGCTGCGCTCGGTCACCGGCTACCGGGTGCACCGCGGGGCGCTGGCCTGCCTGGGCCGGCTCCCGCTGCCCTCGTACGAGGACGTCGTCTCCGGGTCCCGACGCGTGGTGGTGCTGGAGGACCTGGTGGACCACACCAACGTCGGCGCGGTCTTCCGCTCCGCAGCCGCTTTGGGCATGGACGCCGTCCTGGTCTCGCCGAGGTGCGCCGACCCGCTGTACCGGCGGGCGGTCAAGGTGTCGATGGGGGCCGTGTTCTCGCTGCCCTGGACCCGGGTGGAACCCTGGCCGGGCGGGCTGGACAGGCTGCGCGACAAGGGGTTCCACCTGTTGGGTATGACCCCGCAGCCGTCAGCGATATCCTTGGACGAGCTCGACCCGCGACTGCTCAAGGAGCCCCTCGCGCTGGTGTTCGGGACCGAGGGCGAGGGCCTGAGCCGGTCCGCGGTGGACCGCTGCGACCTGCGCGTGCGCATCCCGATGGCCGCCGGGGTGGACTCCCTCAACGCAGCCGCGGCCGCGGCGGTGGCCTGCTACGCGGTCACGCGTCCGACCCGGTGACCCCCGCCGGGTCGGGGTCCGTTGCCGACCCGCCGTCGGGGCGTCCGCGCGACTTCAGGACCAGCACGAACAGGGGCACCCCGATCAGCACGATCATGAAGCCCCAGTAGACCTCGTCCACCCCGGCGCCGGCGATCGCGAAGATGCCGTACGCCAGCGCGATCAGGGTGATCACCAGGTTGCGCACGAAGTGCGCCACCGGGACCTTGTGCCGGTCCACGATCAGCCACTTCATCTGGGCGCCGGCGGTGAACACGTACGGGAACAGGGTCGTGAGCGTCGAGATGAGCAGCAGCTTGGTGTAGACCTCCACCAGCTCGCCGCCGGAGAAGTTCATGACGGTGATGACGGCGGCGAGGGCGCCGGAGACGACCAGCCCGGCCAGGGGCGCGCTGTAGCGGTTGAGGCGCCCGAACAGCCCGGGAGCCAGCCGGTCCGCGGCCGCCGCGAGCGGGACCTGGCC
This sequence comes from Candidatus Nanopelagicales bacterium, assembly GCA_041393815.1. Classification (NCBI taxonomy): domain Bacteria; kingdom Bacillati; phylum Actinomycetota; class Actinomycetes; order Candidatus Nanopelagicales; species Candidatus Nanopelagicales bacterium. Next base: position 278,009 of record JAWKJK010000003.1, on the reverse strand, counting down.
GCTGAGCAGGAGCAGTCCGTTCATCGCCCCGAGGCAGGAGATGACGGCGACGAGCGAGAAGGTCGGGCCGGCCCAGCTGCCGAACATGTTCTCCGCGGCGTCGGCGAACGGCGCCGACGAGGTGCGCAGCTCGGAGTTCGGCATCGCCCCGAACACCGCCATCGTGCTGGTCAGGTACAGCACCGCGGCCAGCAGCGTCCCGATCACGGTGGCGCGCGGGATGGTCTTGCGCGGCTGGTAGACCTCGCCGGCTGGGATCGACGCCGACTCGACCCCGATGAACGCGAACAGCGTCAAGGTCACCGCGCCGCCGATGGCCGCCAGCGGGCCGAGGTCGGATGCGTTGAACTCGCCGAGGTTCGCGCTGTCGAAGGCCAGGAATCCCAGCGTCCCGACGACCAGCAGCGGTACGACCTTGAGGACCGTGAGGACCACTCCGAGGGCGCCGCCGGTCTGGACACCGCGACCGTTGACGGCGACCAGGACGGCGATGGCGGCGACGGCGACGATCATCTGCAGCAGCCGGCTCTCACCGACCGGGGGGATCAGCCGGCCGAGGTAGCCGACCATCGACACCGAGATCGCGCCCACCCCGGCCCATGCACCGATCCAGTAGTTCCACGCGGTCTGGAACCCGATGAAGTCCCCGAAACCCTCGCGGGCGTAGGCATAGGGGCCTCCCGCCAGCGGGATCCGCTGCGAGAGCATCGCGAAGACCAGCGCCAGCATCATCGAGCCGAACGCGGTGATCGCGAACCCGATGATGCTGATGGGTCCGTACCCGGCCAGTGCCGCGGGCAGCGTGAAGATGCCCGAGCCGATGATCGTGCCGGTGACCAGCGCGGTCATCGTGATCAGGCCCATCCCGCGGGCGCCCGGGCCCGCGGTCGACCTCTCCGCGGTCACGGTCCCGGTGCTGTCACTCATGGGGTCACCTCGTCGGGTTCGCGGAGGAGAGCCGGGTCAGGCGTAGCGCGCCTCGTCCGAGGCAGCGGTGCCGGCGACGCGCGCCGACTCGGCGAAGTCCGCGACGAGGGCGTCCACCAGCGCGCCGTGCGCCGGGGACACCATCACGTGCAGCCCTCGCGGCTCGGTGTTGCGGTTGAGGAACCAGCCGCGACGCTCCATCTCCTCGCCGACGGCGTACAGGTCGACCCGGTCGGACTCGAACGCCATCACCGTGGCCACCGGGTCGCCGACCACCTGGACGCCGGGCACGGCGGTGAACCCCTCGCGGATGCGGCGGGAGGTCTCCAGCAGGTCGCGGACGATCTCGGTGTAGCCGTCCTCGCCCAGGTACTGCAGGAACGCCCAGGCCGTCATCACCGCGGCCGGCGACTTGGCGCCCGCGACCGCCGGCGAGCCGTACAGGCCACTGGGCCAGTCGCTGAACACGAACCACTGCAGGCCGGGCCAGTCCGGCTGGCGGTGCAGGACCACCGAGGCGCCCTTCGGCACGTAGCCGTACTTGTGGATGTCGCAGGACATCGACGTCACGCCGGGGACCCGGAAGTCCCATGCCGGCAGCTCGTGGCCGAGGCGCTCCATGAACGGCAGCACCATGCCGCCGACGCACGCGTCGACGTGGCAGCCGGCGCCCACCTGCTGGGCCAGGCCCGCGAGCCCCTCGACCGGGTCGATGACGCCGTGCGGGTAGCTGAACGCCGATGCCACCACGACGGCGGTCCGCTCGTCGACCAGGTCGGCCGCGGCGTCCAGGTCGGCCCGGTGGTCCGGATCCAGCGGGATCTGCACGTAGTCCATGTCGAAGTAGTGGGCGGCCTTCGCGTACGCCGGGTGGGCGGACCGAGGTGCGACGATCGTCGGCCGCTCCACACCGCGGGCCCGGGCCCGGCCGCGGTGCACCTGCATGGCCATCACGATCGACTCGGTGCCGCCCGCCGTGGTGGACCCGCCGCCGCCGGCCGGCAGGTGCAGCAGCTCGCCGGTGGACGCGACCACGTCCTCCATGAGGCGGGCCTGCTCGGGGAACCTCAACGGGTTCAGCGCGTTGGAGAACAGGTAGCGCTCGCTCACCTGGTGGGCGAGCGCCTCCAGATCCTCCCGTCCCGTGGGGTACACCAGCCCGAAGGTGTGCGCCCCGTGCACGTCGGGTTCGCGGGAGCGGGCCTCGTCCAGCTCGGCGAGGACCTCCGACATCGGCCGTCCCTGTGCTCGCATGCTGGCAGATTAGGCCGCACGGACCCGGGAGGTGGGGATGGCGGAGATCTTGCTCGTCCGGCACGGCGAGACCGAGTGGAGCCGGACCGGACGGCACACCGGTCGTTCCGACGTCCCCCTCACCGAGGAGGGCCGACGGCGTGCTGCGGCGCTGGCTCCGATGCTGGCGGGGCGCCGTGTCGGCCTGGCCCTGACCAGCCCGCTGTCCCGGGCGAGGGACACCGCCCGGCTCGCGGGAGTCGAGTCCCCGGAGCCGGACCCGGACCTGCTGGAGTGGGACTACGGCGCGTGGGAGGGCCGGACGACGGCACAGATCCGGCAGCAGCTCGCCGAGCCGGACTGGACGGTGTGGTCCGCGCCGGTGCCCCCGGGGGACACCCCCGGGGAACAGCCCGAGGAGGTCGCCGTGCGGGCCGGCCGGGTGCTGGCGCGCTGCGCGCCGGTCCTGCTGTCGGGCCGCGACTGCGTCCTGGTCGCCCACGGCCACCTGCTGCGCATCCTGACCGCGACCTGGCTGGGCCTGCCGGCCCGGGACGCGCGGCTGTTCGCCCTGGACGCGGGGTCCCTCAGCTCCCTCGGGCACGAGCACGAGACCCCCGTGATCCGGTGGTGGGACGTCACGCCTGCTGCCCTACCCTGACCGGGTGCTGGGGAGCGGACCGGATCCGGACGCGTCGGTGGCGCGACCGACCGGGCGTCGCGGAACCGTCCTGGCGGCCGTCCTGGTGCCGCTCGTCGGGCTGGTGGCCGTCGGCCTGATCGTCGCTGCCGGCTCCCGTGCGGACCACGGCGGCCACGACCAGGTCGCCGCTGCGGGCGCCGTGGTCGGTGCCGTTGTCGACGACGGGGTCCCCCCGGCCGACGGCGGCCACTCCTCGGGGGGCCACGTCGATCCGGCCGCCACGGGGCCGACGGGCTCGGCCGCTGCCACACCGGCGACGCCGTACGAGGCGCTGCGCGACCGGATGCTCGGCATCCTCGACCGCTCCGGCCCGGGCAAGGCCCTGGCCGCGCTGGACAAGGCGATCGCCCGCAACCCCGAGGTGTCCGGCATCTGCCACGCGGTGGCGCACGACATCGGTCACGCGACCCTGGAGAAGTTCGACGGGGACGCGGCCCGGGCGCTGTCCCAGCGCGACGACGTCTGCGGCGGCGGCTACACCCACGGCGTGGTCGAGCTGGCGCTCGCCTACGCACCCGACATCGGCCAGGCACTGTTGGAGATCTGCGCCCCCGCCAACGACGGGTCGTGCTTCCACGGCGTCGGCCACGGGGTCATGTTCGCGACCGGCTACGACATCCCCGCCGCCCTGGACCTGTGTGACACCTCGCCCGGGGACATCCTGAAGATCCGCTGCGGCGAGGGCGTGTTCATGCAGCTGTTCACCCTCGACGACGGGGTCGGGCACGTCGCCACGCCCGCCGGGTACGACCCACCCACGTCCGAGACGGCTCGCGGGATCTGCGAGGACGTCCGGCTGCCGTACGCCGGCAACTGCTGGTTCTACGCGCCCACTGTCTGGCTGCAGGAGCATCCGGAGGACTGGTCCGGGGTCGTGCAGTGGTGCGACGAGGCGCAGGACGGGCTGGGCCGGCAGACCTGCACCCGCGGCGTGGGCAGCAGGGCGGTGAAGTACCACCCCGACGACATCCCGTTCGCGGCGGCGGTGTGCGATTCGGTCGCCGACAACGTCCTCACCGACTGCCTCGGCGGCATGGGGTCGTACTGGTCGGTGCACTGGAAGGGCGAGCGGCCCAAGATCGACGTCTGCAACCACCTGGGGGACGACGGGACCGCGCAGCGGCTGGAGCCACTGTGCCGGGAGGCGAACGCCTGAAGGTGACCTACCCTGGTCCGATGCCGCCGCAGGAGGACGGCCGGACCAGGTCCGGACGCATCGGGTCGACGCTCGCCCTCGTGCTGGTGCCGGTGCTCGTCCTCGGCGTCGTCGGCTTCCTGGTGACTCGGGGTGGCCGAGCCGACGTCGACGCCGGGCACGGCGCGGCCCCGCACGCCTCGTCCCCGTCCGCGAGCCCGTCGAGCGCTACCCCGGAGACGCCGCTGCGGCCGGGGGAGACCCGGATGCGGGTCGGGATCGACGGCGGCCCCTACACCCCGGTCGCGCAGAACCGCGCCACCGACGACTACCGGTGCTTCCTGATCGACCCGGGCCTGGACGCCGACGCGTTCCTGACCGGCGTGCGGTTCCTGCCCGGCAACCCCGGGGTCGTGCACCACGCGATCCTGTACCGGGTCGAGCCGGACCAGATCCCCGCGGCCCAGGCGCTGGACTCCGCGGACGACGGACTGGGCTGGTCCTGCTTCGGCGGACCGGGCCTGCCCCGCGCCGCCGGGCGCGCCAGCGGCCCGACCGCGTCCCTGGACTCGGCTCCATGGCTGGCGGCCTGGGCGCCCGGCGGGGAGGAGCGGGTCATCGGCGGGGGGCTCGGCGTGCCGATGACGGCCGGCAGCCGCGCGGTGCTGCAGGTGCACTACAACCTGCGCGGCGGCACCGGCAGCGACGACACCGCCGTCGACCTCCGGCTGGCGCCCGGCACCGCCGACCTCACCCCGCTGGAGACGATGCTGCTCGTCGCCCCCGTGGAACTGCCGTGCCTGGCCAACGAGTCCGGGCCGCTGTGCGACCGGACCGCCTCGGTGTTCGACACCGTGCGCCGCTACGGCGAGGACTCCGGGCGCACGATCGCCGGGCTGCAGATGCTGTGTGACGGGGACCCGCTCGACCCCGCCGCGGGGCCGACCCAGTCGTGCGACCGCCGCATCGAGGAGCCCATCACCGTGTACGGCGCCGCCGGGCACATGCACCTGCTCGGCCGCAGCATCACCGTGGAGCTGAACCCCGGCACCCCGCAGGCCCGGACCGTGCTGGACATCCCGGTGTGGGACTTCGACGACCAGTCGTCGCGGACCCTCGCGGAGCCCGTACGCGTCGACAAGGGCGACGTGCTGCGGGTGACCTGCACGCACGATGCGGGCCTGCGCCAGATGCTGCCGTCGCTGCAGGACGTGGAGCCGCGCTACGTCACCTGGGGCGAGGGCACGACCGACGAGATGTGCCTGGCCATCCTGTCCGTCACCCGGGGGAGCTGATCCCAGCGCCGTCAGGAGGGCCGTCGGGAGGGCCGCCCGGCTCGGTGAACCCGGGCAGGTACCGCCGCAGCACCGGGCGGACCGGCACGGTCACCCCCAGCCGGCACAGCGTCCCGACGCAGCCCAGCCACACCCGCTGGGTCATCAGCTGGTCCGGCGGCAGCGTCAGGCCCAGCGCCACCGTGTAGTCGGGGTCGCGCGCCTGGGCGTTGCGGTCGAAGCACGACCGCAGCCACTCCGGCGAGTAGGTGAACACCTCGTGCCGGGCCGGCTCGCTGAACGGGGACATCACCTCCGCCAGCGACTCGGTGTCCAGCCGGCGACCCGGCCGGACCAGCCCGGCATCGCGCAGCGACGACTCCAGGGCAGCTCCTCGCTCGTACGCGAAGGCGCTGACCAGGCGGCCGAACGACGGCGGCAGCCCGCCCGGCATCGGGACCACCGCGCCGAAGTCGAGGACCCCGAGCCGCCCGTCGTCCAGCACCCGGAAGTTCCCCGGGTGCGGGTCGGCGTGCAGCAGCCCGGTGCGGGCCGGGGCCTCGAGCAGGAACACCTGGTAGGCCAGGCCAGTGCGGGCCCGCGCGTCGTCGGTGTCACCGGCGGTGTCGACCAGCGGCCGCCCGGGCAGCCAGTCCATCACCAGGACCCGCTCGGTCGCGTCCACCACGTCCGGCACCGCCGTGCCCGGGTCGTCCCGGTAGGCCGCGGCGAAGACGCGCTGGTGGGCGGCCTCGCGTCGGTAGTCCAGCTCCTCGCCCAGCCGGGTCGACAGCTCGTGCATCACCGGCGGCACGACCAGGCCCCGGGCCACCACCGACGCCAGCCGCAGGGAGGCACCGAGGGTACGCAGGTCGGCGGCGACCGACTCCCGCACCCCCGGGTACTGGATCTTGACGGCCACCGGACGCCCGTCCACCCACTGCGCCCGATGCACCTGCCCCAGCGAGGCGGCGGCCGCCGGCCGCTCGTCGAAGCCGCGGAACCGCGACCGCCAGTCCGGTCCGAGCTCCGCGCGCAGCACCGGCTCGACGTCGTCGAACGGCAGCCCCGGGTTCGCCTCCTGCAGCTGGGTGAGGGCGTCCTGCCAGGTGGCCTCGGGATCGGGGGGGAACAGGCTGTCGACCGTGCTGAGGAACTGCCCGAGCTTCAGCGCGCCGCCCTTGAGGTCGCCGAGCACGGTACGCAGGTCGTCGGCGTTGGCCTGCCGCACCCGCCGGCGGACCTCGCCCGGGTCCTCGCCCCGCAGCCGCCCGGCCTGCCCGACCGCGAGGCGGCCCACGGACCGGGCCGGCACCGCGGCGATCCGCAGCGTCCGCACCCACCGCCGGGTCTCCAGGGCCACCCGGCCAGTATCGGCCGAGGGCCGGGTGCGCCGACCCCCGACCGGCGTGCCCGCGGACCCCCGGGAGCCGCGCGGGTTACGGTGGCCGCCCGGACGCACGGGGCGACCGGGACAGGGGAGGCGGAGCGACAGCGTGAAGAGGGTCGTCCTGGTCGTCCTGGGGATCGTCCTGCTGCTCGCGGGCCTCGCCGCCGCCGCCGCGGGGGGCATCCTCTGGGGCGCCTTCGGGCAGGAGGGCGTCATCGAGAGCGACGCCGGGACCGTGCGCTCGGGGCCCGACGCGACCGCCGTCGTCACCGACGTCCTCGGGATCGAGACCGAGATCCCGTTCGGGACCCGCGTGGGGGAGTCCACCCTCGTCGTGCGCGCCTCGGACGGGCAGCAGGTGTTCGCCGGGTACGGGCCACCGGACACGGTCGACGACTACCTCGCCGGGAGCCCGTACGACGTGGCCACGCGCACGGACGACGGCAACTGGACGGTCGTCGCCATCCCGGGCAACGGCACCCCCTTGCCCCCCTCGCTGCAGCCGTTCTGGCTGGGCTCGGCCCAGGGCGAGTCCGCGGAGCTGTCCGTCGACACCGACGGTCCGGTCACGCTGGTCCTGATGAACCCGGACTCGTCCGCCGGGGTCGACGTCACCCTCACGCTGGTACTGCGCTGGGCGAAGGCGTTCACCGTGGCGCTGACCCTGCTGATTGCCGGCGGGGTGGTCGCGCTGATCGGCCTGGTCCTGCTGATCTGGGGCTCCCGGCCGCGCAAGGAGCCGGACCTGCTGCCCGCCGGCATCCCGGTGGACTCGCCGTCGGCATACGCAACCGGGTCGCCCACCCCCGGGGTGTTCGCGGCGGCACCGCCCGTGCCGACCGCCGGCACCGGCACCTCGGTCCCGGCGTCCGCCGTGTCCGCCTCGACCGTCGCCGCGGCCGGCGCGGCGGCCGCCGCACCGCCGCCGCCGGTTCCTGCCGATGCTCCCGCCGCGCCGGCGGGCGCTCCGGCCGAGAGCGACACCGAGACCACCGGGCCGATCCCCGTGGTGGCCCAGGCCCCCGCGCCGGCGCCGGAGGACGCCGCTGCTCCGCCGGCCCCGGCACCCGCCGAACCCGCTGCGGGGGCCACGGCTTCGGCTGCACCGGCTTCGGTTGCACCGGCTCCGGCTGAACCCGCTCCGGAGGCACCAGAGCTTCGGGCGGCCGGGCCCGCGGTGCCCGCCGAACCCGCGGTGCCGGCGGAGGACGCGACCGTCCTGCTGCCGCCGGTGACCGAGGCGCCCTCGGCCGACGTCCCCACGGCTGATGTCCCGGTCCCGGAGGAGGCCTCGCCGGGAGCGCCGCAGCCGGCACCCGCGGACCCCGCACCCGCGCAGGCGCCGACGGACCCGCCCGTCGACACCGCTGCGGATCCGGCCGACCCGGACCGGCCCCCGGCGCCACCCGCCTGACGGCAACTACAGTCAGACGACGCGGCCCCCCGACAGGCCGCCCCCGGGAGGCGCGGATGGACGTGCAGGAGACGCACGTACAGACCGACCGCGTCCTCACCATCCCGAACCTGCTCAGCTTCGCCCGGCTGCTCGGCGTCCCGGTCTTCCTCTGGCTGATCCTCGGCCCGCAGGCGGACGGGTGGGCGTTCGTTCTCCTCGTGGTCGCCGGCATCACGGACTGGCTGGACGGCAAGATCGCCCGCGCCACCGGTCAGATCTCGCGGCTGGGCCAGCTGCTCGACCCGCTCGCGGACCGGCTCTACATCGCCGCGGCCCTGCTCGGGCTGGCGCTGCGCGGCATCGTGCCCTGGTGGCTGGTCGTGCTGCTGCTCGGTCGAGACCTCGTGCTCGCGCTGTTCCTGCCGGGGCTGCGCCGGCGCGGGCTGACGGCGCTCCCGGTCCACTACTTGGGCAAGGCTGCGACGTTCTGCCTGCTGTACGCCTTCCCGCTGCTGCTGTTCGGGGACGGGACGGGCACACTGGCCACCGTGGCCCGGGTCCTGGGCTGGGCGTTCGCACTGTGGGGCACCGGCCTGTACTGGTACGCAGGGCTGCTGTACGTCGAGCAGGCGATGCGTGTGTTCCGGACCCGTCCGGTGCAGGCGTAGGGGGGTCCGATGCGCGCGGTGGTGATGGCCGGGGGAGAGGGCACCCGCCTGCGCCCGCTGACGACCGGCACCCCCAAGCCGCTGCTTCCCGTGGTCGGCCGTCCGCTGATGGAGCACGTGCTCCGGCTGCTGCGGCGGCACGGCATCGACGACACCGTCGTCACGGTGCAGTACCTCGCATCGCTGGTCCGGTCGTACTTCGGCGACGGCTCCGACCTCGGCATAACGCTGACCTACGCCACCGAGCACCGGCCGCTGGGCACCGCGGGCAGCGTGCGCAACGCCGCCGCCGCCCTGCGCGACGACACCTTCCTGGTCATGTCGGGTGACGCGCTCACGGATGTCGACCTCACGGCGCTCACCGACTTCCACCGCGAGCGCGGCGCCCTGGTCACCGTCTGCCTGGCCCGGCGGCCGGACCCGGTCGAGTTCGGGATCGTGATCTCCGACGAGGAGGGCCGGGTCGACCGGTTCCTGGAGAAGCCGACCTGGGGGCAGGTGTTCAGCGACACCGTCAACACCGGCATCTACGTCATGGAGCCGGAGCTGCTGGACCACGTGCCCGAGGACACGGTCGTCGACTGGTCGCGGGACGTGCTGCCGCGGCTGGTGAGCTCCGGCGCCCCCGTCTACGGCTTCGTCGCCGACGGCTACTGGGAGGACGTCGGCACGCTGGCGTCCTACCTGCGGGCCCAGGCCGACGTGCTCGACCGCCGGGTGGACGCGGACATCGACGGGTTCGAGGTGGCCCCCGGCGTGTGGATCGCCGAGGGGGCGGAGGTCGACCCCGACGTCGAGATCGTCTCCCCGGTCTACCTGGGTCCGTACGCCAAGGTCGAGGGCGGCGCGGAGCTCGGGGCGCACTCGGTTCTCGGCACCAACGTGGTGGTCCGCAGCGGCGCCCGGATCGAGCGATCGGTCCTCCACGACAACGTCTTCATCGGCCCGGGCGCTGACCTGCGTGGCTGCGTGGTCGGGCGTTCCACCGACGTGATGCGCGCGGCGCGGATCGAGGAGGGCGCGGTCATCGCCGACGAGTGCACCCTCGAGGAGGAGGTCATCGTCATGCCCGACGTCCTCGTCTTCCCGGCGAAGACGCTGGAGGCCGGGGCCGTCGTCCGCGACTCCGTCATCTGGGAGTCACGCGGGCATCGGCACATCTTCGGGCCGCGCGGCGTGTCGGGGATCGTCAACGTCGAGATCACCCCGGAACTCGTGGTCCGGCTGGGCGCAGCCTTCGCCACGACGCTGCCGAAGGGCGCCCGGATCACGGTGGGACGCGACCACTCCCGGGCCGCGCGCGCCTTCAACCGGGCGCTGGCGGGGTCGCTGACGGCGGCCGGCCTCGACGTGCGCGACCTGCGCACGATGCCCGCACCGCTGATCCGGCAGGACGTAGCCCGACACTCCGCCGGGGGCGTCATCCTGCGGACGACCACGGGCTCGCCGGAGAGCATCGACCTCGTCCTGCTGGACGACACGGGCAGCAACCTGTCGCCCGGGGCCCAGCAGAAACTGGAACGCGTGTTCTCCCGCAAGGAGTTCCGGCGCCCGTTCCCCGGTGACATGGGGGACATCGGGACCCCGCACCGGGTCGTCGACGACTATGCCCACGAGATCCTGCGCGTCATCGACACCTCCGGGGTGGAGGAGGCCGGGCTCAAGGTCGTCGTGGACGCCGGCGGTGGCACGGCGTCCATGGTCCTGCCGACGCTGCTGGCCCGAATCGGGGTCAACATCCTCACGGTCAACAACCGGCTGGACGAGTCCGCGCCCACCGAGACCGACGACGACCGGGACCGCGCCCTGGAAGGGCTCGGCGCCCTCGTCGCCTCCTCCAGTGCCGACTTCGGGGTGCGCTTCGACACCACGGGGGAGCGGCTGTCCCTGGTGGACGAGACCGGTGCGCCGATCGACGACGGGCGGGCACTGCTGGTCGTGCTCGACCTCGTCGCCGCCGAGCGGCACGGCGGAATCGCGGCACTGCCCGTCACCACGACCCGCGCGGCGGAGCAGGTCGCCGGCTACCACGGCGTCGGCATCCGGTGGACCCGCCGCAGCGTCGACGAGCTCACCGCCGTCGCCGCCGAGCCGGGCGTCATCTTCGCCGGCGACGGACGCGGCGGCTTCGTGGTGCCCGAGATGGGTCCGCACATCGACGGCATGGCCTCGTTCGTCCGCCTGCTCGGACTGGTCGCGCGCACCCAGCTCACCCTCAGCGCGATCGACCGACGGATCCCGCGCACCACCATGCTGCGGGCCCGCGTCCCCACCCCCTGGGCCCGCAAGGGCCAGGTCATGCGCGCCGCGATCGACGGCGCCAACGGCCGGCAGGTCGACACCACCGACGGGGTGCGGATCGTGGAGCCCGACGGCCGCTGGGTGCTGGTGCTGCCCGACCCGACCGACGCGGCCACGCGGTTGTGGGCGGAGGGTCCGGACGAGGAGTCGACCCGGGCGATCCTCGACGACTGGGTGAGCGTGGTCGAGGGAGCGGCCGGGTGACGGCACCGGCACCCGGCCCCGGCACCGCGTCGGGCGACATGAGCCCTGCCTACGGCGGTCCGGCGGCGACGATGTCGCTCCTCGGCGATCTGCTGCGCGGCGCCGCGGACAGCGACTACGTCGCGCACGACCGGGCCGAGCACGCCCGGACCCACGGGGACGGCGGCGGCGCAGCCGGTGCGGGGGCGGACACCGCCGACGCGGATGCGCCCGACCGGTCCGGTCGGACCCATCTGCACGGGCGGCGCACCACGGTTCTCGCGGTCGTGACGCTGGTCGCCGCCGGCCTGGTGCTGTCGGTGTCGCTGGTGCAGACCCGGGCCGTCGCCCCCGCCACCGAGGCGCAGCGCGCCGAACTGGTCGTCCGGGTCGAGCAGGCCACGGCGACCAACGTCCGGCTGGAGGAGCAGGTCGCCGCCCTGCAGCGCGAGGTCACCGCGGCCCAGGAGGCGGCGCTGACGGCGACCGGAGGCGGCCAACAGCTCACCGGGCGGCTCGCGGTCCTGGAGGCGGCGGCCGCCTACACGCCGGTCCAGGGACCCGGTGCCACCGTCGTGCTGCGGGACGCCGAGGCCAGCGACGACGCCGTCGACCCCGACCTCGGACGGGTCCTCGACCGTGACGTCCAGCTCGTGGTCAACGGGCTGTGGCAGGCCGGGGCCGAGGCGATCGCGGTCAACGGGCGACGGCTGACCGCGCGGACCGCGATCCGGTCGGCCGGGCCCGCGATCCTGGTCGACTACTCGCCGCTGACGCCCCCGTACCGCGTCGAGGCGATCGGCCCGGCCGACCTGGGTGACGTCTTCCGCCGCGGGGACGCCGGGGACGCGCTGCGCGATCTCGCCGACACCTACGGCCTACGCTTCGGGGTCGAGGACTCCGACCGGCTGTCGCTCCCCGCGGGGCAGTCGACCCTGCCCGTCCTGGCCGAGCCCGAGGGGGACACGTGATCGCGCTGATCGGCCTGGTGGTCGGCATCGTGCTGGGGCTGGTGCTGCAGCCGGCGATCCCGCTCTGGCTGCAGCCGTACCTGCCGATCGCCGTCGTCGCCGCGCTGGACGCGGTCTTCGGGGCCTTCCGCGCGCTGCTCGACGGGGTCTTCGACGACCGCGTCTTCATCGTGTCGTTCCTGTCCAACGTCGTGGTCGCCGCGCTGCTGGTCTTCCTCGGGGACCAGCTCGGCGTCGGCGCGCAGCTGTCGACCGGCGTGGTCGTCGTGCTGGCCATGCGGATCTTCGCCAACGCCGCCGCGATCCGCCGGCACCTGTTCCGGGCATGACCGACCCTGACGCGCTCCCCGAGCCCCCGGAGCCCCCGGAGCCCACGTTGACCGAGCCGGAGGGCCGGCGCCGGCTGCGCGACCTGCTGGCTCCGCGCCGCACCTCGGCGCAGCTGGTCATCGGACTGCTGTTCGTGGTCCTCGGATTCACCGCGGTGGCCGTCATCCACGGCAACGACGAGGAGACCTTCCTGCAGACGGCGCGCAGCGCCGACCTGGTCCGCGTCCTGGACGACCTGTCGGCGCAGCAGCTGCGCCTGCAGTCGGAGGCCCGTCGGCTGGAGGTGGCCCGCGACCGGCTCGAGGCGGGTGGGGCCCGGCAGGCGCTGGAGGAGACCCGCAAGCGGGCCGACGGGCTGGCCATCCTCGCGGGGACCGTGGCCGCCACGGGGCCGGGAGTCGTGATCACCCTGCAGGACCCGGGCTACGCGATCGACGGGACCGTGCTGCTGGACACGGTGCAGGAGCTGCGCGCGGCCGGGGCGGAGGCCATCCAGGTGGCCGACCACCGGGTCGTGGTGTCGACCTGGTTCGGGGACGTGGACGGCTCCGTCGTCGTCGACGGCGACCCGGTGTCCTCCCCGTACGTGGTGACGGCGATCGGCCCCCCGGAGACGCTGGCCAAGGCGATGGAGATCCCCGGCGGCGTCGCGGACACCGTCCGGGCCGCCGGCGGTTCGATCCTCATCGAGACCCGGGACCGGGTGGCGATCGACGCGGTGCAGCCGCTGCCGACGCCCGAGTACGCCAGCCCCGCGCCGGAGGCGGAGGGCTGATCGGCGACCCCCGTCCCCATGCCCGCCCCCATCTGGAATCCTCGTCCCCGCAGCCCGCGACCCGTGAAGGAGCACCATGAACCCCGCCGACCTGAAGTACACCGCCGAGCACGAGTGGGTGCGGGCCGAGGACGACGGCACGCTGGTGTTCGGCATCACCGGCTACGCGCAGGAGGCGCTGGGGGACATCGTCTACGTGTCGCTGCCCGAGCCCGGGGCCGCGCTCGACGCCGGCTCCCCGTGCGGCGAGGTCGAGTCCACCAAGTCCGTGAGTGACATCTACTCCCCGGTGTCGGGCACCGTCGTGGAGGCCAACGCCTCCCTCGCCGACGCCCCGGAGACCGTCAACACCGATCCGTACGGGACGGGCTGGATGGTCCGGATCCGTCCGGACGACACGGCCGCCGTCGACGCGCTGCTGAGCGCCGAGGCGTACGACGCCCTCATCGCCGGACTGGCTCGCTGACGGACGGCGCCCGTACCTCAGCCTCAACCACAGGGTGAGGTCTGGCGCCTGTCCGGGACCGGCTCTCGACCTGCGATCGACCCCCGGCGTGCGTCCCGGAAAGGTTCCTTGACCCTCTCGCGCGCCGACTCCTAGGCTGCGGAACGCGCCCCGGTCCGGGGCGGATCGCCACGCGACGAGGTGCGCGCCCGGGCGCGCCCACTCGGGAGGGGGCCATGGCCCGCACCTGCCCGTCCTGCGGCCGGGGGGCCGAGGACGAGGATCGGTTCTGCCGCGACTGCGGCTGGCCCCTCACCAGCGAGTCCGCGGAGGACGCGGCCGAGCTCACCGGCACCCTCGCCGCGCTGCAGTCGACCCTGGGGACCAGCGGCCCGCTGCTGGCGGTGGGGACCGGACTGGTCGACGGCCTGGCGCCGGGCAGCGCCCTGCTGCTCGTCCGCCGCGGCCCGGGGGAGGGCGCGCACTACACCCTGGAGGGCGACGTCGTCACCGTGGGCCGCACCCCGGAGTCGACGATCTTCCTCGACGACGTGACGGTCAGCCGGCGGCACGCGGAGTTCCGGCAGGACTCGGCCGGCTGGTCGGTGCACGACGTGGGCAGCCTCAACGGCACCTACGTCAACCGCGACCGCGTCGACGACGCCCGGCTGGCGGGGGGCGACGAGGTCCAGGTGGGCAAGTACCGCTTCGTCTTCCTGGTGGGGGAGCCGCAGGAGGAGCGGGGGTCGTGACGGCGGCGGAGGCCCGCCCCCTGCTCGGCATCGGCGAGGTGCTGCAGCAGTTGCGGGGGGAGTTCCCCGACGTGACCATCTCGAAGATCCGCTTCCTGGAGTCCGAGGGGCTGGTCCGGCCGGCGCGCACCGCCAGCGGCTACCGCAAGTTCAGCCCCGGCGACGTGGACCGCCTGCGCTACGTGCTCACCCTCCAGCGCGACCACTACCTGCCGCTGAAGGTCATCCGGGACAACCTCGACGCGGTCGACCGCGGCCTGGAACCCCCACTGGGCGGCGGGGAGGCGCGGGCTCCGTCCTCGCTGGTGACCGACGGCGCACCGCGGACGGAGGAGTTCCGCCCCACCCGGACCCGGGTCCGGCTGACCCGGGCCGAGCTGGTGGCCTCCAGCGGGCTGGACGAGCACACGCTGGGCCAGGTGGAGTCGTACGGCCTCATCGCCCCTCACGCGGGCGGCTACTACGACGCTGACGCCGTCACCGTCGCCACGGCGGTGGCCCGGATGACCGGCTTCGGCATCGAGCCACGGCACCTGCGGGCGTTCAAGGTCGCCGCCGACCGGGAGGTCGGGCTGGTGGAGCAGGTCGTGTCGCCGATCGCCCGGCAGCGCGGGCCCGAGGCCCGGGTCCGCGCCGAGGAGGCCGTACGCGAGCTCGCCGCGTTGTCGGTGCAGCTGCACACCGCGCTGGTGCGGGCCGGGCTCAACCGGGACGACCCCAGTTCCTGAGGCGGGTCGACGGCCGTCGGTCGGTCGACCCCGGGCCGGATGGTCGCCGCGCGGGTAGCCTGGGGCCATGCTGCAGCTGGACGTGGTGGGTGTCCGGGTCGAGATGCCGTCGAACCAGCCGATCGTGCTGCTGCGCGAGGTCGAGGGCGACCGCTACCTGCCGATCTGGATCGGGGCGGTGGAGGCCACCGCCATCGCATTCGCCCAGCAGGGGGTCGTCCCCCAGCGCCCGCTCACCCACGACCTGCTGCGCGACGTCCTGGTCGCGCTGGACCGGCCGCTGAAGGAGATCCGGATCACCGAGCTGCGCGACGGGGTCTTCTACGCGCTGCTGGTCTTCGCCGACGGGGTGGAGGTCAGCGCGCGGCCGTCCGACGCGATCGCCCTCGCGCTGCGGGCCGGGACCCCGATCTACGGGGAGGGCGCGGTGCTGGACGAGGCCGGCATCGCCATCCCGGAGGATGACGAGGACGAGGACGAGGTGGAGAAGTTCCGCGAGTTCCTCGACCAGATCTCGCCGGAGGACTTCGGCACCGAGGGGGAGAGCGGCGACTCACCCTCGACCTGACGTCGAGAGACTCGCCGGCGACGCGCGGGCGCGCCGCGTTGACGCCCCACCACCACGGGCCTAGCGTCCGACTCGAACGTCGACGGTGTAGTTCCACGGCTGGGGTTCGGTCCCGGCCGCAGGACGGCACCGGAGACCCCCGTCGGGCTCCCCACCGGCGGCGGCAGGCATCGTGGAGGACGCCATGACCGGCAGCAGCCCCACCGGCAGCAGCCCCGTCGACGCGCGGCAGGAGACCGAGCAGGTCCCGCCCACGACCGCCGACGGGCAGGGCCTGCTGTTCGACGACGCCGACCTGCGCCCGCTGCCGACCGACATCGGCTACCGCGGACCGGTCGCCTGCTCCGCGGCCGGGATCACCTACCGCCAGCTGGACTACTGGGCCCGGACCGGTCTGGTGGAGCCCAGCATCCGCCCGGCCTCGGGGTCGGGCACCCAGCGGCTGTACGGGTTCCGCGACATCCTGGTGCTGCGCATCGTCAAGCGGCTCATCGACACCGGCGTCTCGCTGCCCAACATCCGGGCCGCCGTCCAGCACCTCGAGGAGCGCGGCGGCGACGACCTGGCGCGGATCACGCTCATGAGCGACGGCGCCAGCATCTACGAGTGCCGCAGCGCCGACGAGGTCGTCGACCTGGTCCGCGGCGGCCAGGGCGTGTTCGGCATCGCGGTGGGCAGCGTCTGGCGCGAGGTCGAGGGCACGTTGGCCGAGCTGCCGGGGGAGCGTACCGACGGGCAGCTGGCCGCCCCCGAGGGCGCCTCCGACGAGCTGGCCGCCCGGCGCGCGGCACGGCGCACCGGCTGAACCCTGCCGAGGGGCGAGCGCGCGTATGGCCTGCCGCGTGTCGCGCGCGCGTATAGGCTGACCGGGCCGACGACCCCGCACGGGAGAGTTCCGCCGCAGCCAGCGGCGGGCGCCGAAGGAGCAACTCCCCGACAACCTCTCAGGCACCCGGACCGGGCGGGCGAGGCACCTCTGGAAAGCGGCTCGCCACGGCGGGCCCACCGACGGTGCAAGCCGGAGCCTCGGCCCCGGTGAAGCTCTCAGGTCGCGGCAGTGCCGCGGGTGACAGAGGGGGGCCGCGTCCGCCCGCGCCCAGGAGCCCCCGATGAGCCAGCCCCACCCCGACCCGACCAGCAGCCGGCCCGGCCTCACCCTGTCCGACCTCGATCGAGCGGACCGGTTCGTGGACCGCCATGTGGGCGTCGACGACGCCGACGTCGCCGCCATGCTGGCCGTCGTCGGCCACGACAGCCTGGAGGACCTGGTCGCGACGGCCGTGCCGGAGGTCATCCGGTGGACCGAGGGCCTGGACCTGCGGGCCGCGGCCACCGAGGCCGAGGCGCTGGCCGAGCTGCGCGCCATGGCCGACCGCAACCGGCCTGTGACCGCGATGATCGGGCTGGGCTACCGCGACACCCGCACCCCCGCGGTCATCACCCGCAACGTGCTGGAGAACCCGGGCTGGTACACCGCCTACACGCCCTACCAGCCGGAGATCTCCCAGGGCCGGCTCGAGGCGCTGCTGAACTTCCAGACCGTGGTCGAGGACCTCACCGGGCTGCCGGTCGCGAGCGCGTCGCTGCTGGACGAACCGACGGCGGCCGCGGAGGGCATGGCGCTGGCCCGGCGGGCCGTGCGCGGGGCGGCGACCCGATTCCTGGTGGACGCCGACACCCTCCCGCAGACCCTCGCCGTGCTGCAGACCCGCGCCGAGCCGGTGGGGGTGGAGCTGGTCGTCGCCGACCTGTCCGGGGGCCTGCCGGACGGTGACTTCTTCGGCGTCCTGCTGTCGTACCCGGGGGACTCCGGCGCCGTGCGCGACCTCACCCCGCTGATCGAGGCGGCCCACGAGAGCGGTGCCCAGGTCGTCGTCGCGGCCGACCTGCTGGCCCTGACCCTGCTGCGCCCGCCGGGGGAGATGGGCGCCGACATCGTCGTCGGCTCCGCACAGCGGTTCGGTGTTCCGCTGGGCTTCGGCGGGCCGCACGCCGGGTTCATGAGCGTGCGCGCCGGGCTGGAGCGCAACCTGCCCGGTCGGCTGGTCGGGGTGAGCGTCGACGCGGACGGAGCACCGGCGTACCGGCTGGCGCTGCAGACGCGCGAGCAGCACATCCGCCGGGAGAAGGCCACCAGCAACATCTGCACGGCCCAGGTGCTGCTCGCGGTCATCGCGTCGATGTACGCCGCCTACCACGGCCCGGAGGGGCTGACCCGGATCGCGCTGCGCGCCCACCGCTACGCGGCGGTGCTGGCCGCCGGTCTGCGCGCGGCCGGCGTCGACGTGACCGACGGCTTCTTCGACACCGTACGGATCACCGTCCCGGGGCAGGCGCGAGCCATCGCCGAGGCGGCCCTGACCCGCGGGGTCAACGTCCGCGTCGTCGACGAGGACGTGGTCTCGGTGTCGACCGACGAGGTGACCGGACCGGATCACCTGGGTGCTGTGTGGGCGTCCGTGGCCACCGTCGTGCCTGCGGTCGGCGAGCCGGACCTGGCCGAGGTGGACGCGGCCACACGGGATGCGCTGCCGGCAGATCTGTTGCGGGACAGCCCGTTCCTGACGCATCCGGTGTTCCACCGCCACCGCACCGAGACCGCGATGCTGCGCTACCTGCGGCGGCTGGCCGACAAGGACATCGCGCTGGACCGAGCGATGATCCCGCTGGGTTCCTGCACGATGAAGCTGAACGCGACGACGGAGATGGAACCGATCACCTGGCCGGAGTGGGCCGGGATCCACCCGTTCGCGCCGCTGGACCAGGCGCAGGGCTACCTGGACCTGATCGCCTCGCTGGAGGGCTGGCTGGCCGAGGTCACCGGGTACGACGCCGTGTCCGTCCAGCCGAACGCCGGGTCCCAGGGAGAGTTCGCCGGCCTGCTGGCGATCCGCTCCTACCACCGGTCCCGCGGGGACGACGAGCGCGACGTGTGCCTCATCCCCAGCAGCGCGCACGGCACCAACGCCGCCAGCGCCGTGATGGCCGGGCTGCGCGTGGTGGTCGTGGCGTGCGACGAGCTCGGCAACGTCGACGTCGACGACCTGCGGGCGAAGATCGCCGAGCACGGCGACCGGCTCGCCGCCCTGATGATCACGTACCCGTCGACGCACGGGGTGTTCGAGGAGGCCGTCAGCGAGATCTGCGCGCTGGTGCACGACGCCGGCGGGCAGGTCTACGTCGACGGCGCCAACCTGAACGCGCTGCTCGGGCTGGCCAAGCCGGGTCGCTTCGGCGCCGACGTCAGCCACCTGAACCTGCACAAGACGTTCTGCATCCCGCACGGCGGCGGCGGCCCCGGTGTCGGGCCGGTGGGCGTGCGGGCCCACCTGGCCCCGTTCCTGCCGTCCCACCCGCTGCGCCCGGAGTGCGGGCCGGCCGGTCGTGGGTTCGGCGAGGGCGGGGTCGGACCGGTCAGCGGCGCCCCGTGGGGCAGCGCGGGGATCCTGCCGATCCCGTGGGCCTACATCCGGATGATGGGGGACGCGGGGCTCACCCGCACGACCCAGGTGGCGATCCTGTCGGCCAACTACCTCGCGGCCCGGCTGGCGCCGTACTACCCCGTCCTCTACACCGGCCGCGGGGGCCTGGTGGCGCACGAGTGCATCATCGACCTGCGGGGCATCACGCGCGACACCGGCGTGACCGTGGACGACGTCGCCAAGCGGCTGATCGACTACGGGTTCCACGCGCCGACAATGTCGTTCCCGGTCGCCGGCACGCTGATGGTCGAGCCGACCGAGAGCGAGGACCTCGGCGAGCTGGACCGGTTCGTGGAGGCGATGGTCGCCATCCGCGGGGAGATCGACCGGGTCGCGTCGGGGGAGTGGCCGGTCGACGACAACCCGCTGCGCAACGCCCCGCACACGGCCGCCTGCCTGGTCGGGGAGTGGGAGCACCCCTACCCGCGTGAGCTGGCCGCGTACCCGGTGGCCGGGCTTCGAGCGGACAAGTACTGGTCGCCGGTGCGGCGCATCGACGGGGCGTACGGCGACCGGCACCTGGTGTGCTCCTGCCCGGCGCCGGACGCCTTCGCCGACGCCTGAGCACCGGGCCCGCGCGTACGCCACGCGATTGTGGTGCCGGTTGCGTGCGCTGTGGCTCACGCAACCGGCACCACAAGAGGTGGGTGGGCGGCGCGAGCCACCCGGGGGCTCGGTCGTCGTGGGCCTCCACCGGGCCCGCGGTCGCTAGGGTCGGGGCGTCATGCTCCAGGACAGCGTCATTCCGCTCGCCGGTACGGCGGTCATCGGCGTCATCATCTCGATGTTCGCCCGCAGCCGCGGCTGGGGCGTGTCACTGCCGCTGGTCGCCTCCGGCATCGTCCTGAGCCTGCTGCCCATCGGCCCGAACGGCCCGGAGGACCCCGAGCTCATCCTGCTGATGGTGCTGGCGCCACTGGTCTTCGGGGAGTCCCTGTCCACGTCGTTCCTGGACCTCAAGGCGGTGAGCCGCCCCGTGATGGCGCTGGCGATCGGCCTCGTCGTCGTGTCGGCGTTCACGGTGGGCGTGATCGCCTCGCAGGTGGTGGCGGGGCTGCCGTTCGCCGCCGCCGTCGCCCTGGGGGCCATTCTGGGGCCGACCGACGCCGTGGCCGTGTCGGCGGTCGCCAAGCAGGCGTCGCTGCCCCGTCGGTTGGTGCACATCCTCGAGGGCGAGAGCCTGGTCAACGACGGCACGGCACTGACCCTGCTGCGCGTGGCCGTGGTCGCCGCCGCGGCCGGCGGTGTCACGGTGCTGCAGGCGGGCGTCACCCTCGGTCTCGCGGTGGTCGGCGGCCTGGCCGTGGGTGTCCTGGGCGGGTTCATCCTCGTGACGGTGCTGCGGCGCAGCCGCGACACCGTCGCGGCCAACGGCCTGGTCCTGGTGGCGCCGTTCCCGCTCTACCTGGGCGCCGAGACCTTCGAGGGGTCGGGCATCCTCGCGGTCGTCGTCGCGGGGTTGATGGTGGCGCACGCGACGGCGACCGACACCCGCTACCGCGGCCGGCTGCAGGTCGGGTCGGTGTGGCGCCAGCTGACGTTCGTGCTGATGTCGCTGGCCTTCCTGCTCGTCGGCGTGGAGATCCCGGACACGCTCGACGAACTCGCCGACTCGGAGATCCGGGAGCTGCTGCTCCTGGTGCCGATCGTCGTGGTGACGCTGATCGTCACCCGGGCGCTGTTCGTGCTGGCGATGATGGGGCTGCGCAGCGCCCGTGGCAGCAGACCGTGGCGCGACGGGGGCTGGAAGGCCTGGGTCGTGGTGGCCTGGGCGGGGGCTCGCGGACCGATCTCCGGGTTGGCGGCCTTCTCGCTCCCGCTCGCACTCGACAGCGGGGAGCCGTTCCCCGAGCGCAACCTGCTGCTCGCGGTGACCTTCTGCGTCGTCGTCATCACCCTCGTGCTGTCACCCACGCTCGGCCCGCTGGCACGGCTGCTCAGGCTGCCGCCCGACGACGACGAGGACCTGCTTCGCCGCGTACGGCTGTCCCTTGCCCGCGCCTCACTGGACCGGCTGGAGGAGCTCGTGGCGGACGCGGATCGGGGTGGGGACCCGCTCCCTGAACCGGTCGTCCGGCAACTGCGCGACAACGCCACGTTCCGGCTCAACCGGGCCACCCGCGCGGTGGCCGACGGCACCGGCACCCGCAGTGCGAGCACGACGCAGCGGCTGTCCCGGCAGATGATCCGGGCCGAGCAGGAGGAGCTGGTGCGCATGCGCGACGAGGAGGGCCTGCCCGACACGCTCATGCGCGAGCTGATGACCGAGATCGACGTACGCGCGCGGGCTCTCGGCATCCACTGACGTCGCATCCACTCACGTCGCATCCAGTGCCGGCGTGCCGGTGAAGACGCGGTCCGCCAGGTCGGTTCGCGTCAGGTCCGGCCCTCCGTCTCCTGCGCCTCGAACAACGTGGCCTGCACGACGCTGGGAGCCGGGAGGCCGTCGACCCCCTCGGTGCCGCCCCCCATCCAGTCCGCGTGCATCACCTGGTAGCCCGCCTCGCGCAGGGTGCGTACGACGGCTGCGTCGTCGTCGACCACGACGCTGACCTCGCTGGGACCTCCGAGCCGCTGCAGCGTGGACAACTTCGTGTAGCGGGCCGGGCGGTGGTCACGGTCCGCCCGCATGTACACCGGTCCGACCGGCAGGTCGTGGCGGCGCAGCCACTCCTCGGTGTCGACCCGGCAGCGCTCCGGGCGCCCGGTCAGGTAGACCACGTCGCCCTCCGCGGCCAGCAGGTCCACCACCGCGCGACCCTCCAGCAGCACCGGGTCCTGCGGTGCCGCAGCGAAGAACGCGTCCCAGTCCTTCGGCCGCCGCTCCACGTGGTGCACCCGGTGCCGCACGTCGGCGAGCACCCCGTCGAGGTCCACCACGGCGATCGGCACCCAGTCACCGTAGCCCGGCTGAGGGCTGCGCACCCCGGCTGCGGCACCGGTGTCGCGGTCCCTAGGCTCGGAGGCATGGCCATGGACCTCGATGCCGTCCGTACCGGTTTCCCCGTCGCCGTCCCCATGGTGGCGACGCTGGGACTGGAGTTCGTCGAACTGTCGTACGACCGCGCGGTGCTGCGGATGCCGGACCAGAAGGCGTACCACAACCACGTGGCGGGCCCCCACGCCGGCGCGATGTTCACGTTGGCCGAGTCCGCCAGCGGAGCGCTGGTCCTGGCGAACTTCGGCGACCGGCTGGGTGAGGCGACACCGCTGGCCGTCGAGGCGACGATCCGCTACCGCAGGCTGGCCAAGGGTGACGTGCGCGCCGAGGCGACGATGAGCCGCAGCGCGGGGGAGATCCTGGACGAGCTGGGGCGTGGGCTGCGACCGGAGTTCGACGTCCCGGTGGTGCTCAGCACCGACGACGGCACGGTCACCGGCGAGATGACCGTGCGCTGGACGCTGCGACCCAACCGCGCCGACTGAGCCCCCCACCCGACCGGAGTCGGGCAGGCTGACCCCATGGGAGAGCGGGTCGAGGCGCGGTCGTTCACTGGCGAGGACCGGATGCGCTACCGGCAGAAGGTCCACCGGTGCCTGGACGTGGTGGCGCGCATGTTCGCCACAGCCAGGTTCGACTTCGAGATCCCGATGACGGGGACCGAGATCGAGTTGAGCCTGGTCGATCCGGAGTTCCTGCCGGCGATGCGCAACGACGCGGTGCTGCAGCGGGTCGCGAACCCGTCGTTCACCGAGGAGCTCGGCCGCTTCAACCTCGAGATCAACGTGCGTCCGCAGACGCTCGAGGGGACCGCCGTCGACGGCCTCGAGGCCGACATCCGCCGCGAGCTCAACGACGCCGACGGGCGGGCCCGCGACGAGCACGCTGGCCTGGTGATGATCGGCATCCTCCCGACGCTGCGCGCCGAGCAGCTGACGAAGGAGGCGATCAGCGACAACCCGCGCTACGCGCTGCTGGACGAGCAGATGCTGGCGATGCGGGGGGAGGACCTGCACCTCGACATCGACGGCGTGGAGCACTTGGAGGCGTGGGCCGACACCATCGCTCCGGAGGCCGGCTGTACCAGCGTCCAGTTCCACCTGCAGGTCGACCCGGACCTGTTCCCCGCGTACTGGAACGCCGCGCAGGTGCTGGCCGGCGTCCAGGTCGCGGTCGGCGCGAACTCACCGTACTTCGGCGGGCACGAGCTGTGGCGCGAGACGCGGATCGCGCTGTTCACCCAGGCCGCAGACACCCGCTCGGTGGAGCTGAAGGCGCAGGGCGTGCGGCCGCGGGTGTGGTTCGGGGAGCGCTACGTCACCAACGTGTTCGACCTGTTCGAGGAGAACATCCGCTACTTCCCGGCGCTGCTGCCGATCGTGTCCGACGAGAACCCCGAGGAGGTGCTGGCGTCCGGCGGCACGCCGCTGCTGCCCGAGCTGCGGCTGCTGAACGGGACGGTGTGGCGCTGGAACCGCCCGGTGTATGACGTCGTCGGGACCCTGCCGCACATCCGACTGGAGAACCGGGTGCTGCCGTCCGGCCCCTCCGTGGTCGACGTGCTCGCCAACGGGGCGCTCTACTACGGCGCACTGCGGGCGCTGGTCGACATGGACCGACCGATCTGGAGCCAGCTGTCGTTCGACGCGGCGGAGGACAACTTCCTGCAGGCGGCGCGGTACGGGCTGGAGGCCGAGCAGTACTGGCCCGGGATGGGCGAGGTACCCGCCCCCGAGCTGGTGCTGCGCCGGATCCTGCCGCTGGCGCAGGAGGGGCTGCAGACCTGGGGGGTCGACTCCTCCGTCATCGACCGGCTGCTCGGGATCGTGGAGCAGCGGTGCATCACCGGGCGCAACGGCGCGGTCTGGCAGGTGGAGCAGGTGCACGCGTACGAGGACGCCGGGCTGGACCGCTGGGAGGCGCTGCGCCGGATGACGGGCGTCTACATCGAGCACATGCACCGCAACGACCCGGTGCACACCTGGCCGGTGGACTGACTCCGGGCGGCGCACGCTCGGATGGGGTTCGTCCAGCGGTACCTGCAGCCGATCGGCGGCGGGGTCCTGGTCTTCGTCGCGCTGGCACTGGTGCTGGTCGTGCCGTACGTCGTGGTGCAGTACCGGCGGCGCGGCCGGGTCGGCGCCCGGCGGACGCTGGTCGAGGCCAGCTTCCTGCTGTACCTGCTGGTGGCCTGGGCGCTCGTGCTGCTGCCGTTGCCGACGACGTCGGCGGCGTTGTGCGCCGACGGCGGGGCGGCGGTCAACCTGCAGCCCTTCGCGTGGGTCCGGGACGTGCGGAACGAGTGGGCGTACGACGGCGGCACGTTGCGTGACCTGGCCGGAAACAGCGCGCTGTGGGTACGAGTGCTCAACCTGGTCCTGTTGCTGCCGCTCGGGGTGTACCTGCGGCGGTGGTGGCGTCGCGGCTTCTGGACCACGGTCGTGGCGGCACTGCTGCTGTCGGTGCTGTTCGAGCTGACCCAGACGACGGGGATCTGGGGGCTGTATCCGTGCGCCTACCGGTCGTTCGACGTCGACGACCTGGTGGCCAACACGGCCGGAGCGGCTCTGGGCTGGTGGATCGCGCCGGTGGTGTTCCTGCTGCCGCGGCGGCGGGATGACGACGACCGGGTGCCGCTGGACCAAAGGCCGTCCGTACCGCGCCGCGCTCTGGCCGACGCCGCCGACCTGCTGGTGGCGCTGGTCGTGGCGCTGCCGCTGGTGCTCGCTGTGGGCGTGCTGGCGTCCGGCTGGTCATGGCCGGCGCAGCAGGTGTCCGACGTCGCGGCGATGGTGGCGCTGGCGGTGGTGCTCGTCGCCGTGCCGTGGGCTGCCCGCGGGTCGACGCCGGGGAAGGCGTTGCTGCGCCTGCGGATCGCTCGCGCGGACGGTGCTCGTGCCGGGGTCGCGCGACTGCTGCTGCGCGCAGTCGCGCTCTGGGGACCGTGGGTTCTCTGGATCTGGGTGGTCCGAGGGGTGAGCTGGCCCGCGTTCGATGCGGCATCCGCGGCATGGCAGCTGCTGGTGGCCTGGGGGCCGCCGCTGGCCTGGGCGCTCGTCGTGTCGCTCACCGTCGCGGCCCGCGCCGACCGCCGCGGTCCGCACGACCTGGTCGCCCGCACCCAGGTCGAGGTCCGCCTGCGTCGCCGTCGCTCCGACGCCGTCGGTGCCCCAGGCGGTACCGATCCGTCCGGTGCAACGGACCCCGCCACACCACACCCACCTTCCGCGACGGAATGAGTCTGGGCGTTGCTTGGGCCCCGTTTCGGGGCCTCCAAGCAACGCCCAGACTCATTCGGCCGAGGGAGTTGGCTCGGCAAGGGGCGCACGGCGGCCATGATTCCGAGATGGGCATCGACGGCGCGGCGCCACGCGGGCCCGCAGGCATCACGCCGCGAGCATGGCTGCGAACCGCGCTGCTTGCCGCGCTGGGACTGCTCGTCATCACGCCGCTGGCCGTCGCGTTCGGGATCACGTTCGGCCTGATCAGCGGGCTGATCGTGCTGATGATCCCGGCGTACGTGGTCCTCGTCTGGCTGGTGGCGACCACGGTGACGGTCGCGCTGTGCATGTGGCGGGAGCACCCCGCCCTGGCCCGCGCGCTGGGCACCGTCGTAGCGCTCGGTCCCGCGGTGACAGCCGTGGTGCTGTACGCCCGCGCGTCGCTGAACTGCCGAGGCGCCGTGGACGAGCGCGCCTGCTACGACTACCTCAACGGCAGCCCCCTGCTGCCGATCCTGGTCGGGCTCTCCGTCGTGGTGGCGCTCGCGGCGGCGGTGGCCGTCTGGGCCGCAACCGCGGCGCGGCGGGCGTCACCGGTCTAGGGTCCCGCCATGTCACGCGTCCGCCGGCCCCTCCTTGCCGTGGCCTCCAGTGTTGCCGCAGCCCTGTTGGCCCTCACCGGTGCGATTCCGTCCCACGCCGCTGTCGTGCCCGTCGACCCGGGTCCGGTGGCCGCCGGTCGGCCGATCGTCGGCACCGGCCAGAACCTCCCGTCCCTGGGCGTGACGCAGACGTATGACGCCGGTCCCGGCTTCGCGCAGCAGATCGAGCGCTACTACGACTCCGGCGCGGTGGTGCGTGACCAGCTCGCGGTGTCCCGGGCCGCCCTGGCATGGGTGGCCGACTGGGTGGATGGCAGGTGCGACGGCCACGCGCGCGCCTGCAAGGCGATGGTCGTGTTCGACATCGACGACACCCTGCTGAACAACTTCGCCTTCTACGCAACCGCGGACCCTCAGTTCAGCTTCAACCAGGACGCGTACAACGCCTTCACGGACAGGTGCGGACAGACGGCCAACGCGCCGGTACGCAAGCTCTACCAGCAGCTGCAGGCGATGAACGTGACGCTCGTCGTCATGAGCGGGCGCAGCGACACGCTGCGCAAGGCCACCCGAGAGTGTCTGCGGCAGAGGGGGATCGACGGCTGGTACAAGCTCGTGCTCAAGCAGCCGGGGGACACCCGGCTGGCCTCGGTGTACAAGGCCTCCGAGCGGCGCAAGCTCGTCGCGGACGGTTACCGCATCGTCGCCTCCGTCGGCGACCAGGTCAGCGACATGGCCGGGGGCTACCTCAAGCGAGGGTTCCTGATGCCCGACCCGATGTACTTCATCCCCTGACCCGGTGAGGCTGCCGTGACGCGCAACGTGGTGGTGACGGGGGCGTCGTCAGGGATCGGCCGGGCGACCGCGCTGCGATTGAACCGCCACGGCTGGCGAGTGTTCGGCGGCGTCCGCAAACCGGAGGACGGGGAGGCCCTCGTCTCCGCGGCACCGCATCCGGACCGGATGGTTCCCGTGCGCTGGGACGTCCTCAGCGACGACGACACCGCTGCAGCCGTGGACACGGTGCAGGCCGCGATCCCGGCGGGGGAGGGGCTGGACGGTTACTTCAGCAACGCAGGCATCGCCGCCCTGTCCGGGGACGTGTCGGCCGAGGGCACGCCACTGCAGGGACTCGACCCGGCTCGTGCAGGTCAACTACCTCGGCGCCGTACGCGGCATGCAGGCGTTCCTGCCGCAGTTGCGCGCCGCCGGAGGAGTGCTCGTCGTCAACTCCGCCCTGATGACTCGTACGGTGCTGCCGTTCAACGGCGGCTATGCGCCCTCCAAGGCGGCGCTGGAGGCCTGGGCCGTCGCGCTGCGACGCGAGCTCGCTCCCCAGGGGGTCGATGTCGTCATCATCCGCGCGGCGGCGATCCATTCGGCCCTGGAGGCCAAGCAGGACGCGGACTCCGTACCCAGCAACGCGGCCTACCCGCTGATGCGCGACTTCATCCGCGGCGGCATGGTCCAGATGGCGCGCGTCCGCGACAACGCGGGTGCCGACCCGGAGCGGGTGGCCGAGCGGGTCGAGGCAGCGTTGGACCGTACGTGTCGGCGGCGCTATCGGCTGGCCGGCGTCGGCGCGGTCCCCATCCGACTGCTCGGACTGCTGCCGCCCGCGCTGCAGGACGCCGCCATGCACCAGCTGATCACCCGGGTCGCCGCGATGGGTCGGCACCAGGACGCCGGTGACGGCAGCCGGTAGGGCACGACTGTGGTGCCGGTTGCGTGAGCTGCAGCGGAGAGAACCGGCACCACAGCGGGGGTGCAGGCCGGACCGGGGCGAGCGTGGGCGCCGGGCGCGCTCCGGCGTCCGGCGTGTCTGCCGCGATCCGCACCCGCCCGGGAGGAGCCTGGACCGCAGCACACCCGAGGTCCGGGAGGGTCGATGGCCGCGCACGCTCACCTCGAAGACGGTCTCCGTGCCGCCGTCACCCGCGGGATCCTGGCCGCCCGGGACGGCGCGGCGCGCACCGCCGCGGCCGCCGAACGGGCCTGGAGGGACGCCCTGCAGGAGTACGCCGCCACGCCCGAGGGGCGCCGATGGCTGCAGCAGGAAGCCGAGCTTGCCGAGCGCTGCGGCGACACCGGCACCAGCCACCGCTTGCGCTCCATACTCGCCGGATAGCTCCCCGAGCAGGACCTCAAGAGCGGGTCAGCCTCGGTCCGCCAGTCGTGGACGAGACGGTGTCGGCCACGGGACTCCAAGCCCAGCGGGGGATGTGCGCCAGCACGGAACAACAGCCTCCGGCCACTCGAGGGAACACGGGCGAGTCCACGGCCTGACATAATGTGCCTTATCGGCGTTCTGACCGACTCGACGACAGCACCTACAAGAGGACGAAGACGCCGTCGCCCACCTTCGCCGGCAGGAGATCTGCCGTCGAATGCGCTGCACTACTGGGGCGGGCCGGCGCCCATCTGCGCCATCAGGCCGGCCACGTCCGTGACACCCCAGTGGGCCACGATCTTGTCGTCGCGGAACTGCATGATGTCGATCGCAGCGAACTCGACCCGGTTGCCGCTGGCCGGGACCCCCATGAAGTCGCCCCGGTGCGTACCGCTGAACGTCATCCGGGCCACGACCTTGTCGCCGTCCTGGAGCAACTCGTGCACCGTGACCGAGTAGTCGGGCAGAGCGGCGGCGAACACCGCGAACATCTCGCGTGGCGCCTCCCGCCCGGTCGGCATGCCCGGCATGGCCTCGTGTTCGACGAAGTCCTCGGCGACGAACCGGTCGATCCAGGCGTCGATGTCCTGGCCCGCGTTCATCCCGTCGTACACCTGCTGAGCCAGCGCCTTGTAGTCACTCATCGGGGCTTCCTCCTCGACCGGCCAGGCTGATCGCACGACAGTGCGGCTGCGCTCCGGATCACGTGACGCTACCCCCGGCCCCACCCGACCGGAAGGGCTCGGGCTGCGGTGGGCACGCAGCTGGCGCGCCTCTCCTGGCCCGCCGGGCAGGATGTGCCTCCACATGGCCGACAACCACCCGGACGCCGGTGGCGCTCGGTCCGCAACCGCGGATCGACCCGCCGTGAGCCGACGCGACCGAGCCTGGGCGGCCGCACCGTTCGTCGTCAGCACCGCCGCGTTCGTCCTGTACGCGGTCTACTCGGTCTCCCGGCACGCGCAGTTCGAGACCGCCGGGCACGACCTGGGCATCTTCGCGGTGGCGGTGCAGAAGTACGCCGCGTTCCAGCTGCCGGTCGTACCGCTGCAGGGCCTGGACACGGTGCTGCTCGGAGACCACTTCCATCCGATCCTGGCGGCCCTCGCGCCGCTGTGGTGGGTCGCGCCGACGCCGGTGACGCTGCTGGTCGCTCAGGCGGCGCTCGTCGCCGCGTCGATCCTGCCCGTCTGGCGCTTCACCGCGCGTCGACTCACGCCACCGCAGACCCTGCTGGTCGCCGTCGGGTACGCGCTGTCCTGGCCGCTGCAGGCGGTGATCGACTACGACTTCCACGAGGTCGCGTTCGCGGTTCCGATCATCGCCTGGACCATCGACTTGGTTGACCGCGAGCGGTACGGGCCCGCGCTGGCCGTCGGCTGCACCCTGCTCCTGGTGCGCGAGGACATGTTCCTCGTCGTGCTGATGCTGGGACTCCTGCTGCTCCTGCGCCGCCGCTACGCACTGGCCGCCACGGCGGTGGGGGCCGCGGTGGCCGGCTACGTGATCGCGGTGCTGTGGGTGATCCCCGCGTTCGCCCCGAGCGGGACGTATCGGCACCTCACCCTCGGAGCCTTCGGCCCGGACCTGCCATCCGCGCTGGCCGCGATGATGTCCGACCCCGTACGCACCCTGACGACCCTCGTCACTCCGGACGTGAAGTGGCAGACGCTGCTGTGGCTGTTCGCCCCGCTCGCGTTCCTCAGCCTCGGGTCGCCGTACGTCCTGCTCGCGCTCCCCCTCGTGGTGACCCGGTTCTTCAGCGAGCGGGAGGAACTGTGGACCCACCAGTTCCACTACTCGGCGACGGTGGCACCGATCCTGGTGCTGGCGGCCGTCGACACCGTCGCCCGACTGGCTCAGCGGTTCGATCGGCTGCGGTTCCTGTCCTGGGCCCTCCCGGCCGTGATGGCCGTGACGGCGGTCGTCGGCACCGTTGCGATTCCCTCCGCCTACCCGTTCCACCGCCTGGTCGTGGGCGACGCGTTCGAGCGCACGGCCCACATGGACGCCATGCGCGCCGCGCTTGACCTCATACCCACGGGTGTCTGCGTGGAGGCAGACGACCGGGCACTCCCCCACCTGACCCGCAACGCCGTCGTCACGCTCCCGGGGACGACACAGGGGTTGGCCACCTGGATGCTCCTTGACCTGACCCGACCGGACGTGGGCTGGAGGGACTTGACTCCGGAGTCAGTTATGCGTGATGCACTGGGCGACGGGTTCCGCGTCGTGTCCTCCGAGGACGGCATCGTCGTGCTGCACCGGGAGGGTCCGGTCGACCCGCGCTGCGCAGTGGACGTCCGTTCCTGAGGGTCACGACGTCTCTCGGCGGTCTACGTCACGGAGTTGATCTTCCGCGGAAGATCAACTCCATCCGGTCAGAGGTACTTGGCCACGACCATCGCGGCAACGATGCCGATCACCAGGACGGCGAACCAGATGTCGGCGCCCGCGCGCACCCAGAACTTGACCCGTTCCGTCCACCGGCCGAACGTGAACACCCCGTCCAGGATGTTGGTCCGCGTCATCGAGGTGAAGACCAGGGTGGTCGTCGCGGTGATGAGCAGGCACCACGGGCACAGTGCGCCGATGACGAAGTACGCCTGGGTGAACAGCCACCAGGCGAAGAAGACCGCGATCGTGTAGAGCGCCTGCACCCCGATCCGGAACCACCGCGGGAACCGCGTCCCCCCGAGGCTGGCCAGGGCCACGGTGATGACGATCGGCTCGAAGATCAGCCCGAGGAACGCGTTGGGGAACCCGAGCAGCTGGGCCTGCCAGGACAGGGCCACCGTGCTGCAGGAGATGGTGGACGAGATGTCACAGGAGAACGTGGCGCTCGGGTCCGCGGCCAGCGTGACGGCGTCGATGGCCAGAACCAACGACGCGACCAGCCCGAGGACCGAGGAGGCCAGCATCTCCAGGTACGTCCCGACGTGGCGTCGGGGGGCCGGTGCGAAGCCGTAGCCGTCCGCGTCGCGGCCGTCGTCGGTGGCGGCGGTCACCGCCGCCTGCTGCTGGTGCACCGCTCAAGTATCGGGTACGCGGCCATCAGCCGACGGGACGGGGATCCGCTACGCATGATCTCCCCCACGTCACCACCGGTGGAACGTATGACCCCGAGACACGCCCTGCGACGTGGCCGAACGTTCCACCGGGTGGAGGCGGAGGGAGCGGAGACACGCCGGAGGGCTCTGGGACCCCAGGGACTGGACGCTCGGACCACCTGCCGGTGACCTTCTGCCCTCGCCCCCCACACGGCCCAGTGGCCACAGTGGGTGACGGCTGGCCTGGTGAATGGAGGCGGGCGATGGCGTTCTGCTCGACGTGTGGTGCCGCGGTCGGTGGTGACGCCCGGTTCTGCGGCTCCTGCGGGGCTGCGGTCGCCGCCGCGGACCAGCCCACCCAGCAGATGCCGCCCTCCGGCCCTCCCCCCGGCCCGACGGCCGCAGGCCCACCCGCGGGGCCCCCGACCCGGCCTCCGGCCGGACCACCGTCCGGCCCCCCCAACGGGCCACCGTCCGGCCCTCCCAGCGGGCCACCGGCCGGCCCTCCTTCCGGACCACCGCCGGGTCCCCCGCCGAGATCCGGCCAGCCGCCGTCCGGGCCACCGCCCGGTCCCGCCTCCGGCCCGCCCCCCAGCCGGCCGTCGGCCCCACCTCCCGGACCTCCTCCGCCCGACGCCGGGGCACCCACCGCGGTGATGCCCACCTCGGCTCCTCCGCCCGCCGGCCCCGGCGGTGCTCCCCCCGCGGGCGGCACCCCGCGCTGGGCCTGGGCCGCGGCGGCGGTCCTGGCCATCGCCGCCATCGGAGCGCTCGCGTTCTGGTTCGGCACCCGCTCCGGCGGCGACCAGCCCACGGCGTCCACCTCGTCGCCCGTGCCCGCGTCGAGCGCCGCGACGCAGAGCCCGCAGTCCACTCCCCCGCCGACCCCCACGGAGACGACCCCGTCCCCCGAACCCACGACGGAGTCCCCGACCCCCACGACCCCCGCCGGGCCGGAGCAGTGGATCGGCCTGGAGTACCGCGGCGACCAGCAGCCCGCGCCCGGAGTGGTCGAGGTCGGCGGCGCCCTGCTGGAGACCGGCAACCACGCGGCCACATTGATGGAGACCCCGGACGGCTACCAGTTCTGGCTGGCCCGGCTGACCGGCTACGACGGCGACATCCCGAACTGGCGGGTCACCGACGCCGTGACGATGACCGGTGACCCCTTCAGCGACAACGTCGTCCTCGGGTCCACCCTGTGCGAGGTCGACGGCGTACCCCAGACCGGCGTCGTCGCGGTCTTCGTAGCCGAAGACGCCCCGAAGCTCACCCAGATGATCGATGGCTACGGTGTCGATCTCGACTCGGAGAGCTTCTACCCGCTCGAGGCGACGGTCTCGTGCGAGAACGAGGGATATGGCGTATGACGACGGCAGGCACGGCAACCGGCAGACCGCGAATCTCGTCCCCGGGCGAGAGATGGCTGACCGTCGCCGTCGGCGTGCTGGCCCTGCTGAACGTGGCACCGCTGCTCGTGTGGGTGTTCGGGCTCGGTTCGTTCTCCGCGTGGTTCCTGTTCGTCTCCCTCCCGGCGCTCGTCGTGATCGCGGTGGCCGCGGTGGTCGCCTGGCGCACACCCGGGTACGAGCGGCTGCGGCTGGTCATCTCCCTGGGCGCCCTCGGCGGTCTGATCGGCACCGTCGGGTACGACCTGTTCCGCGTCCCGTTCGTGATGGCCGGGCGCGGTGTGCTGGCCCCGATCGAGTCGTACGGCGTCCTGCTGACCGACGCGACCGCGTCGTCCGACGTGACCGCGTTCGCCGGGTGGACGTACCATTTCCTCAACGGCATCTGCTTCGGCATCGCCTACGCGGCCGCCATGCTCGGACGGTCGTTGTGGTGGGCCGTGCTGTGGGCGATGGTCCTGGAGAGCGCGACGATCGTCACGCCGTTCGCCACGTACTACGCACTCACCGGCAAGTACGACGTCATCGCCATCGCCTACGCGGCTCACATCCCCTACGGACTCGCGCTGGGCTGGATGACGAGACGGCCGCGCGAGATGAAGGCGAAGCTGGACGAGATCAGCCCGTGGACCGTCCCGGCGGCCTTCGGCCTGCTGCTCGTCGTCCTGCTGGTCTGGCTGCGGCCGTTCTCCACCGGAACCCAGGTGGCCACGTTCGACGTCGGGACGGGGAAACTGCAACCCACCTGGGTGCGGGTGCCGACCGGCACCTGCGTCCCCGTGTCCAACTCGTCCGACGCCCCGATCCAGCTCGAGGGCATCCCGGACGCCCCCGAGGTCCCCGCCGGCGGCGAGGCGACGGTGTGCATCACGGACCCCGGCGTCCGTCGCATCGGCGTCGCCGGCACAGGTCGGTCCAGTGGCTACGTGATCTCCGACCCCGAGATGCCGGGCGCCGTGACGTCGGGAGGCTGACATGAACGCCGGGTTCGTCCCCACCCACACCGTCCCCGACGGTGGCCTGGACGCGTGGACGCGACCGGACCCGGCACTGGCACCCGAGGCCCGGCTGGACCCGTGGCTGGAGGTCTCATTGCTGCAGACCTGGGGCGGGTGGTCCCGGGTTGCCTGCTCCAACGGGTGGACCTGCTGGGTCGACGGGTCCGCGCTGGCACCGGTACGCGCTGCCCCGGCGCCTCCGCCCCCAGCGGCACCCCCTCCCCCGCCCCCCTCCGCTCCTCCGCCGGCGTACGCCGCGCCGCCTCCGACCGCGCCGCCTCCGACCGCGTATGCCGCGCCGCAGCAGGCCGCGTATGGCGCACCGCCACCCGCCGCGTATCCGGGGCCGGGCCAGCCAGGGCAGCTGGGCTCGTACGCGCAGGCGTACACGGCCGCCTACCCGCAGGGCATGCCTCCGGCGGCCATCGCAGCCACGGGCGCGGCCCGCGCGGGGTCGACCCCGATGCGGCTCGGGATCGCGATGATCGGTGCCGCGGTGGTCGTCGTCGGGGCGTTCCTGCCGTGGCTGTCCCTCCAGGGCGCCCCCAGCATCGGCAGCCCGGACATCCCGCTGCAGGCGCTGGTCGACATCAACACCGTCTCCGACGGACCCATCGACGTGGTGGTCCTGCTCATCGCCGCAGCCGTGGTGGCCGTCATCGGCTCGGTGAGTCCGCGCTGGACCCTGTTCCGGCGGATCGCGGGCTGGACGGTCGTGCTGGCCGCGTCGCTGTGGGTCGCCCAGATCCAGCGCCAGCTCTCCGAGATCCCGGCGGGCACGCCGGACGCACCGACGCTGTTCAGCACCGTGGGGTTCGGCGTCTACGTCACCATCGTCGGCGGACTCCTGGTCGCGCTCGGTCCGGGGGCGAAGCCACCCCGATGACAGCGTCCGCCGCAGCGATTCCGCCTCCCGAGCCCCATGGGTTCGGGGCCCTGCTGCGGCGCTTCCCGAAGTGGCTGGTGCATCGGCTGCCGTCCACGATCGCCGCCGCCATCGGCGCGGGGGTGGTCGGGTACGTCGTCAACGTGTGGCTGATGGCCGCCCGCTACGACGGATTCAACGTCCCGCCCGGGTCTGCGGCCACCGGCCAGGGCAACTTCCTGCAGGGTGGTCTCTTCTGGGCGTTGTTGCCCGCCCTGATCTTCTCGCTGGTGGGATACCGCAAGGCGGTCGGCGGCAAGCGCTTCTGGCGCGACATGCGGGGCCTCCCGCGGGGTCTGCTGTCCCTGGTGCGCGCGGACGGCGCTGCGGCGCGGGTTCACCTCTTCTGGGGTGCCGCAGCAGGAATGGGCGCGGCGCTGCTGATCGGGCCGTCGCTGGGCATCGTCCTGTCCGCCGGCATTCTCGTCGCGATGCCGACGGTGGTGGGCAACCTGCTGTCGAGCAGCGCGTACCGGGCGGTCAACGCCGTCATCGGCAAGGTCTCCCCCACCACGTCGCTCTCCCCCGACACGGGGATGCTGTCGACCGCGGTGAGCTTCCTGGGGACGGCCGCCTCCCTCGCCGCGGCCTTCGTGATCACCGACACCACCCTGAAGATCGCCTTGGCGCTCGCTCTCGCGGCGATCGCGTTCGCCTTGAGCATCCGTTCGCGTACGGCACCCCCGCCGGCAGCGACACTGCTGATCGGCCTGGTCGCGGCGGCGGGGATGCTCGACTCGCTGCTGCGCGAGTCCGCGGCCTGGGCCGACGACGGCGGCTACTGGGAGTGTGGCGAGTCCTGGTCGCAGTGGCTGCAGCAGTGCGCGGGCTCGGAGACGGTCCGCCAAGCCGCGGTGGTCGGCGGTGTGACCTCCGCAGCCGGAGCTGTCGTCGGGTCCTTCGCCGGCGAGATGGCGGGCGAGGCGGCGAACAGCGGCGCCCCCGGCGGCGGCGACCCGGCGATGGGCGCCTGGGTCGACGACCTGCTCAGCGACCCGGCGTACGAGGACTTCCGGTCGCAGTACCCCGACGTCCCCGACGACGGATCCGGGTTCGAGCAGTACATCGGCTGGCGGCAGCAGCAGGGTCTCGACATCCCGCCGCTTCCCCCGGGCTGGGAGTGGGGCACGTCGGAGACCCCGCCGGGACCGGAGGCCGGCGGCGTCACCACGGCCGAGGGCGTCGAGGGCCCCCGTGACCTGTTCGAAGGTGCCGACGGGTGGTCCGGCGGGGGCACGACCCCCGAAGGTGAGACGCCGGAAGGTGAGACGCCCGAGGGCGAGACCCCCGGCGAGGGTGAGACGCCCGAGGGTGAGACGCCCGAGGGTGAGACGCCCGAGGGTGAGACGCCCGAGGGTGAGACGCCCGAGGGTGAGACGCCCGAGGGTGAGACGCCCGAGGGCGAGACCCCCGGCGAGGGTGAGACGCCCGAGGGTGAGACGCCCGAGGGCGAGACCCCCGGCGAGGGTGAGACGCCCGAGGGTGAGACGCCCGAGGGCGAGACCCCGGCGAGGGTGAGACGCCCGAAGGCGAGGAGCCCGGCGAGGGCGAGACGCCCGAGGGTGAGACCCCCGAGGGTGAGACCCCCGAGGGTGAGACCCCCGAGGGTGAGACCCCCGAGGGTGAGACCCCCGAGGGCGAGACCCCCGGCGAAGGTGAGACGCCCGAAGGCGAGACGCCCGAAGGCGAGGAGCCCGGCGAAGGTGAGACGCCCGAAGGCGAGACGCCCGAAGGCGAGACGCCCGAAGGCGAGACGCCCGAAGGCGAGACGCCCGAAGGCGAAGAGCCCGGCGCGGACGAGACGCCCGAAGGCGAGACGCCCGAAGGCGAGACGCCCGAAGGCGAAGAGCCCGGCGCGGACGAGACGCCCGAAGGCGAAGAGCCCGGCGCGGACGAGACGCCCGAAGGCGAAGAGCCCGGCGCGGACGAGACGCCCGAAGGCGAAGAGCCCGGCGAAGGCGAGACCACCGAAGGCGAAGAGCCCGGCGAAGGCGAGACCACCGAAGGCGAAGAGCCCGGCGAAGGCGAGACCACCGAAGGCGAAGAGCCCGGCGAGGGCGAGACCCCCGAGGGCGAGGAGCCCACGGCGGAGGAGGGTGAGATCCCGCCGCCCGACCACGAGAAGTGGCGGCAGCGGCCCGGCGACGTGCCGGCGGTCGACGGCGACGGCAAGCCGCTGGTGGATCCGACCACCGGCGAGCGGCTGTGGGCCGACCCGGACGGCAACGTCCGGTACGGCGACGAGTGGCTGTCCCCCGAGGATGCGGCGAGCCGGATCGCCAAGGACCAGCAGTGGGTCGCGGAGCGCGCGCAGGGACACGAGTTGGTCGAGCAGTTCCGCGACCTGCAGGACCGGTTGAGCACCGAGACCGACCCTGCCGTACGCGCGGAGCTCGAGGCGCAGATGCGCCAGACGGTCCTGGACATCAACGAGAACTTCCAGGCGAAAGCCGAGCTCAAGGCCGAGGGCCGGGGTCCGACGGCCGCCGCCTACGACGCCGCGCTGCGCGGCGAGTACGACAAGGTCGACGCCGACTTCGTCGACAAGATGAACGAGATGGGCATCCGCCGGGGCGGCAACGAACTCACGGTCGACCAGACCCGCACGGGCGGACCTGCAGGCGACATCACCGACTTCCGCAACGTCACCAGCGAAGGCACCGCCGGCATGGACAGGGACGTCGGCCTGAACGAGGCGCGCGTCCGCGAGCTGTCCGATCGGCTCGCGCAGCTGGAACCGGGGTCGCCCGAGGCCCGCGCCGTGGCCGCCGAGCTTCGCCAGGCCCAGGCCGAATCCCGGATGACGATCGACCTGAACCAGGCCAAGAACGTGCTGGAGACCCAACTCCGCAACGCACCGGCCGGCTCGGCCGAGGCGCAGCGCATCTCCGATCAGCTCCAGCGGATCCAGACCGACCTCGACGCCGGCAAGACCGTCGTGGACCTGTCGCCGAGCCGGTGGAACGAGATCGCGTCGGTCGCGTACGAGGGCTCCTACCGCGACGTCACCGGAGGCAACGCGGAGCGCGCGTTCCAGGGCGTGACCCAGGCCGCCAACCCCGAGGCCTACCGCGACCTAGCAGTGCTCGGCAACGACCCGGCCAACCGCCCGTTCAACCCGGACTGGGGCGGCCAGACCGGCGACGTCACCCGGTTCAAGGCCGAGCACCTGCAGCACCTGGTGCACGAGGGCGTCATCTCCCAGGCGACGGCGGACCAGGAGATCGCCCGCGGCACGGCGAAGGACATGAACTCCAAGCTGCTGCCGGAGCTGCGTACCGACCCTGGCGTCGACCCGGCGAAGCTCGAGCGGCTCGAGCGGATCGCCGACGTCTTGGACCGGGCGGGACGGGGCGAGATCCCACCGGGGCAGATCGACCAGCAGCTGCGGGCCGCGGCACCCGACATCGAAGGCCTCAACCTGGACAAGGCGAACCGGATCGTCGCCAGCAACATCGAGGCGGCGACCAAGTGGCGCGGCGACATGCCGGCCGCCGGCACAGAGCGGGTACCCGGTGCTCCCGAGGGAGCCCGGACCCCGGGCGTCGACGACGCGCGTACCCGCGCGCCGGAGGCCGGCCCGCGCGGCATGGACACCATGGGCCGCATCTCCGACGCCGGCACCGTCATCCAGTACACCCAGCAGAACATCGCCCGAGGGATGGACCCAACCGAGGCGGCCGCCGTCGCGACCGCGCAGACCGCGGCCGGCAACGCCGCCATGGCGTCCGGGGTGTGCGACCCACGGTCGTCGATGGTGGGACAGGCGCTGCTGCCCAACGAGTTGCGCGGCGCGCTCCCCGACCAGGTGGTGGAGAACTTCGTCGGCACCGGCTACGAGGCCGGCCGAGCCGGCGTCCAGGCCATCAGCGACAGCATCTCCCAGGGCCGCATCGACACCACGGCCATCGACAACTTCGCCGAGTCGGTCGCGAACCGCCAGGGCACCGACCCGATGAAGGGCTACGCGGTCGCGTCGCAGTTCCTCGGCGAGGAGATGGCCCGCACCGACGGGGGCAACCTCGCGTCCGACCTCCAGCAGATCTACCAGACCGGCGCGGGTTCCGAGGTCCTCAACGAGAGCATGGCCAACTTCGCGGACTCGGTCGAACGCGGTGAGCACGGGGCTCCGCTCCAAGGTCTCGCGCACATCACGAAGATCGCGGTGGAGCTCGGCGTGGACCCCAGCACCACCATGGGCGACTTCATCGAGGACTGCCGCACCATCTGGAACAACGGAGTCGGCGACGACTACTGGTCGGAGGCGGTGGACACGACCACCGACGTCATCAAGCGCACGCCGCTGCTGGGCACGGTCGCCCAGGGCTACGAGGAGATCGCCCGCGGCATCGGCGAACGCGGGGTCACCGGCTTCGCGTCCGACTTCGTCGAGGGCGGGGCGGCGTTCGCGTCGCAGTCGGCCGAGGCGTTGGCAGACTCCGCCAGCCGTTTCGGCGGCTGGGTCAAGAGCTGGTTCTAGGGGGTCCGGTGCCGACGTTCATCCTCACCGACTGGCAGGTCGCGACCCTGCTGGCGATCGGTGGCGTCCCGGAGCCGCGCACCGGGTCGCCGCTGCGAGTCGTCCGTGCGTTCCCACGGCCGATCGCCCCCGGCGAGCCCGGTTGGGACCTGCTCGAACGGTCCGGACTGGTGCGCCCCGCGGGCACGGGCTGGAGGGTGAGCCTGCCGGTCCGGTCGGTGCTGTTCGCCTGCGCGCAGCCCGACGAGGTCATCGACCTCGGTGTGAACGACCCGACCATCCCCGGGTTCACGATCTGCCGACGAGACAACGTCGTCGCCGAGTGCACGGTGATCGCCGACGGGACCACCCGGCTGTCCTTCCCGCTCACCCGCACGGCCGCGATCCTCACCCTGGTGTCGGGCCTGTCCGGCGACCGCTCGGAGCCGGAACCCTCCGGCTTCCGCTTCCGCGGCACTGCGGCCGAGGCGTTCGTGCTGGCGTCCGCACTGCGTCGGCTGCGGGAGGACCCCACGCCGATGACGCTGGCGGACCTGCGTTCCGCCGTGGCCCGTGACTCGCACATCGCCGGGTACGCGATGCCGTTCGCCATCGCGGCGGGGCCGGACGCGGTGCTGGCGCTGGTGCAGGACCGGCATACCGTCGATGCGGCGATCAGCTCCCTGGTGCAGGGCGGCTACCTCGACCTCGATCTGGACACCGTGCGCCCGTCGGCGATCGTCGAAGCTGCGCTCACCGGGGACGCCACCGCAGTGCTCGGTGTCGGCCGCACCGAGTACGCCGACGGCCGCGCCGCGCACGCCTCGATGACCGCGACCCGGGTCGGTGACCGGACCCTGGCGTTCCGCGTCATCACCCCCACCGGGCAGGAGCCGCTGTTCGAGTGGTCGGAGGTCGACCGGGCGACCCTGCGCTGGCTGGTCCTCGGCATGCTGCTCACCCGGGAGGAGCTGGAGCTGCTGGAGTCGTCGGGCGAGGGACCGGCTCCCGCTGCTGCTGCCGCTGCACCCGAACGAGTCACGCCCCCCGAGCCAGAGCCAGCGCAGCCCGTCGCCCCGGCCCCGCCGGCCCCAGTAGAACCTGTAGCACAGACCCCGCCGGAGCCCGTCTCGGACGCTCCCCCCGTCTGGACCCCGACCCATGCGGCGCCCGCGGCCGGCCTGTGGGCCTTCGCCGAGCCGGACCCCCAGGGCCAGCCGGTCGCCACGCTCGACCCCGGCCTGCCCGTGGCCGTCGACCGCGAGTGGGGTCCGTGGTCGCACATCGTGTGCGAGAACGGCTGGCAGGCCTGGGTCGACGGCTCCGCCCTGGTGCCGCTGCCCTGAGTCGAGCCACCCGCTGCCCGCACCGTCACGGTCCGGTCACGGTCGGATGACGACGGCGTGCCGTTCGTCACGCCCCGGCACGGCGGCGCTGCCTCACCCTGCGGAGCGACGTACCGTCGAAGGACGGCAGCACACGCGACGCCGGGGGTGGTCATGTCCGTGCGGGTACCGCGGATCCTGCCGCCCCGGCGCGGTCCCGAGCCGGAGCCGTACCTCGCCCCCGAGATCGCCCGGCTGGTCCGCACATTGGGACGGGCCGTGCACGCGCTCACCGTCGAATACGGGCCCCTGTACACCTGGGCGGACCGGCGGCTGATCCGGTCGCTGCAGACCCAGGCGACGGGTCTGGACGATCTGCCGCCGCCGATGTTGCGGCAGGCCGAGCGGCTGTTGCTCGACGCGGAGAGCGTCAGCCCGGACGACGACCGGGCCCGGTTCCATCGCGAGGCGGAGCTGGTCCATCGCATCACCGACACACTCGCCCCGGAACGTCCCGCACCGACCCGGCGCCGAGGTGGCCGCCACTAGGGTGACCGGGTGCCGACACCCGAGGTCTACGTCTCCATCGATGTCGAGACGACCGGACCGACCCCGCACCGGCACGCGATGATCGCGCTGGGCGCGTGCCTCGTGACGCGTCCGGACGACGGCTTCTACGTCGAGCTGCGCCCTGACCGCGACGACGTGGACCCGGACGCGCTCGCGGTCAGTGGCCTGTCGCTGGAACGGCTCCGGGACGAGGGGGCGGACCCGGCAGCAGCGATGCGCGCCTTCGTCGACTGGGTCGGACAGGTCACGCCGGAGGGGTGCCGCCCGGTGTTCACCGCGTTCAACGCGCCCTTCGACTGGATGTTCGTCCACGACTACCTGCTGCGCTACGTCGGCGAGAACCCGTTCGGTCACTCCGCGCTGGATGTGAAGTCGTACTACATGGGCCTGGCCCGGGTCCCCTTCGGAGCCACCGGATTCCGGCACGCCGCCCATGCGTACGGCCTGCCGGCCGGACTGAGCCACAACGCGCTGCAGGACGCCCGCGACCAGGCCCGGCTCTTCCGCCGGATGACGGGGGTCCCGGACGAGCCGTCAGCACGGCTGGCCCCCCGGTCGTGACCACGGCCCTGCACTCGGACCGCGCACCGAACCCTGACCTCGCGAGGAGGACCCCATGGCGGACCTGACACCCGACGACGCCCTGCGCCGGGTGATCGAGGCGGCCCAGCGGCTCGGTGTGGAGCTCGACGAGGCGGACGCGCTGGCGTGGATGAGCGCCCTGGCGGCGGAGCAGCCCGGCGGCGACGTCGTGCACGACGAGCGGACCGGCGTCTTCGGGCACCGGGTGTCGATGCTCGACTTCAGCGATGCCGACCTGCAGCACTTCCGCAGCATCGGCCGCCTGGTCGAGTTCGCGGACATCCCCGGCGTGGTGGAGACCGCGTTGGCCCTGTCCGGTTCCGCCGCGCAGTCGAAGATCCAGGCCTACCCGGGGGATGCGGACTACTTCGAGCGGGTCAACATCCACGCCACGACGCGGGAGGTGGCCTGCGACCTGCTCGCCGACCTGATCCGGCAGAAGGCGCTGGCCACCATGGGTGGCGACGACCACATGCTGCGCGAGGTGAAGTTCGGCAACTACCCGGCGGACGTGGTGCGGGGCGGCGAGGTCCGCCGGCACGGCACGCCGATCGCGTGGCAGCCGAACGAGATGCGCGACGGGGAGATCCACACCACGCTGCCGGACGGGCAGCCGTTGACCATCCGCTGGGCCGACGTCGCGCACGACCCCGGCTGGTGCAAGCTGGACTGGGTCGTCGCCGACCGGGTCCGCGGCACGCTGGTCAACGCCAGCAACATGCTCGACGTCACGTGGGAGGCCCCGGACGGGACCATCACCCCGCTGGACGGGTTCCTCGACCCGTACTTCCAGGAGATCTACCTCGACGCGACGTCCGTACCGATCTTCGCCAAGCTCGCCCAGCACGTGTCCGGCGACGCCCTCGACGACTACGTCGACGGGCTCGAGCACGAGATCGCCAAGTACCTGGGCAAGGACGTCAACTACGGCAAGGCCGCGAAGCGGATGTACAACGTGTTCCGGCTCACCGGTCGCTACCCCGAGGCCGCCTTCATCCGGGAGCTGTTCGACGAGCCGGCCTCACTGCTGTACCAGGTGTGGGCGCTGCTGCGCACCATGGAGGAGTGCTGCCTGCCGGGGTCGCAGATCCCGATCCGGGCGGTGCTGGACCAGGCGGACGCGCTGACCATGTCGGTCGTCGAGCAGCTCGACGGCGACCAGGAGGTCACCGCGGTGCGGCACCTGATGCGGCTGCGCCGCGC
Organism: Candidatus Nanopelagicales bacterium; assembly: GCA_041393815.1. Lineage (NCBI taxonomy): Bacteria > Bacillati > Actinomycetota > Actinomycetes > Candidatus Nanopelagicales > Candidatus Nanopelagicales bacterium. Next base: position 235,293 of record JAWKJK010000003.1, on the reverse strand, counting down.
CCTGGAGGACCAGGTCCCCGGGCAACCGCTCACCACCGACGTCGAGGTCGCCCGGGCCGAGATGATGAACCTGGTGAACAACTACTTCCACGACAAGCTGGTCGCGATGCCCGAGATCCGCGGCTACATGGTGGAGCACGGCTACCGCGGCTGAGCCGCTCGACCGCACCCGGAATCCCGCCGGGCGCCTCAGCCGGCGTGGACCGCGTGCCCCGCCGCGCGTAGCGCCTCCACCGCGCGCTCGAGCGCGGCCGCGTGCACCAGCACGTAGTCGGTGTCGTACGTCGACACCACGAACACGCTCACGTCGACATCGGCCAGCGGGGCCGTCAGCGACGCCATCACGCCCACCATGGAGAAGTCGAGCGGGCCGGCGACCTCCAGCGCCCGCCAGTCGGTCTCGACCCGCGCGTCCGAGGGGACGGCATCCTCCAGGCAGACCACGGAGATCTCCGCTTCCGTACGCGTGACGCTGAAGAACGATGTTCCGGTCGGCGGGGACGGCCAGGGCGAGTCCGACGCCAGCCGGCACACCGCGAGCCGCTCGGGCAGTACGCGAAGGTCCACGCGGTCACTGTGCCAGACGTCGGTTCGCCGGATCGGCAGGACGGCGACGGGCGGCAGGGTCCAGGCTGGCCCCATGAACAGCGCCACCCCCCAGCCGTCCGACCTCGAGATCGCCCAGTCCGCGACCCTGCGCCCGATCGCGGACGTCGCCGCCGACCTGCAGCTTGGCCCGGACGACTGGGAGCCGTACGGCCGGGACGTAGCGAAGCTGGAGCTGTCGGTCCTGGACCGGGAGCCGGACGGTCCGCCGGCCCGCTACGTGCTGGTCACGGCGGTCACCCCGACCCCCCTGGGCGAGGGCAAGACCACGACCGCCGTCGGACTCGTGCAGGCCCTGGGCCTGCGCGGGCGCCGGCCCGTCCTGACGCTGCGCCAGCCCTCCCAGGGACCGACTTTCGGGATCAAGGGCGGCGCGGCCGGCGGCGGCTGGTCGCAGGTGGTGCCTATGGAGCGGATGAACCTGCACCTCACCGGCGACATGCACGCGGTGACAGCCGCCCACAACCTGCTCGCCGCTGTGGTCGACAACCACCTGCACCAGGGCAACCGGCTCGGGCTGGACCTGCGCGAGATCACCTGGCGACGGGTGCTCGACATCAACGACCGCGCACTGCGCAACATCGTCATCGGCCTCGGCGAGCGAGTCGACGGCGTACCTCGGCAAACCGGCTTCGACATCACCGCCGCCAGCGAGGTCATGACGGTCCTCGCCCTGGCCCGGTCGCTGCAGGACCTGCGGGTGCGGCTAGGGCGGATCGTGGTCGGCTTCACCGCGGGCGGAGAACCGATCTCCGCTGACGACCTCGGCGTCGCCGGTGCCATGGCGGTGCTGCTCAAGGATGCGCTGCGCCCCAACCTGATGCAGACCCTCGAGGGGCAGCCCGTGCTGGTGCACGCCGGCCCGTTCGGCAACATCGCCACCGGCAACTCGTCCGTGATCGCCGACCTGATCGCCTCGACCCGGGCCGACTACGTGGTCACGGAGGCCGGGTTCGGCTCCGACATGGGCGCCGAGCGCTTCTTCGACGTCAAGTGCCGCGCCTCCGGACTTGCCCCGGACGCTGCCGTTGTCGTGACCACGATCCGATCGATGAAGTCCCAGTCGGGCCGGCACCGGATCGTGCCGGGCAAGCCGCTGCCGGCGGAGATGCTCGACGACCGGCCCGACGAGGTCCGCGCAGGTGCCGCGAACCTGGCCGCGCACATCGACATCCTGCGGCGGTTCGGCGTCCAGCCGGTGGTCGCCATCAACGTGTTCCCCACCGACCACCCCGGCGAGGTCGCCGAGGTCGTGCGGCTGTGCGCCGAGATGGACGTGGTCGCCGCACCGAGCACCCACGTACGCGACGGCGGCAAGGGCGCGCTCGCCCTCGCCGACGCCGTGGAGCAGGCCTGCGAGCAGCCGTCGACGTTCGTCCCGCTGTACGGCGTGGGCACTCCATCGCGCGACGCCCTGTCGCGGATCGCGACCGAGGTGTACGGCGCCGACGGCATCGACCTGGCCCCGGCGGCCGAGCGGCAGATGGACCGCTACCAGCGGCTGGGCTGGGGCGACCTGCCCGTGTGCGTGGCCAAGACGCACCTGTCGCTGTCGCACGACCCGGCGCTCAAGGGGGCGCCGCGCGGCTGGCGGCTGCCGGTCCGCGAGGTGAAGGCGTGCACCGGTGCGGGCTACCTGTACGCGGTCTGCGGCGAGATGAGGCTGATGCCGGGTCTCCCGTCGCACCCCGCGGCGGAGCGGATCGACCTCGCCGACGACGGCTCGGTCGTGGGCCTGTTCTGATCCGTCGACTCCCCCGCCCCGCTCAGCCCCGGTGTCTCGGTCCCGCGCCGCACACCCCGTGAACCCTGCGTTGTGGTGCCGGTTGCGCGAGCTGTAGCTCGCGCAACCGGCACCACAACAATCGGGGGCGTGTTGCGGCTTTGGCGCGCTCAGCGCTGGAAGGTCACGTCGAAGTCCCCGGCGAACGTCACCGTGATCAGGCCGAGGTCGACGTCGACGTACCCGGTCGCCGGCTGCTCGACCCGCCGCACACCCCCGCCGGGCGCGGGCTCGTCGACCTGCGCCACCACCGAGAACGTGAGCCCGTCGTCGAGGGGCTCGAGCGCGCTGGTCGGCAGCAGGACGGCGATCGACCACGAGGACGCACCGAACTGGGAGGTCCCCGTCAGCGTGTACGAGAACCCCCCGCTCACCTGCGCCTCCGGTGTGACGGTGAGGCTGCCCTCGGTGGACTCCACTCCTTGGACACCGGGCAGGTTCAGCAACGTGGCGGCCAGGTCCTCGGTGAGCAGGTACTCGCCCGCCGCTCGGCGGACCAGGTCGGCGAACTGCGCCTCGGGCGGCGTGGTGGCCGTCCCACCCGAACCGGTCGCGGATCCCGGGGGCTCCGGCGTGATGCCGAGGACGTCGGCCAGCGCCTCGCGCATGATTCCCAGCGATGGGCCCGCGGGGACGACGACGCCGCCCTCGGCATCGAGCAACTGGTATCCGAAGCTCCGTTCGTCGAACCGGGTCGCGCCGTCCGCCATCAGCGCGAGGGTGATCTGCTCGGCGTCGTACCCGGAGTCGAGCAGACCGAGCACCAGGATGAGCGGGCCGTGATCGCGGCCGGACTCCTCGAGTCGTCGGACCACCTCGCTGACGGGCCAGGTGGACCGGTCGGTGCGCAATGACGCCGGGTCGACCCGCACCGCAGCGAGGTCGTCGACCAGCAGGTCGCTCGCCGCACCGTCCGGCGGCACCGTCACCCCGTCGGCCCCCTGGACCTGTCCGTCAGCGGTGAGCCGCCCGGCGACGGCGGCCTCGACGATCTGGGGCAGGACGTACCCCCGGTCGGCGGCGAGGAGCACGACCCCCGTGGCGGTGCTCTCGTCCCCGAACCCGGCGACCAACGAGTCCAGGGCCTGCTGACCGGAACTGGCACCCGGGAGGCTCGCACCGCCGCTCGGGACCGGCACCACGGTCGACGTCCCCGATCCGCCCGGGTCCGCGGACGGTTCCGAGACCGCCGACCCGCAGGCCGCGGTGAGCAGCAGCAGCACAACGCTCAGCGATGCCACGGCCACCCGTCTCACCAGCCCAGCGTGCGCCCGCCGCGCCCGCGACGCCCAGGGGCCCAGGTCCCATCCCGCTCCCCCGCACACCCGCGTTGTGGTGCCGGTTTCGCGAGCTGTAGCTCGCGAAACCGGCACCACAACGCGGGTGTGCGGGGCCACGGGCGGAGCAGCACCTGCCCGGCTACGCGTCGGAGGGCGGCGGGGTCCAGCCGATACCCGCGGCCCACCGGTCCGCCTCCCGCAGCAGCGCCCACACCACGTCCCCCTTGGCGTCGGCGTACGCGTCCACCGAGACCCAGGCCCGCCCCGCCAGCCGCTGCTTGACGCCCGCATACCGGTCACGGGCCGCGTCGTCGGCGCGCAGGTAGTCCCGCAGCAGCAGCGCCGCCTGCTGGCTGAACTCCCCACGCACCCGGACGTGCACGTTCACCGGCACCGGGTCCGACGACGACAGGAACCGCTTGCGCCGGTCGGTGTTCCCCGGGCTCCGCGCCAGCCCCAGCGGGCCGCCCGCGAGCAGCACCAGGCACTGGTCCGCCGCCGCGAGGTCCGGCACCGAGACCTGGACGTCCAGCCGTGGCTTGGCCGCCAGGCCCGGGACGGCGGTGGAGCCGATGTGGTGGAGGTCCGCGGGCCGACCGACGAGCGCCGTGCGCAGGACCGTCGCCAGCGCCGCGAAGGCGTCCGGCCAGGAGGGGTCGTACGGCCGGACCACGACGGCCAGGGTCCCGTCGGCGAGCGTCAGCACGTCCGGTCGGTCCACCATCCGAGGATGGTGGCACGCCACGCCTAGGCTGCCCTCCGTGCCCGACCGCTACCCGGTGCTGGACCACCCCGGTCCGATCGCCTTCGCCCACCGCGGCGGCGCGGCGGAGGCGCCGGAGAACTCGCCCCGCGCGTTCCGGCACGCCGTCGACCTCGGCTACCGGTACCTCGAGACCGATCTGCGGGCCACCCGCGACGGCGTGTGCATCGCCTTCCACGACGCGACCCTGTCCCGCACCACCGACCGGGAGGGCACCGTCCGCGACCTGCCGTGGGCGGACGTACGGCAGGCCCGCATCCACGGCACCGAGCCCATCCCGCTGTTCGAGGAGCTGCTCGAGGAGTACCCGGACGTGCGGTTCAACATCGACGTGAAGGAGGCGCACAGCGTCGGCCCGTTCCTGCAGGTGCTGCGGCGAACCGGCACCGTCGACCGCGTCCTCACCACCAGCTTCGGCGGGATCCGGCTCGATGCGGTGCGACGCGAGGTGGGCCCGCGGCTGGCCACGGCGCTGACCCCGGCCGAGGTGGCCCGGCTGTTCACCGCGTCGCGGCGGCGGGACCGCACCCGGACCCGGACCAGCACCCGGGAGGCCGGGCTGCGCTTCCGCCGCCCGCCCGGGGCGGCCGCCGCTCAGGTGCCCGAGCGGGTGGGCCCGCGTCGCCTGGTGGACCGCCGCTTCGTGCACGCCGCGCACCGGGCCGGGCTGCAGGTGCACGTGTGGACGGTCAACGACCCGGCCGCGATGACCCGTCTGCTCGACCTCGGCGTCGACGGGCTCATGACCGACCGGCCGACGCAGTTGCGCGAGGTGCTGCGGGAGCGCGGCCAGTGGGTGCCATGATCGGCGCGTGACCGGTCAGGGACCGTCGGTAGCCCCTCCGCCGGGCGCGGACACCGGCGCGGAGAGGCGGCGCGAGCAGCGCGGCTGGTACTTCTACGACTGGGCCAACTCGGCGTTCTCCACCACGGTCGTCACGGTCTTCCTGGGCCCCTACCTCACCTCCGTGGCCGAGGCGGGCGCGGTCGACGGGGACGTGACACTGCTGGGCCTCTCGGTGAGCGCGGAGTCCTACTTCCCGTACGTCGTGAGCATCAGCGTCGTGCTGCAGGTGCTGCTGCTGCCGCTGGTCGGCGCGATCGCCGACCGGGTGCCGCGCAAGCGGCTCGTCATGGGCGTCCTCGCCTACGTCGGCGCGCTGGCCACGATGTCGATGTTCTTCCTCGCCGGTGACAACTACCACCTCGGCGGCGCGCTGCTCGTCGTCGCCAACCTGGCCTTCGGCGCCAGCGTGGTCGTCTACAACTCCTTCCTGCCCGACATCGCCGACCCGGACGAGCGCGATGCCGTGTCGTCCCGCGGTTGGGCGCTGGGCTACCTCGGCGGCGGCCTGCTGCTCGTCGCCAACCTGGTGCTCTACACCATGCGCGACTCCCTCGGGGTGAGCGAGGGCGACGCCGTACGCATCTCCCTGCTGTCCGCGGGCGCCTGGTGGGCCCTGTTCACGATCATCCCGCTGCGCCGGCTGCGCGACCGGCCGCCCCGCAACGCGGCCACGGGAGCCTCCGCGGTCACCGCCGGGTTCCGCCAGCTGGCCACCACCTTCCGCGAGGCCCGCGGCTACCCGATGACCCTGCTCTTTCTGCTCGCCTACCTGCTCTACAACGACGGCATCCAGACCGTCATCGCGCTGGCGGCCACCTACGGCGCGGAGGAGCTGGACCTGTCCAACACCACGCTCATCACCGCGGTCCTGGTGGTGCAGCTGGTCGCCTTCATCGGCGCCCTCGCGCTGGGGCGGCTGGCGTACCGGTTCGGGACCAAGCGCACCATCCTGGGCAGCCTGGTCGTGTGGGCGATCGTGGTGGGCATCGCGTACTTCCTGCCCGCCGGGTCGGCGGTGCCGTTCTACCTGCTCGCCGTCCTGATCGGCTTCGTGCTCGGCGGCAGCCAGGCGCTGTCCCGCTCGCTGTTCAGCCAGCTGATCCCGCGCTCACAGGAGGCGGAGTACTTCTCGCTGTACGAGATCAGCGAGCGCGGCACGTCCTGGATCGGCACCTTCCTGTTCGCCGTCACCCTGGACGTCACCGGGTCGTACCGCACCGCGATCATCGCCCTCGTGGTGTTCTTCGTGGCCGGCGGACTGGTGCTCACCCGGGTGGACATCCGGCGCGCGATCCGCGAGGCCGGCAACCCCGAGCCCGCGGTGGTGTGACGGTGGTGGCAGCGCCCTTCACCGCGGCCGACCTCGAGGCGGCCGCCGCCGTGGTCTACGACAGCTTCGGCCCCACGCCTCAGTACGCCTGGCCGCTGCTGGCCGACCGCGTCGGCGCCCGCGTCGTGGTCAAGCACGAGAACCACACGCCGACGGGGGCGTTCAAGGTGCGCGGCGGGCTGGTCTTCCTGGAGCGGCTGCGCCGCGAGCGGCCGGACGTCCCGGGGGTCGTGTCCGCGACCCGCGGCAACCACGGCCAGTCCCTGGCGTACGCCGGCCGCCGGTACGGCATCCCCGTCACGATCGTGGTCCCGTACGGCAACAGCTCCGAGAAGAACGCGGCCATGCGGGCCCTCGGCGCCACCCTGGTCGAGCACGGCGACGACTTCGACGAGGCCCGCGCGCACGCGGCCGAGCTGGCCGACAGCCGCGAGCTGGAATTCGCCCCGTCGTTCGCCCCCGACCTGGTCCTGGGCGTCGCCACGTACGCCTGGGAGCTGTTCCGCGCGGAGCCCGGCCTGGAGGTGGTGTACGTCCCCATCGGCCTCGGCTCCGGGATCTGCGGGGTCCTCGGGGTGCGCGACGTGCTGGGGCTGCCGTGCGAGGTCGTCGGCGTGCAGTCGACGGGCGCACCGGCCTACGCCCTGTCCTTCGAGGCCGGCCGGGTCGTCACCACCGACCACGCCACCACGCACGCGGACGGGATGGCCACCCGGGTGCCCGACCCGGTGGCCTTCGAGACCATCCGGGCCGGGGTGGCACGGATCGTGACGGTCGACGACGACCAGGTGGCCACCGCGGTGCGAGCGCTGTGGACCGACACCCACAACCTGGCGGAGGGCGCCGGCGCCGCCGGGCTGGCCGCCATCGTGGCTGAGCGCGACGCCCTCGCCGGCCGGACCGTGGCCACCGTCCTGACCGGGGGCAACATCGACCTCGCCCTGTTCCGTTCCTGGGTGCTCGACGGCAGCTGACACTGGGGCGCGCCCGCATCGCAGAGCACGCCGCGTCAGGGCGTCGCACGCAGCCGGGCCGCGGTGACGGCCTCGGCGACCGCTCCGGAGGCGGCGAACAGCGACAGGGCCCAGCCGCGCACCGGACCCACATCGCCACGGGCGGCGGTGACCGCGAAGGCGACCGCGTCGACCCCGTCGGAGAGCGCCTGGCCGGCGACCCATCCGTCCAGGGCGTCGCCGCGGCGCCAGGCCTGCAGGCAGCCCAGGCCGAGAGCGACCTCCCGGGCCCCGGCCATCCGGGCCATCCAGCCCACCCGCCGGGCCGTCTCCGCGTCGATGCCGAGGCCGCGGGCCAGGCCGACCGGGCTCACCAGCAGCCCGATCCCGATCCCGACCCGGGTGAGCGCCAGCGCGGGCACCACGACGTCCGGTGGGCCGGTCCGGGGCTGGCCGGCCGGGTCGGTCGTGGGGTCCGCTGGGTGCGACATGGCCGCTATCCTGCCCGCGCCCCGCGCCCGCCCGGGCTGTGATCCGGGTCACAGTCGGCCTCCGAATGCATCCGTTCGGGGTTGGCCGGCGGGAACCCGGGGAACACCGCATGCGTCAGCGGCGTTATAGGGACATTCCCGAGGAACGGCGCCTGCCCGGCTGGGCGGGTGCGAGGAGGGCTCGACATGGGTGACGGTGCACTGCGCGGGACGCGCCTGGGCGCGACCAGCTACGAGAACGACGAGCACGTGGAGCTGGCCGAGCGGCAGCTCGTCACCTACGACTGCCCCAAGGGCCACGTGGTGACGGTTCCCTTCTCGGTCGAGGCCGAGGACATCCCCGCCTCGTGGGAGTGCCGCTGCGGCTCCCTGGCGCTGCGGCGCGACGGGGTGCAGCCCGAGGCCAAGCCGGGCAAGCCGGCCCGCACGCACTGGGACATGCTGCTCGAGCGGCGGTCCCTCGACGACCTGGAGGAGCTCCTCACCGAGCGACTCGACCTGCTGCGCGCCAAGCGCGGGGAGAAGCCCCGTCGCAAGAGCGCGTAGCCCCCGGCGTCCGGGACCCCGCCCGGACGCCGCGCACCGCACCCCCGCCGACCCCGTCCCCGCTCCCCCTGGGACGGGGTCGCGTGCGTCCCGGGATGGTCTCGACGGCCCCCGGGCGACGCAGGCTCGGGCGACACGCAGCCTGGGGGCTCAGGCCGGTGGCAGCGGCCTCGGGCCGGGCGGGTCGTCCGGCGGGGACGCCCCGTCGCCGCCGGATCCCGGCTCGTCGTCGTGGACCTCGACGACCTCGCCCTCGATCACGTCCCCCGGCACCACCCGCGTGACGCGGGTGCCGTCAGGCGCCGTCCCGGACACCACGGAGTAGCCGCGGGCTCGTAGCCGCCGGCCGATCGTGCGCCCGCCCAGCCAGGCGACCGCCCAGCGGGTGGGCGGGATGACCAGCAGCAGGCCGAGCACGTCAGTGACGAAGCCGGGCACCGCGATCAGGAGGCCGCCCAGGAACAGCAGCGCGTGGTCGCCCACCGCGCCCGCGGGCAGCTCTCCCGTACGGCTGGCGGAGCGCAGGCTCTGGGCTGCGGCCGCACCGGCCCACCGCATGACCAGGCCGCCGAGGAAGAAGCCGACGGTGAACATGCCCAGGACCGCCAGCCAGCCCACCATGCCGGCGACCCAGACCGTCACGGCGATCTCGGTGACCGGGTAGACCACCAGCACGATCAGCGCGAGCAGGCCTCCCACGACGTCACCCCGCTCCTGCTCGGGCGGCCCGCCGCCGCGCCCGCCAGGCCCGGACGCGCCGCCGCCGGTCGGCCGCTCCCCACACGGTGACCCGCCACAGCGCCTCGGCCACGATCTTCTGGCTCATCTTGCTGGTGCCGACCTGGCGCTCGACGAACGTGATGGGCACCTCCACCACGGTCAGGCCGCGCTGGTGCGCGCGGTAGGCCAGGTCCACCTGGAAGCAGTAGCCCTGCGACGCCACGCCGTGCAGGTCCAGCGCCCGCAGCGTGGAGGCGCGGAACGCCCGGAACCCTCCGGTCGCGTCGCGCATCGGCACGTCGAGCACCAGGCGGGTGTAGAGGTTGCCGCCGCGGGACAGGATCTCCCGGGTCCGGGGCCAGTTCTCCACCCGCCCGCCGGGGACCCAGCGGGACCCGAGGACGAGGTCCGCGTCGGCGAGCGCGGCCAGGAGCAGGGGCAGTTGCTCGGGTTGGTGGGACCCGTCGGCGTCCATCTCCACGACGGCGTCGTAGCCGTGCTCCAGCGCCCAGGCGAAGCCGGCCAGGTATGCCGCCCCCAGGCCCTCCTTGCCGAGCCGGTGCATCACGTGCACCCGCGGCTCCTCGGCGGCGATCGCGTCGGCCAGGTCGCCGGTGCCGTCCGGGGAGTTGTCGTCGGCGACGAGAACGTCGACCCGCGGCTCCGCCTCGAGCGTGCGGCGCACGATCGTCGCCAGGTTGTCCCGCTCGTTGTAGGTGGGAATCACGACCAGCGGTCGCCGTACCGGCGGACGCACGGGCACGGCGGGCAGCGGCTCGGAAGGCGCGTCGCTCACCGGGTACGGGCCTCCGGGTCCTCGGTCACGGGCGCGTCCCGGCCCGGCGGGGCTTCGGCGACGGCCACGGCGACGGCGTCGCCGTCACCCCCCGAGCCTACGTCCCGACGCCGCCAGGCCAGCACCAGCGCCACGACGGCGACCAGCGACGCGACCCCCTCCGGCACCGCCCCGACCCGGTCGGCCAGAGTGAGCGTGTCCCGCAGCGGCACCTCGCGGACGATGCTGCCGCCCACGAACTCGGGCAGCGACGCGACCACGGTCCCGTCCGGGGCGATGACCGCGCTGATGCCGGAGGTGGCGGCCACCAGGACGGCCCGGCCGTGCTCGACCGCGCGCAGCCGGGACATCGCCAGCTGCTGCTCCGGCTGTCCGGTTCGGCCGTACGTCGCGTTGTTGGTCTGCACCACCAGGACCCGGCCGCCTGCGGTCACCGCGTCGCGCACCTCGGTGTCGTAGGCGACCTCGAAGCAGATGACGTCGCCGACCCGCACCGGACCGACGTCCAGCACCCCGGGTCCGTTGCCCGGCGCGAAGTCCCGCGGCACCCGGTCGAACCGGTCGATGAACCGGGAGAGCACGGACCGGAACGGGACGAACTCACCGAAGGGCACCGGGTGCCGCTTGGCGTAGCGCTCCCCCGGACCGGTCACCGGGTCCCACACGATGCCCACGTTCAGCACGGTCGCGGGGTCGTCGGGGTTGGTCACGACGGCACCGACCAGGACCGGGACGCCGATCGCGCGGACCGCGGCGTCGATGGCGGCGCGCGCCTCCGGCACCGCGTACGGGTCGAGGTCGCTGGCGTTCTCCGGCCAGATGACCGCCTCCGGCTGCGGGACCTCGCCCGCGGCAACCCGCTCGGCCAGCAGCAGGGTCTCGCGGACGTGGTTGTCCAGGACGGCACGTCGCTGGCCGAAGGCGTCCAGGCCGGTCTGCGGCACGTCCCCCTGGACGACGGCCACCACCGCCGACGACGGCCCGTCTGCGGTCTCCCCGCTGGTCGGCAGCGGCACGAGCCGCGACGCGACCAGTAGCAGCAGGATGCCGGCGAGGGCGGCCGAAGGACGCAGCCAGCGCGACGGCCCGGCACCGTCGGGGACCGTCAGCCGCAGCAGCGCGTACGCCAGCAGCGCCCCCGCCAGCGCGGTGGCGAAGGTCACCAGCGGCGCACCGGCGAGGGCCGCGTACGGCGTGAGCGCCGTCTCCGTCTGGGCGTACGCCAGCCGGCCCCAGGGGAAACCCCCCATCGGCACCCGGTCGCGCAGCGCCTCCTGCAGCACCCACAGGGTGGCGACCCACAGCGGCCACCCGCGCAGCCGCTGCAGCAGCGCCGTGCCGGCACCCACCAGGGCGATCCACAGGGAGCAGTAGGCCGTCAGGAGCAGCCAGGCGTCGGTTCCCACCACCGACAGCCACTGGACCAGGCTGCCGAAGAAGAGGACACCGGTGACCAGGCCGAGGACGGCGGCGAACCACGGCCGGGTGCCGCGCACGGCCAAGGTGAGCCCGGCGACCGCGGGCACCGCCAGCCAGGTGAGGTCGTACGGGGGGAACGCGAGCGCGAGCGCCACGCCGCTGACCGCGCTCACGGCCAGCCGGACGACGACGAGGACCGCCCCCGTCGGTCGCCGTCGCTCCATGCAGCGGACCCTAACCCGCGACCCGCCCGCGGCCCCCGCTCAGGACGGCCCGAGGGTCCAGCGACGCGACCGGGGCTCGGTGGCGGACTCGCGCAGGATCGGGGCCTCCGTCCGCGCGGCCCACGCCCCGTAGCGGGTCGCCAGCGGGGACGCGGTGACCCCGTGCAGCACCACGCTGAGCAGGACGGTCACGGTGATCACGCCGGCGGCGTCGGCCAGCGGGGGCTCGGGCTGCAGCTCCTCCGCGGCGAGCAGCAGGAAGACCAGGGACGCCAGCCCGCGCGGGCCGAACCACCCGAGGAACGCGATCGTGGGCCACCGCAGGCCGCTCCCCAGGAGCGAGAGGGCGACCGGCACGGCGCGGGCCACCGTGAGCAGCAGCACCGCCAGCACGACGTACTGCCACTGGAACAGCTCGATGGCCAGCGGCACCCCGACCGCGCCGAACAGCAGCCACACGCCGATGCCGGTGAGCAGGGACACCCGCTCGACGAACACCTCGGGGTCCTGCTCGCCGTCCGGGTGCGGGACCAGGCTGCCGAAGACCAGGCCGCCGACGAAGGCTGCGATGAAGCCGTTCCCCTCGATCAGCAGCGCCGCGCCCCAGCACAGGATCGCGAGGGCGAGCACGGCGAACGAGCGCGACTCCGCGGTGCTCCACCGGTGCGACCTGCTGGCGCGGAACAGCCGGGCGCCCAGCCAGGCGAGCACGATGCCGACGACCAGGCCGAGGGAGAGCTCCCGCGCCGCGGACAGGACGCTCACCCCCGGCCCGAGCCCCTCCTCCCCCGCGAGCGCCACGATCGCGAAGATCACCACCGGGGTCGCCAGGCCGTCGTTGAGCCCGCTCTCCACGTTCAGCGTGCGCCGGACGCGCACCGGCACCGCGGGGTTCAGGACGGTCGCGGCGCCCAGCCCGGCGTCGGTCGGAGCCAGCGCGGCCCCGATGAGCAGGGCCGCCCACACCCCGCCCGCGGGGAGCAGCCACGCGGTCAGGCCGGTGCCGACCAGCACGGTGAGCGGGAAGCCCACGAGCAGCAGTCGCGCGGGCAGCGCGGCGTCGTGGCGCAGCTGGGACACCCGCACCTGCGAGGCGTCGTGGAACAGGATCAGCACGAGGGTGACCTCGGCCAGCAGCTTGATGCCCTCGTGGTCGAAGGCGACACCGGCGTCGGTGCGCCACCCGACCAGGAACCCGGCCGCGGTGAACGCCAGGGGCGCCGTGACCTGCCAGTGCTGGAGTCGCTCCGCCGCCAGCCCGAAGCCGACGATCAGCAGCGCGACCAGGACGATCAGCGGCAGCTCCACGGCTCAGGCCCGACCCACGAGGCTGCCGTCGTCGTACGCCTGTCGACCGCGGACGACGGTGCGCGCGCATGCCGGCGCCGGGACGCCGGGCGTGAGGTCCGGCAGCCCGGGCGTGCCGGAGCGGGGGTCGGTCGACCAGGCCGCGACCCGCGCATCGGGTGCCTGCACGACCAGGTCGCCGGCCCGCCAGACGGCGTACGTGGCGGCCGCCCCGGGCACGAGGACTCCCCCGTCGGGGACGCCCGCCGCCCGCCAGCCGCCGCGGGTGTGGGCGGCGAAGGCCGCGCGGACGCTGAGCCGCTGCGTCGGAGTGTGGTGGAACGCGGCTGCCCGGACCGCCTCCCAGGGGCCGAGCGGGGTGACCGGGGCGTCGGAGCCGAGGACGAGCGCCACCCCGGCGGCGGCCATGTCGGCGAACCGGTTCATGGTCGCGGCGCGGTCGGCGCCGAGCCGCTGGACGTACATGCCGTCGGGACCGCCCCACAGTGCGTCGAAGACCGGCTGCACGCTGGCGTAGACCCCGAGGTCGGCCAGGACCCGCAGGTGGTCGTCCGCGAGCAGCTCGACGTGCTCCAGCCGGTGGCCGCGGGCGCGGACCGCGTCGGCGCCGACCTCCTCCGCGGCGGCGCTCAGCCCGGCGACCACGGTGTCCGCGGCGGCGTCCCCGATGACGTGGAACCCGGCCTGCAGCCCGGCGCGGGTGCAGGCGGCGACGTGCTCGCGTACGTCGGCGACGTCGAGGTACGCCGCCCCCCAGGTGTCGTCGTCGGCGTACGGCGACCGCAGGCAGGCCGTGTGCGAGCCCAGCGCGCCGTCGGCGAACAGGTCCCCCGCCGCACCGCGGGCCCCCAGCGCCAGCGCCCGCTCGACACCGTGCAGCTCGCCCCAGTAGCCGACGACGTCCGGGCCGCCGCCCTCGGCCGCGAGCGCCAGCAGGGCGCGCAGGTCGTCCTCCCCGCTGATGTCGGGCCCGGCCATCTCGTGGACGCTGCCGATCCCCAACGCCACGGCCCGGTCCAGCGCAGCCCGCTGGGCGGCCTCCCGCTGCGCGGGCGACACGGTCGCGAGGGCCTCGGCCCGCGCGGCGTGATGCGCGGCGCGGGTGAGCAGGCCGGAGTCGTCGTACCCGTCCAGCCCGCGGATCTCCGGCAGCGCCGCCAGCAGCGCCGAGGAGGCGACCGCCGAGTGCACGTCGATGCGCGTGAGGTAGACGACGCTCCCGTACGAGGCGCGGTCCAGCTCCTGGCGGGTCGGCGGGCGTCCCTCGGGCCAGCGGGTCTCGTCCCAGCCGTGGCCGAGCACGTGGTGCCCTCGGGCCGCCCGGGCGTGCCGCTCCAGCAGGTCCAGCGCCTGCGCGAGGGAGGACGCGCCCGTCAGGTCCAGGCCGGTGAGCGCGAGCCCGGTGGACGTGGCGTGGACGTGCGCGTCGACGAAGGCCGGGGTGACCAGTGCGCCGTCGAGGTCGACGACCACGTCCACCGCGTCCCGGTGCGCGTCGACCGCACCGTCCTCGCCGATCCACGCGACCCGGTCGCCGTCGACGAGCATCGCGGTCGCGAACGGGTCGGCCGGGGAGTACACGTGTCCCCCGCGGAACAGGGTGCGCCGCGTCGGCGGCCCGGGTTCGCTCACCGACGGCTCAGGCGTGCGGGGGGCGGTTCTCGTACGGCGTGGACAGGACGACCGTGGTCCGGGTGGACACGTTCGCGGTGGCGCGGATCTCGGCGAGCAGCGCCTCCAGGTCCGCCGGCGACGCGACCCGCACCTTGAGGATGTAGCTCTCGTCACCCGCGACCGAGTGGCAGGCCTCGATGTGCCGCACCTCGCGCAGCCGCTCGGGGGCGTCGTCGGGCTCCGACGGGTCGATCGGCTTGATCGAGACGAAGGCCGTCAGCGGCAGGCCCAGCGCATCGGGGTCGACGACGGCCGTGTAGCCCTGGATGACACCACGCTGCTCCAGCCGACGTACCCGCTGGTGCACCGCAGACGTCGACAGGCCGGTGGCCCGGCCCAGGTCGGTGTACGACATCCGACCGTCCGAGGTCAGCAGGCGGACGATCTCGCGGTCCAGCTCTTCCACGCCACGAACCCTAGGGTTCCCGGCGCCCCGGGACGGGGGGTTTGCGGTCAGACGACGACCAGGCCGCGGGGCCGCTGGTTCATCAGCACCGGACCGTCCGGGCCGCAGACGACGATGTCCTCGATCCGGGCGCCGTGCCGGCCCTCGAGGTAGACGCCCGGCTCGACGCTGAACGCGAAGCCCTCCTCCATCGGCAGCGTGTTGCCCGCCACGATGTACGGCTCCTCGTGCGTCTCCAGGCCGATGCCGTGCCCGGTGCGGTGGATGAACCGCTCGCCGTACCCGGCCCGGGTGAGGGCGTCGCGGGCCACCGCGTCGACGCTCTCGCAGGTGACGCCCGGTCGTACGTGGGCGACCGCCGCCGCCTGCGCGGCCTCGAGGGCGGAGTAGTACGCGAGGAAGTCCGCGGGCGGCTCCCCGACCGAGTAGGTGCGGGTCTCGTCGCTGCAGTAGCCGTCCGGCATGGTCCCCCCGATGTCGACGACCACCGGGTCCCCGGGCTGGATCACCCGGTCGCTGAGCTCGTGGTGCGGGCTGGCGCCGTTGGGGCCGCTGCCCACGATGACGAAGTCGACCCGTACGTGCCCCGCGGCCAGGATCGCGTCGGCGATGTCCTGCCCGACCTCGCGCTCGGTCCGTCCGGCGCGCAGCCATTCCGGCACCTGGGCGTGCACCCGGTCGATGGCCTCGCCGGCCCGGAGCAGTGCCGCCACCTCGTCCGGGCTCTTGCGCATGCGCAGTTCGCGCAGCACCTCACCGGCGAGGGTCTGCCGGACCTCCGGCATGGCGGCGGCCAGCGCCAGCACCTTCTCGGCCCACATGTGGTTGTCCAGGCCCACCACGGAGCCGGTGCGCACCATGCTCGCGACGAGGGCATACGGGTCGTCGATCTCGCCCCAGGTGGCGACCTCCAGCCCCAGTTCCCCCACCGGGCTGGCCAGGGCGGCCGCCTTCTCCAGGCCGGGCGCCACCAGCACCGGGTCGCCGGTGGCCGGCAGCACCAGGCAGGTGAGCCGTTCCAGCGGGATCGCGTCGTAGCCGGTCAGGTAGCGCAGGTCCGGGCCCGGCGTGACGAGCAGCGCGTCGACGCCACGGTCGGCGGCGTGCGATGCCGCGCGGGCCAGTCGGTCCCTGAGGTCGGAGACGGGCGGGTGCGTCGGGGCGGCGGAGGCGCTGGTCACCGGCGCACCGTATCCGGAGCCGAGCCCTGCCGCGGTGTCGCGTTGGTGCAGCATGGCGCCGTGACCGCCCGGAGCCTGCTGCTGCTCGACACCGCGTCGCTGTACTTCCGCGCGTACTACTCGGTGCCGGAGGGGATGACGGCGCCGGACGGGACCCCGGTCAACGCGGTCCGGGGCCTGCTGGACACGATCGCCCGGCTGGTGGAGACGTACCGCCCCGAGCGGCTGGTGTGCTGCTGGGACGACGACTGGCGCCCGCAGTGGCGGGTCGACCTGGTCCCGTCGTACAAGGGTCATCGCGTGCTCGGCGGGGTGGACCCCGACACCGGTGCGCCGCTGGACGGCTCGCTCGACGAGGGCTCGGGCGACGGCACGGAGGAGGTGCCGGACACGCTCTCCCCGCAGGTCCCCGTCATCGTCGACGTGCTGGCCGCTCTGGGCATCGCCCGCGTCGGTGCTCCGGGGTACGAGGCCGACGACGTGATCGGGACCCTGGCCGCCACCGCCGCCGGGCCGACACTGGTGGTGACCGGGGACCGGGACCTGTTCCAGGTGGTGGACGACGACCGAGGGGTCGCGGTGCTGTACACCGTGGCGGGCGGGATGCCGAAGTGGCAGGAGCTGGACGGCCCGGCCGTGCGCGAGCGGTACGGCGTCGACCCGGCCGTGTACGCCGACTTCGCGGTGCTCCGGGGTGACGCGTCCGACGGGCTTCCCGGCGTCCGCGGGGTCGGGGAGAAGACCGCGGCCCGGCTGGTCGACGCCTTCGGTGATCTCGCGGGGGTCCGCGCGGTGGCGGCCGACCCGACCAGCGTCCGCCCGATGACACCGGCGGTACGCGCCGCCCTGCTGGCCGCCGCGGACTACCTGGAACGGGCGGAGCCGGTGGTGCGCGTGGCCACCGACGTCGCCCTTCCGGAGCACGACGCACGGCTGCCGTCCGCCCCGCCCGACCCGGACCTGCTGGGCGCCCTGGCGGAGCGCTGGGGCCTGGGCGGGAGCGTCTCCCGCGTCCTCGCCGCCCTCGCTGCCGGCGCCTGACGCGCCACCGCGCGCCGAGCGCGGGGCGCCGGGCGCGGGGCGCCGGGCGCCGAGGGAGCGCACGGCCTTCGCTGCTCCCCGTCGAGTGCTCGCTCGTGGGGGTTTCGGGACGGTCCCGAAACCCCCACGAGCGAGCACTCGCGGAGCAGTAAGGCGTCAGGTGTGCGGGGCCCGGGGCGCACGGGCGCGGGAGACGGGGGCGCGGGTCAGCCGACGGAGGAGTAGGCGACCACGCCGCGGGTGACGCGGTCGGCGGCGGCGTGCGCGGTCTCGCGCAGCCGGGTGTCCGCGCCGGCCGCGTCGGCGATCTGGCCGAGCACGTCGATGACCTGCTTGCACCAGCGGACGAAGTCGCCGGGGGTGAGCGCGGACTCCAGCAGCACCGACTCCAGCCGGGCCCCGGACGCCCACCGGTGCGCCGCCCAGCAGAAGCCGAGGTCGGGCTCGCGCAGGAACGACAACTGGTGCCGCTTCTCCAGGTCGTCCAGGTCCCCCCACAGCGAGACCATCTCGTGCAGCACCTCGCGGACCCGGCCGCCCGGCAGCCGGGGCGGCCCCTCGTCGTCGTCGCCCCGTCCCTCGTACACCAGCGCCGCCGCGACGCAGGCCAGCTCGGCGGGACCCAGGCCGTCCCACGGCCCGGTCCGCAGGCACTCCGCGGCCAGCAGGTCGGACTCGCCGTACAGCCGCATCAAGGTGCGTCCCGGCTCGGTGACCACCGCGTCGTCGCCGTCGGAGCTGAGGTAGCCCAGCTCGTGCAGCACCTCGCACACCCGGTCGAACTGCCGGGCGATGGTGTTGGTCCGGCTCTCCACCCGGCGCACCAGGGCGGCGGTGTCGCGCTCGAGCCGGTAGTAGCGCTCGGCCCAGCGCGCGTGGTCCTCCCGCTGGTCGCAGCCGTGGCAGGGGTGGTGCCGCAGGGCGTTGCGCAGGTCGCGGATCACCTGGTCGTCCGCGGCCGTCGACGGGGTGCGGCCGCGCTTGGGCGGGTGCATCCCGTGGGTCCGGTCGCGCAACTGCTGCGCCAGGTGCCGGCGGGCGGTGGCCGACCGGGCGCTGAAGCTGCGGCCCAGGTGCAGGTGCAGCACCGACTCCAGCGGCGCCGACAGCTCCTCGGCCGTGACCCGTCGCAGCTGCCGGTCGAGCGTCACGACCAGCGGCCGGGCCTCGCCGCTGCGCTCGTCGAACCCGCGGTCCACGACCACGACCGGACCGGTACGGCGACCGGACGGGAGGAACACCACATCGCCGGGGCGCAGCGCCACCAGCGAGTCCGCGACCCGGGACCGCCGTTGCGCCGCGCCGTGCTTGGACAGCTCCCGCTCCCGCTGGCTGAGCTCGTTGCGCAGCCGCGCGTACTCCTCGAAGTCGCCGAGGTGGCAGCTCATCGCCTCGCGGTAGCCCTCCAGCGCCTCCTCGTTGCGGCGCACCTGGGCGGCCAGCCCCACGACGGCGCGGTCGGCCTGGAACTGGGCGAACGACGTCTCCAGCACCTCGCGGGCGGCGTGCCGGCCGAGCTGGGCGACCAGGTTGACCGCCATGTTGTACGAGGGCCGGAACGACGACCGGAGCGGGTACGTCCGCGTCGACGCCAGGCCGGCCAGGCTGCCGGGGTCCAGGCCGGGGAACCAGACCACGATCCCGTGGCCCTCGACATCGATCCCGCGGCGCCCCGCCCGCCCGGTGAGCTGGGTGTACTCCCCCGCGCTGATGTCGACGTGCGCCTCGCCGTTCCACTTGATCAGCCGTTCCAGCACGACCGAGCGCGCCGGCATGTTGATGCCCAGGGCCAGCGTCTCGGTCGCGAACACGACCTTGATCAGGCCCTCCTGGAACAGTTCCTCGACGACCTCCTTGAACGTCGGGAGGAGCCCGGCGTGGTGCGAGGCGATGCCGCGCTCGAGACCGTCGAGCCACTCGCCGTAGCCGAGGACCGCCAGATCCTCGCGGGCCAGGTCGACGCAGCGCTGCTCGGCGATCGCGCGGATCCGGTCCCGCTCGCGTCCGTCGGTCAGCCGCAGCCCCGCGGCGAGGCACTGCCGCACCGCCGCGTCGCAGCCGGCCCGGCTGAAGATGAAGACGATCGCCGGCAGCAGGCCCTCCCGGCCCAGTCGCTCCACGACCTCGACCCGCGACGGCGTGTTGGGTCCGCGTAGCCTCCGCCGACCGCGCTGGGGCCGTACGTCGCGCATCTTGTCGGCGCGCTGCTCGTCGCGGGCCAGGCGCACCAGCTCGGGGTTGACCCGGGTCTGCTCGTCGTCGACGAACAGGTCGTACAGCCGGGGGCCGGCCATCACGTGCTGCCACAGCGGCACCGGGCGGTGCTCCTCGACCACGACCTCGGTGTCGCCGCGCACGGTGCGCAGCCAGTCGCCGAACTCCTCGGCGTTGCTGACCGTGGCGGACAGCGCGACCACGGCGACGTGCTCGGGCAGCTGGATGAGGACCTCCTCCCATACCGCCCCGCGGAAGCGGTCGGCCAGGTAGTGCACCTCGTCCATGACGACGTACGACAGCCCGGACAGCGTGAGGGAGCCCGCGTAGAGCATGTTGCGCAGCACCTCGGTCGTCATCACGACGACCGGGGCCTCCCCGTTGATCGTGTTGTCACCGGTGAGCAGGCCCACGCGCTCGGGGCCGTAGCGCTCGACCAGGTCGTGGAACTTCTGGTTGGACAGCGCCTTGATCGGGGTGGTGTAGAAGCACTTGGTGCCGGACGCGATCGCCAGGTGCACGGCGAACTCGCCCACGACCGTCTTGCCGGACCCGGTCGGCGCGGCCACCAGGACCCCGCGGCCGTCCTCCAGCGCGCGGCAGGCCTCGACCTGGAAGTCGTCGAGCTCGAACGGGTACAGGGACCGGAACGCGTGCAGCTCGGTGGCCTGCTCGCGGGCCCGTCGCCGCGACGCGGCGTACCGCTCCGCCGGCGACGTCATACCCGCAGGCTAGGCCCTCAGCTCGTCGGTCGCGGGACCAGGACGCGCAGCGCGCCGGGGTGCACCTCGACCTCGATCGGCAGCGGACCGATCCGCTCCCCGTCGGCGTAGGCGATCTGCCCGTCCGCCTCGATCCGGACCCGCCGGCCCCGGTGCGTCGTCACCGACGGGTGGTCCACGTGGGTGCCCTTGAACACGCTGGGGAAGACCTTGAGGAACGTGCCCTTGCCGACCTCGTGCAGCCAGGTGAGGTCCAGCAGCCCGTCGTCCACGACGGCGCCCGGGCACACCTTCATCCCGCCGCCGTAGCTGATGCCGTTGCCGACCGACACCAGCATGCCGCGCCCGACGAACTCCTCGTCGTCGAGCACGACCCGGTAGTCCACCGGCCGGAACGTCCGCAGCTCGCCCAGGATGGACACCATGTAGCGGGCCTGGCCCTTGGGCCAGGAGATGCGGTTCGCGCGCTCGTTGACGTTGGAGTCGAAGCCGCTGCTGAGCACCCCGACGAACCAGCGCCGGGTGCCGTCGGCGGACTCGACGGTCGCGGCGTCCACCGTGCGGACGAACCCGTCGGCGACCACGTCGGCCGCCGCGGCAGGGTCCTCCAGCGGGATGCCCATGGTGCGGGCGTTGTCGTCCCCGGTGCCGACGGGGACCATGCCCAGCGGGGTCTGCGTGCCCGCGACCGCCTGCAGCACCAGGTTGACGGTGCCGTCGCCGCCGCAGGCCACCACCGCGTCGACCCCGTCGGCCACCGCCTCCCGGGCCAGCCGCTCCATGTCGGCGGGGGACGCTCCCACGTGGACGGTGACATCGACGCCGCGATCGAGGAGGCGACGCGCGGCCACGGGGGCCAGCCGGCCGCCGCGACCGCGGCCGGAGGTGGGGTTCACCAGCAGGGCCACCCGAGCACTCATGGCCGGGCACCCTAGCGTCAGCGGGCGTCCGGCCCCGGCTCGGGATCGTCGTCGAGGGCCGAGGGCAGGTCGTCGGCCGGGTCGAGGTCGACCACCGGCATCGGCGACGCCTCGTCGTCCTCCCACGTCTCGTACGACGGCTCGGCGCCGCGGCGCTTGGCCCGTCGCCGGTCGTTGAGCAGCGAGATGCCGACAGCCGCTGCGACCAGCAGCAGGATCGGACCGGCCAGCAGCATCAGGTTGACCGGGTCCCCGGTCGGGGTCGCGATGGCGGCGAAGATGAAGACGCCCACGATGATCCCGCGCCACCACGAGATCAGCTTGCGGCCCGACAGCACGCCGGCGAAGTTCAGCATCACGACCAGCAGCGGCAGCAGGAAGCCGACGCCGAAGATCAGCACGGTGCGGATGAAGAACGACAGGTACTTGTCGACCGAGACGATGTTCTCGACACCGTCGGGCGTGAAGCCGAAGAGGATCTGCAGGCCGTAGGGCAGCACCACGTACGCCATCACGACGCCGGCGGCGAACAGCGGCGTCGCGACCGCGGCGAAGACGTACGCCCACTTCTTCTCGTTGCGGTGCAGACCCGGGGTGACGTAGCGCCACAGCTGGTACAGCCACACGGGCGCGGCCAGGACGAGCCCGGCGAAGGCGGAGATCTGGATCTGCAGGACGAACGGGTCGGCGACACCGGTGAGGGCCAGGGTGACGTCGCGGCCCTCGGCGCGGGCCTGCTCGATCACCGCTTCGAACGGCTGGCTGAGGAAGCTGAAGATTTGCGGGTAGTAGATCCACCCGACGACCATGCCGACGAGGATGGCCAGGCCGGCCTTGACCAGCCGCGTCCGCAGCTCGCGCAGGTGCTCGACCAGGGTCATCGAGCCCTGGTCGTCGCGCGGGGAGCGACGGCGGCCGCCCTTGGCGGTCTCCTCGGTGGCGGTCACGGACGTCCGGTCATGGTCGGCTCGGGGCGGGAAGGGTCGGGGCGGGAAGGGTCGGGGCGGTCAGTGGTGCGGGTCCCGGTGGCACGGCCGGGCGACCGGTCCAGCAGGGCGGGCTCGGCCGGACGCGGGTCGGGGTTCAGCCCTCGGCGCGCTGCTCCGCGGGCGCCGCGGTTGCCTCGGCCGCGGGCTGCGCGGGCTGCGCCGGAGCGGCGTGCGGGGCGGGCTGCGCCTCCGCGGTCACGGCCGGCTTGTCCGCGGCCGTCACGGCCGGGGTCTCGTCAGCACCGGTGGCGTCCTCCTTGGCGGCG
The DNA here is from genome assembly GCA_041393815.1 of Candidatus Nanopelagicales bacterium. NCBI lineage: Bacteria > Bacillati > Actinomycetota > Actinomycetes > Candidatus Nanopelagicales > Candidatus Nanopelagicales bacterium. The sequence continues at coordinate 212,814 of JAWKJK010000003.1, read as the reverse complement.
TTCTTGGTGTCCTCGGCCAGGCCCTTGGTCTCCGCCTTGAAGATGCGCAGCGACCGTCCCAGCCCCCGGGCGGCGTCCGGCAGGCGCTTGGCGCCGAACAGCAGCACGATGAGCAGGACGATGATCAGCCACTCCCAGCCCTGGGGCAGTCGCATGGTCGGGCAGCCTCCGCGGTCACGCGCCGGGGTCGGCGCAGGGGTCGTGGGTCCGGTCCCGAACCCGTGTCGCAGCGCCGGTGCGGCGCTGCCGTGGGCACCCGCCGGTGCGGGCGCGAACCCCAGAGTACGACGGATCCTCGGTGTGACCTAGGAGACGTCGCCGCGGCGGCCGGTCCGGACACGTCACCGCCCCCGTCGGGACGCGGCGGGGGCGGTGGTTCGCGGGGGACGACGGTCCGGGATGGCCTTCGGGCGGCTCAGGCGCGGATCTCGGCGGCGACCACCGACGCCAGGGCGTCGACGATGCCGAGGTGCAGCACGAAGTCGAGGACGTCGTCGTATCCGATCGGCGGCCCGTCGTGCGGCTCGAGGGCCTCGGCGGGGATGTCGAGGTGGTCGACCCGGACCCCGGCGCCGGCGAGCAGCTGCACGACCTCGGCGTCGGCACCCTTGTGCACGAGCTCCTGGCACTGCGGGCAGGTGAACTCGTAGCTGGCCCAGCCGGCGGTGAGGGCATCGACGACCCGGACGTCACGGGGGGCGAGGTCCACGTCCCCGCAGAGGGGGCAGGTGGCCTTGATGGTGGTCATCGTCCTCACCTTCGTTCCCTGCGTCCGCGGTGCTGCTCGAATGTCGTGCTGCTCGAACCGCTGAGTGCATCGGCAGGGCTCGGGTGGTGACTTGAGCGCCGGAGGGTCCGGGGGCCGGTCGGCCGGCAGGTGGGGCCGTCGGTCCCGATCGGGGTCAGCCGTCCGGAGGATCCCCGTACCCGGCGAGCGCGGCCTCGGCTGCGTCCCGGACCGCCGTGACGACCTCGGGGGGCGCGACGACCCGCCCGGCGCCGCCCCAGCGCAGCGCCTGGCCCACGATCCAGGCCGGGTCGCCGACCGCGAACCGGACCCGCAGACTCCCGTCCGGGGTCTCCTCGGCCGACAGGGCGGCCGGCTGGTCCGCCGCCCAGCGCGCCTCCGGCCGCAGCTCGACGGTCACGACCGTCGCGTCCTCGGGGCGCAGGCCCCCGGGCTCGACGGATCGCACTGCGGCGTCCGGCGGGGGCGCTGCCGGCTCGGCCAGCACCTCGGCGTGGAGCACCCGGTCGAGGCGGAAGGTACGCACCGCCCCGGCCCGACGGCACCACCCCACCAGGTACGGCCGGTCCCCCACCACCAGGATCCGCAGCGGGTCCACGACCCGCTCGGTGACCTCGTCGCGCGCCCCGCCGAGGTAGCGCAGCCGCAGCGCGCGGCGCTCCCGCACGGCCTGCTCCACCGGCCCGGACGCCACGTCCGGGCTCTCGACGCTCACCTGCACCCGGGCACTGCCGTGGGCGGCGTCCCCCGCCGCGCGCTCCAGCGTGGCCGTGGCGGACGCGAGCGCGGCCCGGTCGTGGTCGCCAGGCACCTGCGCCAGCAGCCGCAGCCCGACCAGCAGCGCCATGGCCTCGTCCGGCGACAGCCGCAGCGGCCGGCCCAGGGTCTGCGGATCCAGGACGTGGATCCGTCCCCCGTCGTCCCAGAACTGGATGTCCACCAGCTGGTCCGGCAGGTGGCCGGGCAGCCCGGTGACGACGAGCAGCCACAGGTCCCGCTCGAGCTGGTCGGGAGTCACGCCGAAGTGCTCGGCCGCCTCCGCGACCGTCACCCCGTCGTGGGCGCTGAGCCACGGCACCAGCGCCAGCAGCCGGGACAGCTGCTCCGCTGCGGCCGGGACCGTCGGCGGTCCGCCTCGGGTGTCTCGGCCGGTCACGAGTGCGCTCCCGGTGCGTGGGCGTCGCGCACGTGTCGCAGGCGGCGCAGCACCGCCGCGCGGACCTCGGCCGGGGACACGACCACGGCCGCGTCGCCCACGGCCGCGATCTCGGCCGCCAGCGACTCCTCGTCGGCACCGGCGAGCACGACCAGGTCGCCGGCTGCGGGCGCCCCCGCGGCGGGTTCGCCCACGGCGTCCTCGGTGCCGGCCGGCCGGGTTCCTCCCGGCGCGCCCCAGCGGCGGAGCCGGTGGGCCGCCCCGGGTCGCAGCCGCACGACGGCCCGCACGGGCCCGCGGTCAGGGTCGCCCCCGCGGCCGACGAGGTCACGCGGGTCCACGCCGGCGGGGAGGTCGAAGGCCCCCGGGTCGCCGACGGGGCGCGGCGTCCCCACGATGCGGGACAGCCGGAAGACGCGCTCGGCGTCGCGGTCGAGGTCGAACCCGACGAGGTACCAGCGGCCCCGCCGCGAGACCAGGCCCCAGGGGTGGACCCGGCGGGTCAGGACCTCCTCCTGGCCCGGACGGCGGTAGTCGAAACGGACCTCGCGCCGGTGGCGCACGGCGGCGCTGAGCGGCAGGAACGCCGCATCGGCCGGCGCCACCCGGGTCGTGACGCCCAGCCCGTCCGGCGCGGCCACGCCGCCCCCGGACGCCTCGAGCTTGCGCAGGGCGGCGGCCGCGGCGGGGCCCAGGCTGGCCTGCTCCCAGGCCCGGGCCGCCAGGCCGAGCACGGCGAGCTCCTCCGCGCTGAACCGCACCGGCGGCAGCGCGTAGTCCTCCCGCCGGATCCGGTAGCCCTCGACCTCGCCCCCGGCGTTGACGACGGTCTCCACCGGGATCCCCATCCCGCGCAGCTCGTCCTTGTCGCGCTCGAACATCCGCTCGAAGGCGTCGCCACTGGGGCTGTCGGCGTAGCCCGCGACCACGGCCCGGATCTGCGCGCGGGACACCGGGCGGCCCGCCGCCATCAGGCAGAACAGGAGATTGAGCAGCCGCTCGGTCCGCCGGGTGGTCGTCGCTACCTCCGCGGGCGGTCGCGGGTCGGGCGTCGAGTCAGGCGTCGTCAGGAGACGTCGAGGAGGTCGATGACGAACACCAGGGTCCGGCCGGCCAGTCGGTGGCCGCCGGTCTCGCCGTACGCCAGCGCCGGCGGGATGACCAGCTGACGCCGGCCGCCGACCTTCATGCCCGGGATGCCGTCCTGCCAGCCCTGGATCAGGCCACGCAACGGGAAGGAGATCGGCTCGCCGCGGTTCCAGGAGGCGTCGAACTCCTCGCCGTTCTCGAAGTCCACGCCCACGTAGTGCACCAGCACGGTGGCACCAGGGACCGCCTCGGCGCCGTCGCCGACGACGAGGTCGGTGATGACCAGGTCGGCCGGCGGCGGGCCCTCGATGAAGTCGATCTCGGGCTTGTCCATGGCGGTGTCCTCCGGTGGGCGATGGGCGGTGCCGTGCGGCGAGCCGGGAGCGGCTCCGGTCAGGGGATGCTGACCAGGTCGATCACGAAGATGAGCGTCTCGTTGGGCAGGATGTCGGGCGTCGGCGGGTTGGCGCCGTACGCCAGCTCACCGGGGATGACGAGCACCCGCCGACCACCCTCCTTCATGCCCGGGATGCCCTCCTGCCAGCCCGGGATGAGCCCGGTCAGCGGGTAGGTCAGGGGCTCGCCGCGGTCGAAGGAGGAGTCGAACGTCGTGCCCGTCTCGGCCCCGATGCCCACGTAGTTGAAGGTGATGGTCGAGTCGGGCGCGGCCTCCTTGCCCTTGCCCTCGACCACGTCGGCGGTGGTGAGCTCGGTCGCGGTGGCCGGGACCGGGAACTGGACCAGCGGCGGCTGGTCGGCCGCGCCCTGCACGGACACGTCCGCGACCGTGATGACCTGCGGCTCCCCGGTCGGGCCGCTCTCGGTCGGCTCGGCGCTGGACGACTCCGGGGCGGCGCTGCTGCTGCTCGGCGTCGAGGTCGCTCCGGTGGTGGTGCCGGAGGAGCTGCACGCGGTGAGGACGAGCACGGGCGCGAGCAGCGCGGCGGCGGCCGCGAGGGCGGGGCGTCGGGTCACCGGGTCACCCTAGCCTCCGACCCGCGTCGCCCCGGACGGCGGCACAGCCGCGGTCACATGCTGGCGATGAGCTTGTCCACCCGCTCGTCCACGGCCCGGAACGGGTCCTTGCACAGCACCGTGCGTTGGGCCTGGTCGTTGAGCTTGAGGTGCACCCAGTCGACCGTGAAGTCGCGGCGGCGCTCCTGCGCCCGGCGGATGAACTCCCCCCGCAGCCGGGCCCGGGTCGTCTGCGGGGGCACGTTCTTGGCCTCGAAGACGTCGAGGTCGCGGGTGATCCGGTCGACGGCGCCGCGTCGTTCGAGCAGGTAGTACAGCCCGCGGCTGCGGGTGATGTCGTGGTACGCCAGGTCCAGCTGGGCGATCCGCGGGCTGGACAGCGGCAGCCCGTGGCGGGCCATGTAGCGCTCCAGCAGCCGCAGCTTGATCACCCAGTCCACCTCGCGCTCGACCAGCGACAGGTCGCCGGTGTCCACGGCCGTGAGGGTGCGGCCCCACAGGTCCAGCACCCGGGCCGGGACGCCGGCCGGGTCCTCGGTCAAGCCACGCCGGTGGGCGAACTCCAGCGCCCGCTCGAAGTACTCGGTCTGGATCTGCAGCGACGACAGCTCTCGCCCGTTGGCGAGCCGTACGATCTTCCGACCGGTGGGGTCGTGGCTCATCTCCCGGATGGCGCGGATCGGGTTCTCCAGCGTCATGTCGCGCAGGACCGTCCCGGCCTCGAGCATCCGCAGCACCAGGTCGGTCGAGCCGACCTTCAGCAGCGTGGTGGTCTCGCTCATCGACGAGTCGCCGACGATCACGTGCAGCCGGCGGTAGCGCTCCGCGTCGGCGTGCGGCTCGTCCCGGGTGTTGATGATCGGCCGGGACCGGGTCGTGGCGCTGGAGACGCCCTCCCAGATGTGCTCGGCCCGCTGGCTGACGCAGTAGACCGCCCCGCGGGGCGTCTGCAGCACCTTGCCGGCGCCGGCGATGATCTGCCGGGACACCAGGAACGGGATCAGCGCGTCGGCCAGGCGGCTGAACTCCCCCTGCCGGCCGACCAGGTAGTTCTCGTGGCAGCCGTAGGAGTTGCCAGCCGAGTCGGTGTTGTTCTTGAACAGGTACACGTCGCCGGAGATGCCCTCCTCCCGCAGCCGCCGCTCCGCGTCGACGAGCAGGCCCTCGAGGATGCGCTCCCCGGCCTTGTCGTGGACGACGAGCTGCTCGACGTCGTCGCACTCCGGGGTGGCGTACTCCGGGTGGCTGCCGACGTCGAGGTAGAGCCGCGCGCCGTTGCGCAGGAAGACGTTGCTGCTGCGACCCCAGGACACGACCCGACGGAACAGGTAGCGCGCGACCTCGTCCGGGCTCAGCCGGCGCTGGCCGCGGAACGTGCACGTGACGCCGTACTCGGTCTCGAGCCCGAAGATCCGGCGGTCCATGGCGACACCCTAGGCGGAAGGCCGGGTCACGGCGTGTCGGCGGACTCCGGGTCGGTGTCGGGCGACTCGGGCACACCGGGAGCGGGGGGCGGCTCCGGCGGTTCGCCCAGCAGGTCGGTGAGGCGGTCGCCGACCACCCGGCGGAACTTGCGCCGCGGCCGGGACCGGTCGAGCACGGCGACCTCGAGCTGGTCGGCCGTCAGGACGCGCGGGTTGCCGTCGCCGGAGCCCTCGGTCCCGAGGGTGGCGACCGCGAGCCGCAGGGCCTCCTCCAGCGGCATCCCGTCGTGCCACGACTCCAGCAGCGCGCCGGAGATCTTCTCCGCCGAGCCGCCCATCGCGACGAAGCCGTGCTCGTCGGCGACGGACCCGTCGAACGTGAGCCGGTATAGCTGGTCGTCCGCCGGGCCCTCCCCCACCTCGGCCACGACGATCTCCACCTCGTACGGCTTCGGCGTCTCGGTGAAGATCGTGCCGAGGGTCTGGGCGTAGGCGTTGGCCAGGCTGCGCCCGGTCACGTCGCGCCGGTCGTAGGAGAAGCCGCGCAGGTCGGCGAGCCGGACGCCGGCGACCCGGAGGTTCTCGAACTCGTTGTACTTGCCGACCGCGGCGAACGCGATCCGGTCGTAGATCTCGGAGATCTTGTGCAGCGCCCGGGACGGGTTCTCCGCAACGAACAGGATGCCGCCGTCGTACTGCAGCACCACGACGCTGCGGCCGCGGGCGATGCCCTTGCGCGCGTAGTCCGCCTTGTCCTTGATGATCTGCTCGGGCGAGACGTAGAACGGGACGCTCATCGCTGCTCCTGCCCCCTCAGACCCGCGGCAGCGGGGCGTTCGGGCCGTCCGGGCGCGTCATCCGGGCCTCGACCACGGCGCGCACCACCGGCCCGAGCTCCTCGTCGGACAGCAGGTGGACCCCGGCGGCGTCGACCCGGGCCACCACGGGCAGGATCCCGCGGGCCAGGTCCGGGCCTCCGGTGGCCGAGTCGTCGTCGGCGGCGTCGTACAGCGCCTCGATGACGACCGCGATGGAGTCCTCGGCGGACAGGTCCTCGCGGTAGAGCTTCTTCAGCGAGCCGCGCGCGAACATCGACCCCGACCCGACCGAGTAGAAGTCGTGCTCCTCGTAGCGGCCGCCGGTGACGTCGTACGAGAAGATCCGGCCGCCCTCGGACTCCAGGTCGAAGCCGGCCAGCAGCGGGACGACGGCCAGGCCCTGCATGGCCAGCCCCAGGTTGCCGCGCAGCAGGGTGGACAGGCGGTTGGCCTTGCCGTCCATGGACAGCGGGACGCCCTCGATCTTCTCGTAGTGCTCCAGCTCCACCTGGAACAGCCGCACCAGCTCCACGGCGATGCCCGCGGTCCCGGCGATGCCGACCACGCAGTGCTCGTCCGCGGCGAAGACCTTCTCGATGTCACGCTGGGCGATGATGTTGCCCATCGTGGCCCGGCGGTCGCCGGCCATCACCGCGCCGTCGGGGTAGGTCACCGCCACGATCGTGGTGCCGTGCGGCGCGTCCAGGCCGCGGTCCTCACCGGACCGCGCAGCGGCCGGCCAGCCCTGCTGCGCCAGCCGACGGCCGGGCAGGAGATCGGGTGCCTGCGCACCGAGGAACTCCACGAACGACGACGACCCGGCCCCGAGGTAGGCGTCCGGCAGCCGTGCCTGACCGGTCCGCTCGCCCTGGTTGCTCACTGGCCGCCCTTCTGCACGAACGACTTCACGAAGTCCTCGGCGTTCTCCTCGAGCACCTCGTCGATCTCGTCCAGCATCGCGTCCACGTCGGCGTCGAGCTGCTCCTTGCGGGCCGCCACGTCCTCCGCGGGGGCGACCTCGACCTCGTCGACCTCGTCCGCCGAGCGGGTCGCCCGCTTCTGCTCGCCGCTGTCGCGCGTGCTCATGGACCCTCCTCCCGTGCGGGCCCCGGCACCGACCACCCGGCAGCGGACCCGCCGCAACCCCTGACCCTATCCGCCGGGCCGGGACGCGGCTCCCTGAGGCGACCCAAGATCCTTAGGGACCCGTTAGGAGTGGCGGGGTACCCACTTATCGGTGCCTCCCCCACAGTGGTCCGCGAGGGGATCGACCCGGGTCCGGCGCAGCGCCGACCCGACCGTGAGGCCCCCGCAGGAACGGGCCCGACCCGAGAGGTAGGCGATGGACGCGACCCGCCGCAGGACGGCAGGAACCCGCACGGTCAACGTGATGGCCGCGGCGGCGACGGTGGGAACCGTCGCCGCGACCGGCATCGTGACCGCGGCCCTGGCCGCACCGACCACGGGGCTTGCCGCCGAGCAGGCCCCCCTGGCCGAGGTGGCGGTGGCCGAGGCGGCCGCCGTCGACGACGGCGCGGCAGGGTCCTCCGACCCGGCCGCGGCGACGGACGCCGCAGCGGCGAAGGCCGCCAAGGCGAAGGCCAAGGCGAAGGCGGCCGCGAAGGCGAAGAAGGCCGCGGCGGCGAAGGCCAAGGCCGACGCCGCGCCGGCCGCGCCGGCCGCCGCTCCCCAGGCCGTGACGACGTCCGGCTCCTCCGGGTCCTCCGGCTCGTCCGGGTCCTCGAGCTCCGGCGGGTCGTCCGGCTCCTCCGGCTCCTCCGGGTCCTCGGGCTCGGGCGGGTCCTCCGGGCAGTCCGCGCCCAAGCCCGCCGCCGCGCCGGCACCCAAGCCGGCCGCCCCCGCACCCGCCCCGAAGCCCGCCGCCCCGGCACCGGCCCCGAAGCCGGCCGCCCCGGCCCCGCCGCCGCCGCCCCCGCCGGCCCCGGCCCCGGCGAAGCCCGCCCCCGCGCCCGCCCCCGCCGGCGGTTCCGGGTCATGACCACGGCCGCCCCCGCAGCGGGCGGCGCCGTCCGGGACACCGACTGCCTGCCCGCCGCCCACGCCACTTGGACCGTGTGGTCGACCACCGTCGAGGTGGTGACGACGCGCGCCGACGAGTTGGCCCCGGCACGGGCCGCCGTGCAGGCCGTCATCGACGCCGTGGACCTCGCGGCCAGCCGGTTCCGGACCGACAGCGAGATCAGCGAGCTCAACACCGCCGAGGGCCGGCCGGTCCCGGCCTCCCCGCTGTTCCGCACGCTGGTGCGCGAGGGGCTGCGGGTGGCGCGCATCACCGACGGCCTGATCGACCCCACCATCGGCGAGCTGCTGGTCGCACACGGCTACGACCGCGACATCGAGGAGCTGCGCAGCACCGGGATCCGGCGCCTCACCACGCCGGTCGCCGTCGTCCGACGCCCCGACCACACGCAGGTCGTCGTCGACGACGAGGCCGGGACGGTGCGGGTGCCGGCCGGGGTCGTGCTCGACCTCGGGGCGTCGGCGAAGGCCTGGGCCGCCGATGCCGCCGCGCAGGCTGCCGCCCGCGCCGTCGACGGTCCGGTGCTCGTGGGCATGGGCGGTGACCTGGCCGTGGCCGGCGTCCCCGAAGGCAGCCCGGGGTTCCTGGTCCGCCTCACCGAGCGGCCCGAGCCCGAGCCGGGCGAGGCCCCGCCGGTCCTGGTCGCGCTCGCCACCGGCGGGCTGGCGACCTCGACCACCCTGGCCCGACGCTGGCGGGTCGGCCGGCGCATCGTGCACCACCTCATCGACCCGCGCACCGCCTCACCCGCACGAGGGCGCTTCCGTACGGCCTCCGTGGCCGCCGCCACCTGCGTGGACGCCAACGCAGCCTCCGCCGCCGCCCTGATGCTGGGCGAGTCGGCACCCACCTGGCTGGCCAACGCCGGCCTGCCCGCCCGACTGGTCACGACCGAGGGCACCGTCGTCCCCGTTCACCCCTGGCCCGAGGAGGTCGCGGCATGACCGCGCTCAGCCTGACGCTGGAGCACCTGTCGGCGGCGGCCCCTGTCGCCGCCGTGGACGTCACCGTCCCCTCGCAGACCCTGTGGTGGCTCAACCGGGCGACCGGGCTGGTGCTGCTGGTCCAGTTCACCCTGGTCGTCATCCTCGGCGTGCTGTCCACGGCGCGCCGGCTGCCGTTCAAGATGCCCGCGTTCGTCACCAACGAGCTGCACCGCAAGCTGGCCCTGATGACCGTGGCCCTGCTCGGCATCCACATCGTGACCTCGGTGCTGGACTCCTACGTCGACATCGACGTCTGGGACGCGGTGGTCCCGTTCGCCTCGCCGTACCGGCCGATCTGGCTCGGCCTCGGCACCCTCGCGGTCGACCTGCTCATCGCGGCCCTCATCGCGACCGCGTGGCGTCGCCGCCTCAGCGAACGCACCTGGCGGGTCGTGCACGCGTTCACCTACGTCGCCTGGGGCGCCTCGGTGCTGCACGGGCTCGGCACCGGGACCGACGCCCGCAACCCGGCCGTGCAGATCGTCACCGCCGTCTGCGTCGTCCTGGTGATCATGGCCGTGGCGGCTCGCGTCGCCGGCCTGGTGACGTTGCCCCAGCCGGCGCGGATCACCGCCCTGATCGGCCTGGCCGTCGCGCCCGTGCTGGTCACCCTGTGGGCCGTCGGGGGGCCGCTGGCACCCGGGTGGGCCGAGAAGGCGGGAACGCCGCCCCCGGAGTCCACCGCGACGGTGGCGGTGACCCCGTGACCGCCAGTCCCGGTTCCGGCGCACGCGCGGCCGAGGCCCGGACGATGACCCTGGTGGATCTGCCCGGGCCGACCGGCACCGCAGAGCCCGTGACGCCGGTGACGCCGGTCCCGAACGAGCGCCCGGGGAGCACCCAGGTCCTGGCGCTCGGACCGGCTCGGCTGCTGGCCGGGGTCGACCACTCGCGCCGGCGCCTCGGCCTGGAGGAGCACCGTGCGGTGCACGGCGCCCTCCCGGTCCCCCGCCGGCGCGGCAGGTCCGAGCCCGACCCGCTGCTGCAGCAGGTGACCGACTCGGGGCTGCGGGGTCGCGGCGGTGCGGCGTTCCCGTTCGGCATCAAGCTGGCCGCGGTCGCCTCGCGGCGTCGTCGCCCGGTGGTCGTCGTCAACGCCTCCGAGGGCGAGCCGCTGTCCGCGAAGGACGCCTCCCTGCTCACGCTCACCCCCCACCTGGTGCTCGACGGGGCCGTCGCCTGCGCCCGGGCCGTGGGCGCCCGCGACGTCGTCGTGGTCGTCCACCGCGGCGATCTGGCCACTCGGGACGCCGTCGACGCCGCCCTGTACGAGCTCGAGCGTGACGACGGCCACGACCTGCGGGTCCGCCTCGAGGAGGTCCCGGACCGCTACGTGTCGGGCGAGGCCAGCGCGGTCATCCGCTTCCTGTCCGGCGGTCCGGCGCTGCCGACCGGGCCCACCCCGCGGCCCGATCAGCGCGGGGTCGACGGACGCCCCACGCTGCTGTCGAACGCGGAGACGTACGCCCACGTCGGGCTGATCGCCCGGCACGGGGCGGAGTGGTTCCGTCAGGTCGGCGTGCCCGGCGACCCCGGGACCCGGATGGTGACCGTCCGGCACCCGTCCGGCGGCTCGTCCGTCCTCGAGGTGCCGTCGGGGCTGCCCGCGGGCGACGCGCTGGAGGCCGCCGGCATCGACCGCACCCAGGTCGGTGCGGTCCTCATGGGCGGATTCGCGGGGACCTGGCTGGACGGCGCCGACGCGTGGACCACGCCGCTGCAGGCCCCCGGGCGCGGCGAGTCTGGCGTGTCCCCGGGAGTCGGGCTGCTGGCCCCGGTCCCGGTGGGGACCTGCACCCTGGCCGAGACGGCCCGGATCACCCGGTGGATGGCGGGCGAGAGTGCGCAGCAGTGCGGACCCTGCCTGAACGGCCTGCCCGCACTCGCGCACGGCCTGCAGCTGCTCGCGAGCGGGCAAGGCGGTCTGGCGACGCTGGACCGGCTGCACCGCTGGTGCGGGATGGTCGAGGGCCGGGGCGCCTGCCACCACCCCGGTGGCGTGGCCCGCACGGTTCGCTCGGCCCTGACGATGGCCGCGGACGACGCCTACGCGCACGCGGCCGGGGAGCCCTGCCCGGGCTCCGTGGGACGACCGGTCATCCCCGTGCCCGGCCCCGCCCTCGGCAGCGACACGGAGTGGAGGTGACCGGGATGGACGGATCGACCGTGACCTCCGGCCGTCGGATGGAGTCGCTGCAGGTCGACTGGCTGCGCTGCGACGCCCATGGGCTGTGCGCCGAGTTGCTGCCCGAGGTCATCTCCCTCGACGACTGGGGCTACCCGTTCGTGGGCGGTCCGGTCCCCGAGCACCTGCACGGGTTCGCCGAGCGGGCGGTCGCCGCCTGCCCCGCGCTCGCGCTCCGGTTGGAGCGGCTGGGCTGAGGGGTCGCCGGCAGTTCCAGCACCCCCTCGTTGAGCAGGCGGTCGCCCGGGGACGGTGTGGCCACGACCCGCTCGTGGTCGTGCTCGAGCAGTTCGCGGGCCCGGTGCGCCGCGGGGTTGAGCACCTCGTCCAGGGCGCCCAGCGCGGCGCTCATCCCGGGCGCCGAGCCGCCCAGCGAGCGTCGCAGCCGTCCCAGCACCGTGCCCTCCTCGCAGTTCCCGGTGTTCGGGGCCGGCCGGCCCGTGCTCAGCCGCGGTCGGTGAGGTTGGCCATCAGCGCGGCCACGTCGGGACTGGCGTCGAGCAGCGCCCCGACATGTGCCTTGGTGCCCCGCAGCGGCTCCAGCGTCGGAACCCGCTGCAGCGCGTCGCGCTCGGGGATGTCGAAGATCACCGAGTCCCAGGAGGCGGCCGCGACCGAGTCGCCGTAGCGGCGCAGGCACTCCCCGCGGAAGTACGCGCGGGTGTCGTGCGGCGCCTCGACGACCGCCCGCGCGACCTCCTCGTCCGTCGTCAGCCGGCGCAGCGAGCCCCGTTCCTCCAGCCGGGCGGCCAGCCCCCGGCCGCGGCGCACGTCGGAGTACTGCAGGTCGACCAGGTGCAGCCGGGCCGCGTCCCAGTCCAGCCCGTCCCGGCGGCGGTATCCGTCGAGCAGGCTGAGCTTGGCCACCCAGTCCAGCTCCGCGGCCAGCAGCATCGGGTCGTCCTCGAGCCGCAGCAGCACCGACTCCCAGCGGGCGAGCACGTCGGCGGTCTGCTCGTCGACGTCGTCGCCGTACCGGTCCGCCACGTACTTGCGCGCGGTCTCGAGGTACTCCAGCTGCATCTGCACCGCGGTGAGGCGACGGCCGTCGCGCAGCTCGATCTGGTGGCCGAGCGTGGGGTCGTGCGACACCGCGTGCATCTCCTGCACCGGCTTCGCCGGCGACAGGTCGAAGTCCAAGAACCCGTCCTCGAGCATCGACAGCACCAGCGAGGTCGTGCCCAGCTTGAGGTAGGTGGAGGTCTCCGACAGGTTCGCGTCGCCCACGATGACGTGCAGCCGCCGGTAGCGCTCCGGGTCGGCGTGCGGTTCGTCCCGGGTGTTGATGATGGGGCGCTTCAGCGTCGTCTCCAGGCCCACCTCGACCTCGAAGAAGTCCGCCCGCTGGGAGATCTGGAAGCCGTGCTCGCGCCCCTCCTGGCCCAGGCCGACCCGGCCGGACCCGGTGACCACCTGGCGGGACACGAAGAACGGGGTGAGGTGCCGGACCACGTCGGCGAACGGGGTGGTGCGCGCCATCAGGTAGTTCTCGTGGCAGCCGTACGACGCGCCCTTGTTGTCGGTGTTGTTCTTGTACAGCTGGATCGGCTGCGCCCCGGGGACCGCGGACGCGAGGGCGGCCGCGCGCTCCATGATCCGCTCGCCGGCCTTGTCCCACACCACCGCGTCACGCGGGTTGGTGACCTCCGGCGTGGAGTACTCCGGGTGCGCGTGGTCGACGTACAGCCGGGCCCCGTTGGTGAGGATGAGGTTGGCCAGGCCGAGGTCCTCGTCGGTGAGCTGGGTCGGGTCGGCCTCGGCACGGGACAGGTCGAACCCGCGCGCGTCGCGCAGCGGGGTCTCCTCGTCGTAGTCCCAGCGGGTCTTGCCGCGCCGCTCCCCCATCGCCACCGACGCGTACGCGTTGACGACCTGGGACGAGGTCAGCATGGCGTTGACGTTCGGGTGGCCGGGCACCGAGATCCCGTACTCGGTCTCGATCCCCATGACCCGGTGCACGCTCATGCCCACCAGCGTAGGCGCGCCCCACCCCTCCCCCACCCCTCGGGCACACGATCCGCTTTGCGGATCGTGTGCCCAGGTGGGGCGGCGTGTCGCGTCCGGAAGACGCAACACCACCCGCACCCGGTGACGCGTGGGGCGGGTGGTGCCGTCGTACGTGGGTGTCAGGCCAGGGCCTCGAAGGAGGCCAGGTGGCTGGTGGAGCCGCGCAGCAGGTTGGTGTAGACCCGCTTCACGTCGGGGGCGGTCAGGCCCACGAGGTCCTTCTCGAGGTCCGCGATGTCGGTCTTCTCGACCAGCACGCCGGCGTCGTACGCGTCGTCCAGGCTCGTCATGCCCTGGGCCAGCAGCTTGTTGTACAGCGCCTGCAGGTCGGCGTTGTCGAACACGCCTGCCTTCGCGCCGTCCGTCGGGTCGGCGATGCCGTACTTGTCGAGCAGGTTCTGCACCGACGCCATGTGCCGGTCCTCGCTGGCGGCGATCCGGGCGAACTCGGCGCTGTCGTACTTCGCGGCGAAGGCGGCGTACAGGTCGCCCGCCATCTTCTCCTCCTCGACCATGAACTGCAGGTCGGCCTTCTGCGTCGCGGTCAGGGTGCCCATGGCGGCGGCGTTCGCGCCGGTGCCGTTCCCGGGGCCCTGTCCGAACCCCTGCCCGCCCTGGCCACGACCGGCGCCTCGGCCGGACCCGGCCGGTCCGTACGGGCCTCCGCCGGTGCCGGTGCCGTCCGCCAGCGGAACGCCGGTGCCGTCGCAGGTCGCCGACGCGGTGCCGGTGCCGGGGCCGAAGCCGTTGCCCGCGGCGAACGCGGGGGCGGCCACGCCGAGGGTGAGGACGCCGGCGGCTGCACCGGCGACGATGAGGGTGCGTCGCATGGTCTCTCCTTCGTCGGGGGCCAGCGCGCGGGGCTCCGGCCCGGGTCTTCGTCGCCGTCTGGGGGGCGAACACCTGCAGCATCGGAGGCCGGTCTGCAGGGGTCGTGCGGTCCGTGTGGAGATCGTGTGGAGGTGCCTCCCCAGCCCGCCACGCGGGCTGGGACGCGTCAGGATGGGCCCGTGGCAGCGGTCGTGGTCGTCGAGGACGAGCGGGACATCCGCGACCTGCTGCGTCGCTACCTCGAGCGCGCGGGCCACTCGGTGCTCACCACCGGGTCCGGCGCCGAGGCGATCGCCTCGCTGGGCACCGGCGTGGACCTGATGCTGCTGGACCTCGGGCTGCCGGACGTGGACGGGCTGGAGGTGCTGCGCGAGGCCCGCCGTCTGGGAACCCGGGTCATCGTGCTGACTGCACGGTCAGGAGTCGAGGACCGCATCGCCGGCCTCGAGCTCGGCGCGGACGACTACGTGACGAAGCCGTTCTCCCCGCGCGAGGTGGTGCTGCGGGTCCAGGCCGTGCTCGGCCGCGGCGAGGAGACGGCGGACGGTCCGGCGGCACCGTCGTACGGCGGGGGCCGGCTCCTCATCGACGACGACCGCCACGTCGCCGTCCTCGACGGGACCGAGCTGGACCTCACACCGACCGAGTGGGGGCTGCTGACGGCGTTGGCCGCGAGCCCCGGCCGGGTCTACTCCCGCTACGAACTCGTCAACCGGGTCCGCGGCTACGAGTTCGCCGGCTACGAGCGCACGATCGACTCGCACGTGAAGAACCTGCGCCGCAAGCTCGGCCCCGACGGCGGCTCCGTCGTGGAGACCGTCGTTGGCGTCGGCTACCGGCTGGGGCTCCCCCGTGACCGCTGAGGCGCGCCCCGGGGGACGGCGGTCGCGGCGCTCCGGGGCGCGGGGGTCGCTCGGCGGTCGGCTGCTGCTCGCCTTCACCGTGGTCTCGCTGGTCGCCGTCGCGGTGCTCACAGTCTCCGCCCTGATCGGCTCCGGCCTCGGGCTGTCCGCCCTGCGCACGGAGGAGCGGGAGGCGGTGGCGGTGACCGTCGCCGACCTGGCCGCGCAGGCGTACACGCGCGCAGGTGGCTGGGAGGGTGCCGACCTCAGCGACGCGACCGCGGTCGCGTCCGCGGCGGGCGCGGGGCTGTCGGTACGGGACGCGGACGGCGTCATCGTCGGGACGGGGACGGACGGTCACGGCCAGGCGGGTGGCGGCAACCCCGACGGCGGCAACCCGGCGAGCGGCCAGGGCTCCGGACCGGGCCCGGGCGGAGGGGCGGTCGTGTCCGCGGGGTCCGGCGCGGTCGTCGCGCCCGTGGTCGTCGAGGGCCAGCAGGTGGGCACCGTACGACTGGGGTTCGGCACGCCGGCTGCCGGGTCTGGCCGGTCGGTGGCGTGGACCTGGATCGCGGTGGCGGCCGTGGTCGCCCTCGGCGTCGCCATTCTCGCGAGCTGGTGGGTGACGCGGCGGCTCACCCGGCCGCTCGGCGAGCTCGCGGGGACCGCCCGCGCGTTCGGTGCCGGCGACCGCACGGCGCGGGCGCAGGAGGCCGGTCCCGACGAGGTGGCGGAGGTTGCTGCCGCCTTCAACGACGCCGCCGACGCCGTCGCACTGGCAGAGTCGCAGCGGCGGCAGATGGCCGCGGACGTCGCGCACGAGGTGCGTACCCCGCTGGCGGTGCTCCAAGCCGGCCTGGAGGAGCTGCGCGACGGCTACGTCCCGCCGGACCCGCAGGTCCTCGCCGGCCTGCACGACCAGGCGCTCAGACTCGGGCGGGTGGTCGACGACCTGGCCCGGCTCGCCGCCGCGGAGGACCCCACCCCACGCGGTCCGCGCACCGACGTGGACCTCGCCGCCCTGGTGCGCTCGGCCGTGGCCGCGCACGAACCGGCCCTGGCCGCGGCGGGTCTGACGGTTCATACCCAGGTGCAGGACGGCATCCACGTCGTCGCCGACGGCGACCAGCTGCACCAGGTGGTGGGCAACCTGCTGTCCAACGCCGCGCGGTTCTGCCGCCCGGGCGACGAGGTCTCAGTGCGCGTGGAGCTCGGAGGCACCGCTGCGGACGTGGCCCGCGTCGTCGTGGCCGACACCGGACCCGGCATCCTGCCCGAGGACCTGCCGCACGTGTTCGATCGCTTCTGGCGCGGACCGCGCGCGGACGAGGTGCCCGGCTCCGGGCTTGGCCTGTCCGTGGTGCGCGCGCTGGTCGAGGCCAACGGCGGGACCGTCACCCTGGACTCGGACGGGGAGACCGGGACGCACGCGACCGTCCAGCTCCCCGCCAGGCCGTAGCCGCCTCACCCGCCTCAGGAACTCCCTGTGCCCCCGTGGGGCGCAGCACCACCATCACCCGGATCGTGTGACCGCCTCCTGCCCCGACACGCCGCACCCCGATGCAACACGATCCGCAAAGCGGATCGTGTGCCCTCGCGGGACGCGGGCCTACAGGTACTGGCCGGTGTTGGCCACCGTGTCGATGGAGCGGCCGGCCTCGGTGCCCTGCTTGCCCTGGACAAGGGTGCGGATGAACACGATCCGCTCGCCCTTCTTGCCCGAGATCCGCGCCCAGTCGTCCGGGTTGGTCGTGTTGGGCAGGTCCTCGTTCTCGCGGAACTCGTCCACGCACGCCGTCAGCAGGTGCTGCACCCGGATGCCGCGCTGGCCGTGGTCCAAGAGGTCCTTGATGGCCATCTTCTTCGCCCGCGCGACGATGTTCTCGATCATCGCGCCGGAGTTGAAGTCCTTGAAGTACAGGACCTCCTTGTCCCCGTCGGCGTAGGTGACCTCCAGGAACCGGTTCTCCTCGATCTCGCTGTACATCCGCTCCACGGCGCGCTGGATCATCGCCGCGCACGCGGTGTCCGGCGACCCATCGTGCTCAGCCAGGTCGTCCGCGTGCAGCGGCAGGTCGGCGGTGAGGTACTTCGAGAAGATGTCGCGCGCGGCCTCCGCATCCGGCCGCTCGATCTTGATCTTCACGTCGAGCCGGCCCGGACGCAGGATCGCCGGGTCGATCATGTCCTCGCGGTTGGACGCCCCGATGACGATGACGTTCTCCAGGCTCTCCACGCCGTCGATCTCGCTGAGCAGCTGCGGCACGATCGTGTTCTCCACGTCGCTGGAGACGCCCGAGCCGCGGGTGCGGAACAGCGAGTCCATCTCGTCGAAGAAGACGATGACCGGCATGCCCTCGGACGCCTTCTCCCGGGCCCGCTGGAATACCAGCCGGATGTGCCGCTCGGTCTCGCCCACGTACTTGTTCAGCAGCTCGGGACCCTTGATGTTGAGGAAGTACGACCGTCCGGCCTCGCGACCCTCGCGCTCGGCGACCTTCTTGGCCAGCGAGTTGGCGACCGCCTTGGCGATGAGCGTCTTGCCGCAGCCGGGCGGGCCGTACAGCAGGATCCCCTTGGGCGGGGCGAGCTTGTGCTCGGCGAACAGGTCGGGGTGCAGGAACGGCAGCTCGACGGCGTCGCGGATCTGCTCGATCTGGCCGGCCAGGCCGCCGATGTCGGCGTAGTCGATGTCAGGGACCTCCTCCAGCACGAGCTCCTCGACCTCGGCCTTCGGGATCTTCTCCAGCACGTAGCCCGACCGCGGCTCCATCAGCAGGGAGTCGCCGGCACGCAGCACGGTGCCGCGCAGCGGCTGCGCCAGCGGCACCACCCGCTCCTCGTCGGTGTGGCCGAGCACCAGGGCGCGCGAGCCGTCCTCGAGCAGCTCCTTGAACATCACGATCTGCCCGTGCCGCTCGTACTCCATCGCACCCACGACGTTGAGCGCCTCGTTGAGCATGACTTCCTGGCCCGGCCGCAGCTCGCTGGCGTCGACCCCGGGGCTCACCGTGACGCGCATCTTGCGCCCGGCCGTGTAGACGTCGACGGTGTCGTCGTCGTGGGTCTCGAGGTAGACGCCGTACCCGCTCGGCGGCTCGGCCAGCCGGTCGACCTCGGCCTTGAGGGTGATGATCTGCTCGCGCGCCTCGCGCAGCGTCGCCGCGAGCCGGACGTTCTGCGACTTGGCGGCGGCCAGCTCGTCCTGGACCTCGGCCAGCCGGTCCTCGATCGCGCGCAGGCGCGGGGCGTCGTCCTCGTACGGCACGTCGGTCACCTCCCTTGGCGCTTCCTTCGACCCTACCCACGTCGGGCGCGTACGCCACCCCTCCATGCGTCGGATCCTCCGGCGGGTCGCGTTGGCCGCGGCGGGTGGTTCAGCCCCGATCCCCGGAGCCGGGTCCTTCGTAGTCCTCGCCGTACGCACCCTTGGCCGGGCGGGTGCGACGCGGCGGCAGCACGGTGCCCTCGGCGAGTCGGCGAGTCACCAGCAGGAACCCCGTGTGGCCGACCATCCGGTGGTCCGGGCGCACGGCCAGGCCCTCGAGGTGCCAGGTCCGCAGCAGCGACTCCTCCGCCTTCGGCTCGGTCCACCGGCCGTCCTCGCGCAGGGTCTCCGCCATGCGGGACAGCTGGGTCGTGGTGGCGACGTACACGACCAGGACGCCGCCCGGGACGAGCGCGGACGCGACCGCGTCGAGGCACTCCCACGGCGCCAGCATGTCCAGCACGACCCGGTCGACCTCGGCCTCGGACAGCGAGTCCTGCAGGTCCCCCACCGTGAGCCGCCAGGCCGGGTGCGGGCCGCCGAAGTAGCGCTCCACGTTCGTGCGCGCGATCGCGGCGAAGTCGTCCCTGCGATCGTACGACGACACCAGGCCCTGGTCGCCGACCGCGCGCAGCAGCGAGCAGGTCAGGGCACCCGACCCCACGCCGGCCTCGACGACGCGGGCCCCGGGGAACACGTCGGCCAGGCCCACGATCCGTGCGGCGTCCTTGGGGTAGACGATCGTGGCGCCGCGCTTCATCGACAGCACGAAGTCGGTGAGCAGCGGCCGCAGCGCGAGGTACGGCGTGCCTCCGGTCGAGGTGACCACGATGCCCTCGGGGCGACCGATCAACTCGTCGTGGGGCAGTGCCCCCTTGTGGGTGTGGAACTGCCGGCCGGGGACCAGCGCCACCGTGTGCATCCGGCCCTTGGGGTCGGTGAGTTGGACCAGGTCGCCCTCGCGGAACGGCCCGCGCCGGTGCTCCGCCCCGGTCGGACCCGGGGGGACGTCGGTGTGGTCGGTGCCCCCCGGGTCGGCGTCCGCGGCCGGGTGGTCGACGTCCGCGGCCGGGTGGTCGGCGTCCGCGGCCGGGTGGTCGGCGACCGCGTCGGGCGTCGGCTCGATGTCGGGCACGCGGGAAACCTACCGCCGCCCGCCGACCCCCTCGCCAGCCTCCCCACCCCAGCGAGTGCTCGCTCGTGGGGGTTTCAGGACGGTCCCGAAACCCCCACGACCGAGCGATGAACGCGGAGAGGCGCTCGGCGGCGGGCGGGCTACGCGCTGAGGGCGGCCTCGACGTCCTGTGCCGCCAGCACCCCGACGACCCGGCCGTCCCCGTCGACCACCAGGTACTCCGGCGCGGGGTGGTCCTGCATCGCCCGCAGCAGGGCGTCGCCGACCAGGTCCTGGGCCAGGACGGCGCGGGGGTCGATCCGTCGGGAGACGCTGCCGACCGGCACCCACGGCCGCCGCTGCAGCGGCGTCGCGCTGACGGCGGCCTCGTGCGCGATCCCGAGGGGCTGCCCGTCGTGGTCCACGACGACCAGGCCGCCGGCGCCGGCCCCGCCGAGCCGGCGCAGCGCCTCCGACAGCGGGAGGTCCTTGTCGACCGGGACGGCCCGGCGCGCCAGTGCCTGGGCGGTGAGCGACGGCAGCAGCTCCTCGACCCGCGCCCGCCGGAGCGCCTGGGTGGCCCCGGTCCACAGGATCGCCGCGAAGATCGCGCCGGCGAGCAGCAGCCCGATCCCCGCCGAGGCGCCCGACCCCCAGAACAGCGCCAGTGGGGCCGCGACCAGGACGACGGCCAGGACCCGGCCGGACCAGGCGGCGACGACCGTGCCGCGGTACTCCGAGCGGGTCGCGCCCCAGACGACAGCCTTGAGCACCGCTCCCCCGTCCAGCGGGAGGCCTGGCAGTGCGTTGTAGACCGCCATGACCGCGTTGCCCCAGGCCAGCGCCTCCAGCAGGACGACAACCCGAGGGTCCCAGCCGCCGGCCACGGTCGCCGCGACCACGCCGGTGACCACGGCGATGAGCGCGGTGGCAATCGGGCCGGAGGCCGCGACCGCCGCCTCGCGACCCGGCGAGGGCTGGCGCTGCCGCTCGTACAGCGTGAACCCGCCCAGCACCCACAGCACGATCCCGGTGACCTGGAAGCCGAAGGCACGTGCGGACCACGCGTGCGCCAGCTCGTGCACCAGGATCGACAGGTACAGCAGCACCGCGAAGGCGCCGGAGAGCACGACCTGCTCGGTCGTGCTGCCGCCGGCGAGGGCGAACTGCGGGGACCACAGCCAGGCGATCAGCAGGACCCCGATGACCCCGCTCCACGGGACGGACACCGGGATCCCGCCGAGGCGGAACAGGCCGCGCTGCCGCGGCTCCTCGGGGTCCATGGGTCGATGCTAGGTCGGCTGCGGCGCGTCGGCCCGCGGCGGTTCGCCGGCGGCGGTGCCCGGCGCGCCGGCGCCCCCGCCGGGTGCCCCCAGCGCCTCGCGCGCCGCCTCCAGGTCGCGCAGCGCCGCAGCCGGGTCGTGCGAGCCCGGAAGGTCGCGGAAGCGTCCGCTCCGGATCCGGGCCGCGACGCGGTCCATCAGGGCGACCAGGTCGTCCCGGAACGGCGCCACCAGCTCGATCGCGATCTGCGCCCCTCCGGGTCGCTCGGCCGTCGGGTCGGGACCGGACCGCAGCAGGTCCGCGATCAGGCAGGACACCCGCGCAGACTGGAGGGCGGCCGCGGCGGCCAGCTCGGTGTCGCCGTTCCGCGCGGCGACCAGGCCGCACCAGGCGACGGCGTACCCGAGGTCGGCCAGATCCACCGGTGCGGAGCCGACCCGGTCGTCGTTCGTACGGGCCGCGGCCAGCGTCGGCTCGACCGGGAGCGGGGTGATGGCGGCGGGGCCGTGCTTCTCGGGCTCGTCGGCCAGCTGCTCCGCGAGCAGGTCGGCCAGCCGCTCGGGCTCGAAGTACCGCCGCGCCTCCCGCGGGGTGACCGCCATGACGACCGCGACCTGCTCCACCCGCTCACGCAGGTGCTCGGCCAGCCCGCCGGGGTCCACCTCGATCCGGTGCCGCTCCGCGAGCAGCCGTACGGTGCGCTCCGCGGTGGCGCGCGCCCACGACCCGCGGCGGTGCTCGCCGTCCGGCCGGCCCTCCCGCGGCGGGGGGACGGCCCCGCTCGGCGCGGTCGTCATCGGCGCCAGTGTCCCCCCGCGTCCGGCCGGAGCGCGGGCGCCGCGCCGCTCGACCCCGCCCACCCGCACGACCCTCCCCGTCGAGTGCTCTCTCGTGGGGGTTTCGGGACGGTCCTGAAACCCCCACGAGCGAGCACTCGCGGAACGGCGATGCGGCGGCGTGTCGGAGGGCCCCCGTACGCTCCCGGACCGTGAGCAGCTCGACCTCCGCCCCGCCCGTCCCCCGGTCGCTGTCGCCCTCGCGGGCCAGCGACTTCATGACCTGCCCGCTGCTCTACCGGTTCCGGGTCGTCGACCGCATCCCCGAGCGCCCGGGCGCCGCCGCCGTACGAGGCACCCTGGTCCACGCGGTGCTGGAGCGGCTGTTCGACCTGCCCGCGGACCGGCGCACGCCGGAGTCCGCGCGTGACCTGCTGCAGCCGGAGTGGCAGCGGCTGCGCGAGGACGACCCATCGGTCGTCACGGTGTTCCATGACGACGAGGTGTGGCAGGCCCACCTCGACGGCACCCCCGCCCCCGACCCGGACCCCGACACCCTGGCGTCCTGGCTCGCGGAGAGCGAACCGCTGCTGGCCACGTACTTCGCCCTGGAGGACCCCACGCGGCTGGAGCCCGCGGAGCGCGAGCTGCGAGTCGAGGTCGCCCTCGACTCCGGGCTGGTCCTGCGGGGCTTCATCGACCGCGTGGACGTGTCGCCGGACGGGCTGGTCCGGGTCGTGGACTACAAGACCGGGCGGTCGCCGTCGGAGTCGTTCGAGCAGAAGGCCCTGTTCCAGATGCGCTTCTACGCCCTGGTGCTGTGGCGCATGCACGGCGTGGTGCCCCGGATGCTGCAGTTGCTCTACCTCGGCAACGGCGAGGTGCTGCGCTACCAGCCGGACGAGGCCGACCTGCGCGCCACCGAGCGCAAACTGGAGTCCCTACGGGCCGCGATCGACCGGGCGACGGAGACCGGTGACTGGCGGGCGAGCCCCTCGCGGCTGTGCGACTGGTGCGACCACCGCGCCCGGTGCCCGGCCTGGGGCGGTACGCCACCGCCGCTGCCACCCGCCGCGCCGCCGGCCGACCTGCGGGCCGACGACTTCTCCCCCGTCGCGGACGACTGACGCCGGGGCGCGTCGAGCCTGCCGGGCCCGTCATGCCGCTGCCGGGGCGCCACGGCGGGCCGTCTCGGGCCGACGGACCGCCCGCGCGCTGGGCGGCTGCCCCTGGGTTAGCGTGACGCCGTGGAGGAGACGAGCGCCGAGCAGCCGGCCGCCCGGGCCCGCGGCCTGGTCAAGGTCTACGGCGAGGGCAACACCCGGGTGGTCGCGCTGGACCGGGTCGACGTGGACGTCGCCGCCGGTCGCTTCACGGCGATCATGGGACCGTCCGGGTCGGGCAAGTCCACGCTGATGCACTGCCTCGCCGGGCTGGACACGATCACCGAGGGCCGCGTGTTCATCGGCGACACCGACCTGACGTCGCTGTCGGACAAGCAGCTCACGCGGCTGCGCCGGGACGCGGTCGGCTTCGTGTTCCAGTCCTTCAACCTGGTGCCCACGCTCACCGCGGCGGAGAACATCACGCTGCCGCTGGACATCGCCGGGCGGAAGCCCGACCGTGCCTGGGTCGACACCGTGATCGACACGATCGGGCTGCGCGACCGGCTCGGTCACAAGCCCAGCGAGCTGTCCGGCGGCCAGCAGCAGCGGGTCGCCTGCGCCCGGGCACTGGCGAGCCGGCCGCAGATCGTGTTCGCCGACGAGCCCACCGGCAACTTGGACTCCCGCTCGGGAGCGGAGGTGCTCGGCTTCCTGCGGCGCAGCGTCGACGAGTTCGGCCAGACGATCGTCATGGTGACCCACGACCCGGGTGCCGCGTCGTACGCCGACCGGGTGCTCTTCCTGGCCGACGGCCAGATCGTGGACGAGATCATGGACCCGACGCCGGACGCGGTGCTGGGCCGGATGCGCGCGTTCGACGGGTTCGAGCCCGCCGGTCGGGACTGACCCGCGATGCTCCGCGCCGCCCTGCGGAACCTGTTCGCGCACAAGCTCCGCCTGTCGCTGACGGTCCTGACGATCGCCCTGGGCATCGCGTTCATCACGGGGACCAACATCTTCACCGACTCGCTGAAGCGCTCCTTCGACGAGCTCTTCCTGCAGCCGCAGCCGGACCTGGTCGTGACGCCCAAGTCCGAGCTCGACGGCTCCGGGGCCGGGGGCGGCGGCGGCTTCGGCGCCCAGCCGCTCACGTTCCCCGACTCGGTGCTGACCGACGTCCGCGGGGTCGACGGGGTGGCCGCCGCGTACGGCGTGGTGTCGGGCTCCAACGTCTTCGTCCTCGGCCCCGACGACGTCCCGGTGGGACCTGCCGGTCCGCCGGCACGGGCCCAGTCCTGGGTCCCCGACCAGGCCCTCACGTCGCTTCGGGTGACCAGTGGGCGGGCGCCGGAGTCGGGCGACGAGGTCGCGCTGCTCGACAGCACCGCGCAGCAGGCCTCGGTCTCGGTCGGCGACCGGATCCGGATCGACACGCCCGAGGCGGGGGTCCTCGAGCCGACCGTGGTCGGGCTGGTGTCCCGCGGCATCTCCGGCAGCCTGGGCGGAACCCTGACCGTCTTCGACCTCGCCACGGCGCAACAGGCGCTGCTCGGTGCCCCGGAGCTCACCCAGGTGGTCGTGTCCGCCGCGCCCGGGGTGAGCCAGGACCAGCTGCGCGAGGCCGTCGCCGCGCAGCTCGGACCGGACGTGACGATCCGTACCGGTCAGGAGAGCACCGACGACATCGCCCAGCGGATCGAGGAGGGCTTCGCCTTCTTCAACACGTTCCTGCTGGTGTTCGGCCTGATCGCGCTGTTCGTGTCGACGTTCCTGATCTTCAACACGTTCTCCATGCTCGTGGCGCAGCGCACCCGCGAGCTGGCGATGCTGCGCGCCGTCGGTGCCACCCGGGGCCAGGTCAGCGGCTCGGTGGTCGTCGAGGCCGCGCTCGTGGGCGTGGTCGCCGCAGCGCTGGGGCTGGCCGGCGGGATCGGGGTCTCGCTGCTGCTTCGTACGCTGTTCGCCACCTTCGGCGCCTCACTGCCCCCCGGCCCGCTCGTGGTGGAGCCGTCCACCATCGTCCTCGCGGTGGGCGTCGGGCTCGTCGTAACCGTCCTGGCGGCGCTACTACCGGCCCGGCGCGCGGCGGTGATCCCGCCGGTGGCCGCGATGCGCGAGGACACTGCACTGCCCCAGCGCTCGCTGCGCCGCCTGACCGTCGTCGGGGCGGTGCTCGTGCTGCTCGCCGTACCCACAGCGATCCGGGGGCTGGCACTGGCCGCCGACGACACCGAGCGCGCCGCGACCTGGGTGGGCCTGTCGGCGCTGCTCGCGCTCGTGGGCGTCATCGCGCTCACGCCGTGGCTGTCGCGGCCACTGCTGCGCGCCCTCGGGCTGCCCTGGCGGCGTTGGGCGGTCGGTCGGCTGGCCGTGGAGAACGGCCGCCGCAACCCCCGTCGGACCGCCGCCACCGCGAGCGCGCTGGCGATCGGCCTGGCGCTGATGACCACGATCGGCGTCATCGCGGCGTCGGCCAAGGCCTCCGTCACCGAGGTCGTGGACGACACGATCGGCGCCGACTTCGTGGTCTTCGGCCGGACGTTCCAGCCGTTCACGCACGACGTCTACAAGGCGATCGCGGACACTCCCGGCACCGCCGTGGTCACGTACGCCCGCCAGGTGCCGATCGAGGTCGACGGCCAACGGGCCCCGCTGACCGGAGTGGATCCGCAGGCGCTCCCCCAGGTGCTGGACATCACGATGGTGGAGGGGTCGCTGTCGGACCTCGGCCTGGGCAACGTGGTGGTCGACACCACCACGGCGCGCGAGCTGGGGCTGACCGTCGGGGAGGACGTGGAGGCGACGTTCGTCAACGGGCCGGGGACGTTGAAGCTGGTGGGCACGTACGAGCCGGCCGGCTTCTTCCAGGGCTACGTGGTCAACCTCAACACGATCACCAGCATCGGCTCCCTGGAGCGTGACAGCGCCGTCTACATCCGGCTGGCACCGGGGGCCGACGCGGACGCCGTGCGCGCCGACCTGACCGAGCGCCTCAAGCCGTACCCGAGCGTCCGCGTACAGGACCAGGCCGACATCAAGCGCGAGATCAACAGCCAGTTCGACGTGCTCTTCGGGTTCGTGTACGCGCTGCTGGCCCTGTCGGTCATCGTCGCGTTCCTCGGCATCGTGAACACGTTGTCCCTCAGCGTCTTCGAGCGCACCCGGGAGATCGGCCTGCTGCGCGCCGTCGGCACCGCCCGGTCGCAGGTGCGCCGGATGGTGGTGCTGGAGGCGATGCTGATGGCCGTGTTCGGCGCCCTCGTGGGCGTCGCGACCGGTTTGGTCTATGGGTCACTGCTGCAACGGGTCCTGGAGCCGCAGGGCATCAGCCAGCTGTCCGTACCCGGCGGGCAGCTCGTCGCCTTCGTCCTGCTCGGGGCGCTCGGCGGGATCGTGGCTGCGGTGTGGCCGGCCTGGCGCGCGTCCCGGCTGGACGTGCTGCGCGCCATCGCCACCGAGTAGGTGCTGACGCGGGACGGCACCGACCGGCTACGCCTCGGCGAGCCACCGCTCGAGGTCCGCCAGCGTGACGCCCTCCAGGGTGGGGACGACGACGCACCGCTCCCCCGGCTCGATCGGCACCATGTGCGGCACCGCGACGACGAGGGCGCCGGAGGCCCGTCCCGCGGTGACGCCGGTGGGCGAGTCCTCCAGAACCACGCAGCGGCGCGGATCGACGCCGAGGCGGCGGGCTGCGAGCAGGTACGGCGCCGGGTCGGGCTTGCCGACCTTCACCTCGTCCCCGGCCACGGTGACCGGGAAGGCGTTGCGGCCGACCTCGTGCAGGACCTCCTCGTGCATCGCGTCGACCAGGGTGCGCCACGACGCGGAGACCAGCGCCCTGGGCAGATCGGCGTCGATGGCCTCCTGCAGCAGCTCCCGCGCCCCGGGGCGCCACGGGATGTGCTCGGACCGCAGCAGCCGCTCCATGTGCCCGAGCAGCGTGGCGGTCACCTCACCGTGGTCGTGGCCGCCGCCGGCCTTCTCGACCATGTACGCGATCACGCGCTCCATCGGGCCGCCGAGGGAGTAGGCCTGGTCCTCGTCGGTCCACGCGGAACCGAGTGACGCCATCGTGGCGATCTCGGCCTCGAGCCACAGGTGCTCGGAGTCGATCAGGGTGCCGTCCATGTCGAACAGCAGCGCGTCCACGGGGATGTTCCTACCGCAGAACCCCTATCCGAGCGCGCTGGGGGGCGCACCCGGCGAGAGCCCGTCCGCGGCCTGGGCCAGCATGCACAGCCGGGCGGCCTCCTCCTCGGTCTCCCGCCAGCACAGCTCCTCCCAGCCGCCGTCCGTCACGTGCATCGCGTGCCGGGACGCGCTCCCGGCGTCCAGTGCCGCCAACGCGGGATCGTCCCGGTATCGGACGTCCGGGACCGGCGGCTCCCCGTGGTGCTGCCCGGTGCCGTGCTGGTGCAGCTCGTACACGTGGCGGGCCGCCTGCGCACGGTCGCCCTCGCTCATCTGGAACCAGCTCGGCAGTGCCTTCAGGTCGGAGTCCATCGCGCACCTCCCACCCACTGATTCAACCCCCTTTGTGGTGCCGGTTGCGCGCGCTACAGCGCGCGCAACCGGCACCACAAGGGACAAGTTGTTCTTCCGCGGAAGATCAACTGTATGCGCGAGCAGCCGGCAGCCGGCCCGGGTCTACCGCGCGTTCGCGAACCGCCAGCGCCTCGGTCAGCTGCACCGACAGCCCGTGCAGCTCCAGGTAGTCCCGGTACGAGTCGGACTCGAACAGCTTCGCCGTCGCCTCCGAGACCGGGTTGCCCATGGTGACCACGTGGAACGCGACCACGTTGGTCTGCCCGGACTCCTTCGGCCGGAAGAAGTCCGCCAGGCACAGGTGCCTGCCCCCGACGCTGCGGCGGGAAGGTGACCGGGCCCGTTCCTGCCCCGCCCGCGAGCCCTCGTGCCACACAGCACGACCTGCCCGCCGTCCAGTAGCAGGCCAGTGGCACCACAAGCGGCCGTCTGTGGTCTGCCTCCTCAGGACGGTGCCACCACCGGAATCCACGTCCCCGAGGGGGAAAGTCGGGAGACCCACAACCACCCCGATGCGGACGTGGTCGGCCCGACGTCCAACGACCCCGGCCACCCGCCGGTGACCTCGACCACTCCCGAACTGGTGACCTGAACCGACCAACCGAAGTTGGGCTCCTCCGGAGGGCCCGCCGTCGTGGCCCAGGCCCAGGCTCCCGTGGGACCCACGCGGGCGACGAAGGCACCGGCGCCGTTCGACTCCAGCCCCGTCACGGTGCTGGATCCGAAGGTCGCCGTCCCGTGTACGTAGCCCGTCACCACGGCCCAGCCCGCAGCCGCGACCGCGATGGACTGCGGCGCGTCGTAATCCGCGCCACCGCCTGCGACCGCCCACCGCCATCGACCCCTCGAGTCCAGCTTGGCGACGAAGACGTCGCTCAGACCCTGGCTGGTCACGTTCGACGTGCCGAATCTGGCCGATGGGCCCCAGAGGACTCCGGTGACGAGGAGGTTGCCTTTCGGGTCCCGAGCGATCGCCGTAGCCTGCTCGTCCGACGTGCCCCCTCCTCGCACGGCCCACGCCCAACTCCCCGCCGGTCTGAGTTTCGCGACGAACACGTCGCGGGCCGACCGCTCAGGGTCCGACTGGACTGCGACGAGCGTGGTGCGACCGAACTTCAGCCGACCCGAGAAGCTCCCCGTCAGGTACACGTTGTCCCGTCGGTCCAGCGCCAGCGCTCCGTCGGCGGCTCCGGGGACCCAAACCCGGGAGCGCCACTTCCCCTTGGTGGACAGCCGTGCCACCATCAGCCGCCCGCCGATCTCACCGACGACGACCGGACGACCGAGCCGGTCGAGCGCGAGGGACACCCCCCCGTCACCGGCGTAGCCGCCCGGCTGCTTCCGTGCCCACAACCACGTTCTCTGCGGCGACAGCTTGGCCACGTACATCGCGCTCACGCCACCCGAGCGGGTGCTCGTCAGAAGCGTCGACCCGAAAGCCTGCCGGCCCGAGAATCGGCCGGTCACGTAGACGTTGCCCCCCTTGTCCACCGCGACCGCGCGTACGTCGGCCGTGTCGGCCGCCTCGCCGGCGACGCGCACCGCCCACGACCAGGTGCCTGACGGAGCAAGCCTCGCAACGAAGATCTCCTGACGGGCGGTCGACACCAGCGTGGTGTCCCCGAAGACCGCCGTTCCCCGGAATCCGCCGGCGACCACGGTTCCGCCGCCGCCGTCGACGGCCGTGGCGATCGGATCGACGAGTGCGAACTGCCCGACGGCCGACGCCGCTCCGTCCGGACCAGGGACCGCAGCCACGGTCACTGGTAGCTGGGCGGGAAGGAGCAGAGCGATCCCGAGGCCCGCCACAGCGAGTCGATGACCGACGAGTCGAAGGGCCATGGCCGTGCTCCCCCCTACCGGCGAAGACCTCGACATGGTATCCGCGGCCCCCCTCATGAGGGCAGCCTCGAAGGGCCCGAGTTCATGCCCGGGAGCGCAGTTGATCTTCCGCGGAAGATCAACTGCGCGCTTCTGCGTACCGTGGGCACCGGTCACGTGCCGGACCGGAACTACCGCGCGTTCGCGAAGATCCCCTCCCAGCCGACCGGGTTGATCTTCATGATCTTCCACGCGTCGATACCCCGGCCGCGCACCTCGTTCAACGCCGCCTTGTCTGCCGCCACGACCGCGGGGTTCTCACCGAGCTGGAACGTGACGAGCAGCTCGTCAACCGCACCCGCCAGCGTCTCGAGCGCCTGCACGGCCTTCGGGGCGCACTCCGGGGCCTTGGCCACCAGCACGTCCATCTCGTACTTGGCCTGGTCCAGATTCACCTGCACGTCGGATGCTCCGTTGTCGGGGAACCCGACGAACCCGCCGGCAGGGATGCCTGCGCGCTCGCCGGCTGCGACGAGGGTGTTCCGCCGCACGCCGCGCACACCAGGACGGTCAGGGCGATCGGGACGAGAGTGACTGGCCGCATGGTGACCTACCCGCCAAGGGCGAAAGGATGCCCACCAGGGATAGTGATGTGCCGCAACGGCTCGTGCTGCCCTACGTAGCGTTGAAGTACTTGGCCTCGGGGTGGTGGACGATCAGGGCGCTGGTCGACTGCTCCGGGTGCAGCTGGAACTCCTCGGACAACTCCACCCCGATCCGCCCAGGGTCCAGCAGGTCCACCAGGAGCGCCTGCTGCTCCACGTCCGGGCAGGCGGGGTAGCCGAAGGAGTAGCGCGACCCCCGGTAGCCCTGCTTGCCGATGAGCTTCTCCATGTCGGGGTCGTCGTCGGCGTCCAGCCCCAGCTCCGAGCGGACCCGCGCGTGCCAGTACTCCGCCAGCGCCTCGGTCAGCTGGACCGACAGCCCGTGCAGCTCCAGGTAGTCCCGGTAGGAGTCGGACTCGAACAGCTTCGCCGTCGCCTCCGAGACCGCGTTGCCCATGGTGACCACGTGGAACGCGACCACGTCGGTCTGCCCGGACTCCTTCGGCCGGAAGAAGTCCGCCAGGCACAGGTGCCGGCCACGGCGCTGCCGCGGGAAGGTGAACCGGGCCCGCTCCTCCCCCGCCCGCGAGCCCTCGTGCCACAGCACGACCAGGTCGTCGCCCTCGGAGTAGCAGGGGAAGTACCCGTAGACGACAGCCGGCTCGAGGATCGCCTCGGTCTGCACCCGGTCCAGCCAGTACCGCAGCCGCGGCCGACCCTCGGTCTCGACCAGCTCGTCGTACGACGGCCCGTCGCCGCGTGCGGACTTCAGCCCCCACTGACCCAGGAACGTGGCCCTCTCGTCCAGGTAGCGCACGTAGTCGGCGAGCTTGAGTCCCTTGACCACGCGGGAGCCCCAGAACGGGGGTACGGGGACCGGCACGTCCACGGCGACGTCGGAGCGCGCCGGCAACTCGTCGAGCGGAGTGGTCACCGGCCCGCGGCCCGCGCCCGGCCGGACCCGGCGCTCCCGGCGCTCCGGCAGCGCCGCTCCCGGCTCGCCGCGCTTGACCGCCATCACCGCGTCCATCAGCCGAAGGCCCTCGAACGCGTCGCGGGCGTAGCGCACGTCGCCCTCGTACATCGCGGCCAGGTCCTGCTCGACGTAGGCCCGGGTGAGCGCGGCGCCGCCGAGGAGCACCGGCCAGCGCGCAGCGACGCCGCGGGCGTTCATCTCCTCGAGGTTCTCCTTCATCACCACGGTGCTCTTGACCAGCAGCCCGGACATGCCGATGGCGTCGGCGGAGCTACTCTCCGCGGCCTCGAGGATCGCGCTGACCGGCTGCTTGATGCCGATGTTGACGACCGTGTAGCCGTTGTTGCTCAGGATGATGTCGACCAGGTTCTTGCCGATGTCGTGCACGTCGCCCTTGACCGTGGCCAGGACGATGGTGCCCTTGCCCGACTCGTCGGTGCGCTCCATGTGCGGCTCGAGGTGGGCGACCGCCGCCTTCATCACCTCGGCGCTCTGCAGCACGAACGGCAGCTGCATCTCACCCGCGCCGAACAGGTCGCCGACGACCTTCATGCCGGCCAGCAGCGTCCCGTTGACGATCTCCAGCGCGGGCCGCTCGGCCAACGCCGCGTCGAGGTCGGCCTCCAGCCCCTGCCGCTCCCCGTCGATGATCCGGCGCTCCAGCCGCTCGAACAGCGGCAGCGCGGCCAGCTCCTGGGCCTTGCTCTGCCGCAGCGACGTGGTCTCGACGCCCTCGAACAGCTCCAGGAACCGCTGCAGCGGGTCGTAGGCCACGTCGCCGGACTCGTCGTAGCGACGACGGTCGTAGACCAGGTCGAGCGCCACCTGCCGCTGCTCATCCGGGATGCGCGACATCGGCAGGATCTTCGACGCATGCACGATCGCGGAGTCCAGACCTGCCTGCACGGCCTCGTGCAGGAACACCGAGTTGAGCACCTGGCGCGCGGCCGGGTTTAGCCCGAACGACACGTTCGACAGGCCCAGTGTCGTCTGCACCTGCGGGTACAGCCGCTTGACCTCGCGGATGGCCTCGAGGGTCTCGATCGCGTCCCGGCGGGTCTCCTCCTGTCCGGTCGCGATCGGGAACGTCAGGCAGTCGACGATGACGTCCTCGACCCGCATCCCCCAGCGGTCCCGCAGGTCCCTGATGAGCCGGTCGGCGACCCGCACCTTCCACTCCGCCGTGCGCGCCTGCCCCTCCTCGTCGATGGTGAGGGCGACGACGGCGGCGCCGTGTTCGACGACCAGCGGCATGATCCGCGAGATGCGGGACCCGGGGCCGTCTCCGTCCTCGTAGTTGACCGAGTTGATGACCGGTCGGCCGCCGAGCATCTCGAGGCCGGCTTGCAGCACCTCGGGCTCGGTGGAGTCCAGCACCAGCGGCAGCGTCGACGCGGTCGCCAGCCGCCCGGCGATCTCGCGCATGTCGGCGACACCGTCGCGCCCGACGTAGTCCACGCACAGGTCCAGCAGATGGGCCCCGTCGCGGATCTGGTCGCGCGCGATCTCCACGCAGTCGTCCCACCGCCCAGCCAGCATGGCCTCGCGGAACGCCTTGGAGCCGTTGGCGTTGGTCCTCTCGCCGATCGACAGGTACGCCGTGTCCTGGCGGAACGGGACCGACTGGTACAGCGACGCCGCACCCGGCTCCGGACGCGGCCGCCGAGGCGCCACCTCGCGCCCGCCGACCCGCTCGACCACGGCGCGCAGGTGCTCCGGCGTGGTGCCGCAGCAGCCGCCGACCAGGCCGAGGCCGTACTCGCGGGTGAACGTGTCGTGGGCGGCCGCCAGCTCGTCCGGGGTGAGCGGGTAGTGCGCGCCGTCGGCGGTGAGGACGGGCAGACCGGCATTGGGCATGCAGGACAACGAGATCCGTCCGTGCCGTGACAGGTGGCGCAGGTGCTCGCTCATCTCCGTCGGACCGGTCGCGCAGTTGAGGCCGATCACGTCGATGCCCAGCGGCTCAAGCGCCGTCAGCGCCGCGCCGATCTCCGATCCCAGCAGCATCGTGCCGGTGGTCTCGACCGTCACCTGGGCGAGCACGGGCAGCGACACGCCGGCCCGGGCCAGCGCCCGCCGGGCCCCGATGATCGCGGCCTTGGCCTGCAGCAGGTCCTGCGCCGTCTCGATCAGGATGCCGTCCACCCCGCCAGACACCATGCCGGCGACCTGCTGCTCGTAGGCGTCGCGGAGCTCGGCGTACGTCACGTGGCCCAGCGTGGGCAGCTTCGTGCCCGGGCCGACCGACCCCAGCACCCAGCGCGGCCGGTCCGGGGTGGACCAGGCTCGGGTGACTTCGTGGGCGACCCGCGCACCCGCCTCGGCCAGTTCGAAGATGCGCGAGGAGATGCCGTACTCGCCCAGGTTGGCCAGGTTGGCGCCGAACGTGTTGGTCTCGACGCAGTCGACCCCGACCGCGAGGTAGGCCTCGTGCACGCCGGCGACGACGTCGGGGCGGGTGACGTTGAGGATCTCGTTGCAGCCCTCGTGCCCCTCGAAGTCGTCGAGGGTGAGGTCGGCGGCCTGCAGCATCGTGCCCATCGCGCCGTCGGCAACGACGACGCGCTGGCGCAGGGCGTCGAGGAGCGAGGGGTGGTCAGCCATGGTGGGGGAAGCCTAACGAGCGAGCCGGGACCCCACGGCACCGCTAGCGTGGCGGCCATGCACGAGGCCGCGGGCACGTCGTCCGCCCCCGAGGGGCGGGGCCCGATGGGACCGCGAGGGCCGTTCCTCGGCGGCCAGGACGTCACGGTCGGCACCGGCGACGGCGTCACGCTGGTCGCGACCAGATGGCCGGCAGCCCCCGGGGACATCGGGCCGGTGACATCGTCGGATCGCGCTCCTGGGCGGGTCCTGCTGCTGCACGGGCTGTCCCAGCAGCGGCGGTTCTGGCGCCCGGTGCTGCGCCACCTCGCCGGCGTGGAGCGAGCAGCCGTGGACCAGCGCGGCCACGGCGACTCCGGCCGTCCGGCGCGGCCCCAGGACGGCGGTCCGAACCCGTACGCGGTGGACCGCTGCGCCGACGACGTGGCGGCCGCCCTGGACGCCCTGGGCTGGGACGACGCGGTCGTGGTCGGCCACTCCTGGGGTGCCGCGGTCGCGCTGGCCGCCGCGGCGCGCCATCCCGATCGCACCGCGGCCGCGGTCGCGATCGACGGCGGCGTCACCACCCTGGCCGACCTCGGACCGCAGCACGAGGTCCGGCAGCGGCTCACTCCGCCACGGATCGAACTGCCCCCGGCCGAGGTCGAGCCGATGCTGCGATCGGGTCCGCTGGCCGGCTGGTGGACCGACGACGTCCGGGACGCGCTGCTCCCGACCTTCGAGGTGGGTGACGACGGATTGGCCCGGACCCGGCTGGGGTTCCAGCGGCACATGGCGGTGCTGGACGGCCTGCTCGACCACGACCCTTCGCCCGTCCTGGATCGGGTCGCCTGCCCGGCCTGGGTGGTCGCCTGCGCGCCGGTCGAGCGCCCCGGCGGGGACCCGTACGGTGACGCCCACTGGCGGCTGGCCCGCGAGGAGGGACAACGGCGCGCCGCAGCGCTGCTGGCGCGGCCCCGGCTGCAACGCTGGGAGGGCGCGCTGCACGACGTACCGTTGCAGTGGCCGGCCCTGGTGGCCGGGCTGGTGCGGGCGGCCGCCGAGGAGGCGTACGCAGGGTCAGGGTCCGACGGAGGTGACGGGTGATCGAGTTCGAGACGCTGCCCGAACTGGTCGACCCGGTCATGGTCGCCGCGTTCGAGGGCTGGAACGACGCGGGGGACGCGGCCAGCGGCGCGGTCGGCCACCTGATCGAGGTCTGGGACGCCCGCCCGCTCGCCGAGATCGACCCGGAGGACTACTACGACTACCAGGTGAACCGGCCGCGGATCTCCCTCAACGAGGAGGGGGTGCGCGAGCTCACCTGGCCGACCACCCGCATCTACGTGGCCCGGCTGCCGCTGGCGCCGCGGGACGTCGTGCTGGTCGACGGCCTCGAGCCGAACATGCGCTGGCAGCAGTTCACCCGGGAGCTCCTCGGCTACTCCGCCGAGCTCGGGGTGGAGATGATCGTCACGCTCGGCGCCCTGCTCTCGGACTCCCCGCACACCCGGCCCGTCCCCGTGACCGGCACCGCCAGCGACGGCGGGTTCGCCCGCCAGATCGGCCTGGAGCCCTCCACGTACGAGGGCCCCACCGGGATCGTCGGCGTGCTGCAGGACGCCTGCGCCCGGGCCGGCGTGCCCGCGGTGTCGCTGTGGGCAGCGGTCCCGCACTACGTCGCCCAGCCCCCGTGCCCGAAGGCCACCCTGGCGCTCGTGCGACGGATCGAGGACCTGCTCGACGTCCCGGTCCCGCTCGGCGACCTGGTCGAGGATGCCCGGGCCTGGGAGCTCGGCGTGGACGAGCTCGCGGCCGAGGACGAGGAGGTGGCGGAGTACGTCCGCCAGCTCGAGGAGGCGCGCGACACCACCGAGCTGCCTGAGGCCAGCGGCGAGGCGATCGCCCGAGAGTTCGAACGCTACCTGCGCCGCCGGGGCACCGACGGGACGTAAGTCGCTGCGACTCAAAGACTCTCGCTGACTGCTCTCCAGTCTCAGGGTCCCGTCCCGCACGCGTCGGCCATCCCCCTGGGTAGCCGTCCAGCTGCGCTCTGTCAGCGCTCGGAATCCGCTGAGGGACTGAGGGGAACGCACAGCGCATGAGTCGCCGCTACTCCGCGACTTCCTGGACTGACGCGACACGCCCAGCGAGGTCTGGTCCAATCCGCTGGTGCCACAGCGGATAGGCCCGTCCAAGTACACCGGCCGGCCGAGGCCTACTGCACGATTCCGACACTGACCCCCGAGGGTGACCCGCCGTCCATGATCACAGCGACTCCGAAGGGAGACCGGCGCCGGAGGCCGATCGTCCAGGTGAGCGTCGATCCGTCGTACCCGGTCCCGGCGAGCTCGGTGACGTTCTTGGTGTCGGGGCTGCGGTAGCGGTCGACGTTGTCGGTGCCGTGGATGAGGGAGGTCACCGGGTGGCAGCTGACCTGGAGGAATGCGGCCCCCTGGACTTCGACGGGGTCACCCGACACCTCGTCGGTCACGGGAGGTTCGACGTAGCGCACGTGGCACCCCGGCGTACCCCGGAAGAAGCGGAACTCCACGAGGTCCATGGCCGTGGAGGGCTCCGGCCACGTCCGGTCCGCCCGGACCGACGCACCGCCGAAGTGTGCCTCCGCCACGGATGAGACGGGTGCGGTCGTCGGCCCGTACCCCCATCCGCTCGGCGTGGGTGGCGGTGGCGGTCCCGTAGCCTCGGGGCCGGAGCCAGCCGTGGTGCAGCCGCCCACCGCCAGGACCGCCACGACGACGGGGACAAGCAGACGGCGTCCGGGCTTCATGACGGCATCGACTCAATCCCGGAGGTGCACTCTGGAGTAGCGCGGCAGTCCCAGGCTGTGGCCGTCCCCCCGACGCGAGCCAGAGGCCAAAGGGCCCACCCACGACCGCGCTCCTCGGTCGCTGGTACGAGCGCCACCTGCGCCGCCGCGGCCCCGACAGTGGCTGACGGGCGCACACGGGGAAGGCCTGCGCCGGGCCGATTCCTCCGGGAGCCACGGAGGAATCGGCCGGTTGGCCCTCCCTTCGACCCTCGCGGGGGTCCACGATGGTCCTGTGGGCCCGGCGCCGCGCGTACCGCGCGCGGGCGGTGGCCCGTGAGGGGGCCGACATGGGACGGCACGGCGGTGGTCGGTTCGGAACGGCTCAGGGTCGTCGGGTGCGCGTCCCGGTGGCGATCGCCTCCGCGGTAGCGGTCGGAGCGGCCGGACTGGTGCTCGCGGCCCCCACGGGTGCCGCGCCGACGCCCACGGCACGCGGTGACACGCCGATGACGAAGGTGGCCGAGCGCTCCGGCACCGGGCTGCACCAGCGGATCGTGCACGGCCGTGACCCGGTGCCCGGTGAGTTCGGCTTCCTGGTGGCGCTCGCCAACGCGTCGACCTACCAGACCGACGGGCTGTACCAGGCCCAGTTCTGCGGCGGCACGCTCGTCACGAGCACGGTCGTCGTGACGGCTGCCCACTGCCTGGTGGACGAGGGAGCCGTGACACCGGCGGCGAGCATCCTGGTCGCGTCGGCCCAGGACCTCAACGACCCGGCCGCCAAGGTGGTCCCGGTCGCGACGGTCAACGTCTACCCGCAGTACAACGAGACCACGACGACCAATGACGTCGCCGTGCTGACGCTGGCCGCGCCGCTGGACGGCGTGCCCACGATGACGGTCATCTCGCCGACCGAGGCGCAGACCCGGATCGTCACCGGAGCACCCGTGACGTCCGCGGGCTGGGGGACCCGGGCCTTCCAGGTCAACGACTTCCCCAGCTCCTACCTGGTGGCCGACCTGCAGGTGTTCCCCTACGGCTCCTGCGGCCAGGGGCAGTCGTACACGATCAACGGCGTCACGTTCCAGGGCCTCGGCCCCAACGACGCGAACCCGACGGTGATGATCTGCGCAGGCGGAGTGAACTCTGCGGGGCAGATCGTCGACACCTGCCAGGGCGACTCCGGCGGCCCGTTGGTCAACGGCACCGGCACTGACGCCCGCCTGGTCGGCGTGGTCAGCTTCGGCCAGGGCTGCGCCGGCGACACCCCGGGCGTCTACACCCGGCTGTCGGCCTTCGCCTCCTGGCTGGCGGGGTACGGCGTCCCGCTCGGCGCCGGTGGCACGACGCCGGCCAGCCCGACGCCCTCCACGTCCACCCCCACCCCGACCCAGTCGACACCGACGGTGGTGCCGGACCGGACGGCGCCGAAGGTGCAGGCGCTGGTGAGCTTCGGCAAGCCCGGTGGCTACGCCAAGCTGCGCTACCGGATCTGGGAGAAGAGCGGCATCACCAAGGAGAAGATCACCGTCCGCAACCGCGCCTCGCGGGTCGTGATCAAGGGCACCACGAACTTCTCCGAGTCGAAGTGGGGCGAGGTCTACGTCGTCCGCGCCAAGCTGCCGTGGAACTACACCGGCGGCATCTTCTGCGTGCGCTCGTACGACAAGGCGGGCAACTACAGCGCGCTGTCCTGCAACCAGCTCCGGATGAAGTAGGTCTCGAGGCCGGCGCGGCGGGCGTCCTGGCGCCCGCCGCGCCGTGTCGCGGCCGGACGGTCGGGGTCCGGGCGGTCGGGGCTGCTAGGTCCGCCGGTTGATGGTCGCGATGACGTTGACCGCGCCCCACGGCGCGATGACCCAGATCGGCCAGAACCCACTGAGGCTGAACCCGTGGTCGCTGGTGATCCCGGTGGCGAACCAGATGACCACCATGAGCAGCGAGACGCCAGCCCAGGACGCCCACATCGCCTTGACCGGGTCACGGTCGGAGCGACGCACGTCGCGGTCGCGGTAGTAGTCCGGCGCGGGCGGCGGTGCCTGGCTCGCCGGTGTCGGCACCGGGGCGGTGGCCGCCGGCTGAGGGGCGGCGCCGCCGGCGGCGGGCAGGTCGGCCGTGAGCGCCTGCAGGTCGGCGAACGTGCGGGCCGAGCTCGCGGAGGACATCCGTTGCTCGAACTCGGCCTCGGTGAGCCGGCCCTCGGCGAAGGCCTCACGGAGCACGGTGATGGTGCGGTCGCGGTCGGCATCCCCCGCGCGCAGCTCGGACGGATCGGTCACACCTGCAGGCTAGTGCGTCCCCCGACCCCGTCGCCGCGTGGCGCGTTGTCGCCGAGTGGAGGGTTGTGGTGGAAGTCGATCGATCGACTTCCACCACAACCCTCCACTCGCGCTGGAAAGCACGGGCCGGGGCCGCGGGAGAGACCGGGCCCCTGCCGGCCGTCGCCGGTCAGCCGCCGGCGCGGATGCCCCGGTAGCGGCGGACCAGGGCCGCGGTCGAGGCGTCGGTCGCCTCACCCTCGCCGGTGCCGGTGAGGGCAGGCACGATCCCCATCGCCACCTTCTTCCCCAGCTCCACGCCCCACTGGTCGAAGGAGTCGATGCCCCACACGGCGCCCTGCACGAACACGCTGTGCTCGTACAGCGCGACCGCGGCGCCCAGGGCGAACGGCGTGAGCACCTCGGCCATCAGGAAGTTCGAGGGCCGGTTGCCGGCCATCACCTTGTGCGGCACCAGGTCCGGTGCAGTCCCGTCGGCGGCGACCTCCTCGGCGGTGCGGCCGAACGCCATCACCGACGCCTGCGCCAGCGCGTTGGCGGCGAGCAGGTCGTGGTGCTCCCCCAGCGGGTTCAGCGGCCGGCCGAACAGCAGGAAGTCGCACGGGACGACGGACGTGCCCTGGTGGATGAGCTGGTAGAAGGAGTGCTGCCCGTTGGTGCCGGGCTCGCCCCAGAAGATGGCGCCGGTGTCAACGCCCACCGGTCCGCCGTCGAGCGTCACGTGCTTGCCGTTGCTCTCCATCGTGAGCTGCTGCAGGTATGCCGGGAAGCGCACCAGGTACTGGTCGTACGGAAGCACGGCGGTCGTCGCGCAGCCGAGCAGATCGCGGTTCCACACCGACAGCAGGCCCATCAGGACCGGCAGGTTCGCCTCGAACGGGGTGGTCCGGAAGTGCTCGTCCATGGCGTGGAAGCCGGCCAGCAGGTCCCGGAAGCCGTCCGGGCCGATCGCGATCATCGTGGACAGCCCGATCGAGGAGTCCATCGAGTAGCGACCGCCGACCCAGTCCCAGAAGACGAACATGTTCGCGGTGTCGATGCCGAACTTCGCGACCTCGCCGGCGTTGGTGGACACGGCGACGAAGTGCTTGGCGACGGCGGACTCGTCCCCGAGCGCCTGGAGCAGCCAGTCCCGCGCGGTGCGGGCGTTCGTCATCGTCTCCAGCGTCGTGAACGTCTTGGAGGCGACGATGAACAGCGTCTCCGCCGGGTCGAGGTCGTGGGTGGCCTCGGCGAAGTCGGTGCCGTCGACGTTGGAGACGAAGCGGAACGTCATGTCCCGGCGGGAGTAGTGCCGCAGCGCCTGGTAGGCCATCACCGGGCCGAGGTCGGATCCGCCGATCCCGATGTTGACGACGTTGCGGATCGGGCGGCCGGTGAAGCCGGTCCACTCCCCCGACCGCACCCGGTCGGCGAACGAGGACATCTGGTCCAGCACCGCGTGCACCTCGGCCACGACGTCGACGCCGTCGACGACCAGGGTCGCGTCGCGCGGCAGCCGCAGCGCGATGTGCAGCACAGACCGGTCCTCGGTCACGTTGATCCGATCTCCGCGGAACATCGCGTCGCGCCGCTCGGCGACCCCGCGCGCCTCGGCCAGGGCCAGCAGCAGCCGCAGCGTCTCCTCGTCGACCCGCTGCTTGGAGTAGTCCAGCGTCCAGCCGGCGCCCTCCGCGACGTAGCGGTCGGCGCGCCCCGGGTCGGCGGCGAACAGGTCGCGCAGGTGGGTCGCGCCGACCTCGTCGCGCCGAGCGACGAGGGCCTGCCAGGCGTCGGTCTGGGCGAGCGGGACGACGGTCACGATGTCCTCCGGTCGATCGGGCGCGGGCTGGGCAGGTGGCACGGGCTGGGCAGGTGGCACGGGCGGATCGGTCACGGGGCGCCGACGGTGGGCTGGCGCCAGCCGCCGAGGGGGCGCGCCAGCCCGTCCGCGGCCGACGGCCCCCAACTGCCGGGGGCGTACGGCTGCACGTCGGGCCCGGCGTCCAGCAGCGGCTGCACGATCTCCCAGGTGGCCTCGACGCCGTCCCAGGTCGGGAAGAGCATGCGATCGCCGATCACCAGGTCGTGCAGCAGCCGCTCGTACGGTGCCGGCGGCTCGCCCAGCGTCTGGCGGAAGTCGACCGACATGTCGACCGGTGCGCTCACGTCGCGCCCGGGCTCCTTCACCCGCAGCCCGAGGGTGAGGCCGGAGCCCACGCCTGCGCCCTGACCGATCCGCAAGACCAGGTCGTCGTGGCCGGGCGGCGCCCAGCTGCGGTCGCCCAGGCGGAGCCGCGGGACCTTCTTCAGGCGTACGACGATCTCGGTGGCGGTGACCGGCATGCGCTTGCCCGCCCGGATGAGGATGGGCACGCCTGCCCAGCGCCACGAGTCGATGCTCAGCCGCAGTGCCACGAACGTCTCGGTGTTGGAGTCCGGGTCGACGCCGTGGATCTGCCGGTAGCCGTCGTACTGGCCGCGCACCACGTGCGCCGGGTCGATCGGGAGGATCGACCGGAACACCTCGACCCGGTGCTGCTGAATGGCGTCGTGTCCGGGGCCCGGCGCGTCCATCATGGTCAGCGCCAGGGCCTGCAGCAGGTGGTTCTGCACCACGTCCCGCAGCGTGCCGACCCGGTCGTAGAAGGACCCGCGGTCCTCCACCCCGAAGGACTCGGCCATGGTGATCTGGATGCTGTCGACGTACTCCCGGCTCCACACCGGCTCGAGCAGGGCGTTGGCGAAGCGCAGGTACAGGATGTCCTGCACCGGTTCCTTGCCGAGGAAGTGGTCGATGCGGAACAGCTGGTCCTCGCGGATCACCGCGTGCAGCCGGGAGTTGAGGTCGCGGGCGCTGGCGAGGTCGGTGCCGAACGGCTTCTCCACCGCCACTCGGGCGTTCGCGGTGAGCCCCGCCGCGCCGAGCTGCTCCACCACGGGTGCGAACAGCGACGGCGGGATCTCCAGGTAGAACGCGGGGGCCTGCGCGCCGGCCAGCCGGGACGCCAGCCGCTCGTACAGGTCGCCGTCGGTGAAGTTGCCCGACA
This sequence comes from Candidatus Nanopelagicales bacterium, assembly GCA_041393815.1. Taxonomy (NCBI): domain Bacteria; kingdom Bacillati; phylum Actinomycetota; class Actinomycetes; order Candidatus Nanopelagicales; species Candidatus Nanopelagicales bacterium. The sequence goes on along the minus strand of JAWKJK010000003.1, from coordinate 171,550 downwards.
GGTAGCTGAGCTTGCCGGCCAGCCGCCCGAACGCCCCCTCGTCGACGGGGTCACCCTCGTCCTTGGCCCACTCCTCCACCGCGCTGCGGGCGCGGGTGCGCAGCGAGTCGTCGTCGCCGTCATCCCCGGCGACCCCGACGACGGGGCAGGGCAGCAGGCCCCGCTTCTCCAGCGCGTACAGCGCGGGAAGCGTCATCTTGTGCCCGAGGTCGCCGGTGATTCCGAAGATGACCAACCGGTCAGCGGTCGCGGCCGTCATGGCGCCCACCCTTCCACTAGCGTGACCGACGACGCCACCACGACGCGAGGAGGACCCGTGCCGACCGACACGCCGATGCAGCTGGGAATGGTGGGCCTGGGCCGGATGGGCGCCAACATCGTGCGGCGGATCATGCGCGACGGCCACCGCGCCGTCGTCTACGACGTGAACCCCGCCAACGTGGAGGCGCTGGTCGCGGAGGGCGCCGTCGGCGCGTCCTCGTACGAGGACTTCGTCGCCAAGTTGGAGAAGCCGCGGGCCGCCTGGATCATGGTGCCGGCCGGGGACATCACCGAGGAAGTGGTGACGACCCTGGGAGGGCTGCTCGAGGCCGACGACGTGCTCATCGACGGCGGCAACTCGTACTACCGCGACGACATCCGGCGCGCGCAGGCACTGGACCCGCGCGGGGTTCACTTCGTCGACTGCGGCACGTCCGGCGGGGTCTGGGGCCTGGACCGGGGCTACTGCCTGATGATCGGCGGGCACGACACGGCGGTGGACCGGCTCGCGCCGCTGTGGCGCTCGATCGCGCCGGGGTACGACTCGGCGCCCCGCACGCCCGGGCGGTCCGGCGACGTGACACCGGCGGAGGAGGGCTGGCTGCACTGTGGTCCGAGCGGGGCCGGCCACTTCGTGAAGATGGTCCACAACGGCATCGAGTACGGGCTCATGGCCGCCTACGCCGAGGGCCTGAACATCCTCAAGAACGCCGACGAGGGCTCGCGGTCCCGGGACCAGGACGCGGAGACCGCGCCGCTGGAGCACCCGGAGTTCTACCAGTACACGTTGGACATCCCTGCCGTGGCCGAGGTCTGGCGTCGCGGGTCGGTGGTCGGCTCGTGGCTGCTGGACCTGACGGCGGAGGCGCTGGTGGCCTCGCCCGACCTGGCCGAGTTCTCCGGCCGGGTGTCGGACTCCGGCGAGGGCCGCTGGACCTCGATCGCGGCGATCGAGGAGGGGGTGCCGGCGCCGGTGCTCACCGCGGCCCTGTACGAGCGGTTCGCCTCCCAGGGCAACGACCTGTTCGCGGACAAGGTGATGTCCGCGATGCGCAAGCAGTTCGGCGGCCACGACGAGAAGAAGTCCTGACGCCCCGCCGCCCGGGAGACTCGGCCACACGATCCGCTTAGCGGATCGTGTGGCCAGGTTGGGCGGCGTGTCACGAGGTGATCCTCGCGAGACACCAGAAGGGGCCCGATCCGTACCCGGATGCCAGGCCCGTTCTGGTGTCTCGCGGCGATCTTGATCCGGTCAGAGGTCGACGCCGAGGAGGGAGTCCACGAGGTCGCGGACCAGGGCGGGGGCCGCGACGTCCGAACCTTGGCGCAGCCGGGCCCCCTCGGCCCAGCGGTCCACCGCGGCCAGTGCCCCCGGGGCGTCGAGGTCGTCGGCCAGGCACTCGCGGACCCGATCCAGCACCGGGGCCGCCGCCGGCCCGGCCGGGGCGGACACCGCCGCCCGCCAGCGGCCCAGCCGCTCCTCCGCGGCTACCAGGTCGTCGTGCCGCCACTCCCAGTCACGCCGGTAGTGGTGCCCGAGCAGGGCCAGCCGGATCGCCGACGGATCATGCCCCGACGCGCGCAACCGCGAGACGAACACCAGGTTGCCGCGGGACTTGCTCATCTTCTCGCCGTCGAGGCCGACCATCCCGGTGTGCACGTAGTGCCGCGCGTACGGCCACTCCGCCGCCAGCACCTGCCCCTGCGACGCGCCCATCTCGTGGTGCGGGAACGCCAGGTCCCGGCCACCGCCCTGCACGTCGAAGGTCATCCCCAGGTGGTCCAGGGCGATGGCGACGCACTCGATGTGCCAGCCGGGGCGCCCGTGCCCCAGGTCGGTGTCCCAGGCCGGCTCGTCCGGGCGGGCGGTCTGCCAGACCAGGCAGTCCAGCGGGTGCCGTTTCCCGGGCCGGTCGGGGTCTCCCCCGCGCTCGGCGAACAGCGCGCGCATCTCGTCCACCGGCAGGTTGGCCACCGACCCGAACCGCGGGTCGCTGTGCACGTCGAAGTAGAGGTCGCCGTCGACCTCGTACACCGCACCGCGCTCCTGCAGCCGCCGGGTGTAGGCGACCACGGACGGGATCGACTCCACCGCGCCGATGTACTGGTCCGGCGCGAGCACCCGCAGCGCCGCCATGTCCTCGCGGAAGAGCGCCGTCTCCCGGTCGGCGAGCACCCGCCAGTCCTGGCCCGTGGCCACAGCCCGCTCCAGCAGGGGGTCGTCGACGTCGGTCACGTTTTGTACGTAGTGGACCTCGTGGCCGGCGTCCCGCCACGCCCGGTTGAGCAGGTCGAAGGTGACGTACGTGGCCGCGTGCCCCATGTGGGTGGCGTCGTACGGGGTGATGCCGCAGACGTACATCCGCGCGGTGGCCCCCGGGGCGGTCGGGCGGATCTCGGTCGTCGCGGTGTCGTACAGCCGCACCGGAAGCCCGCGGCCGGGGAGGATCGGCACCGGGGCAGACGGCCAGGACAGCATGTGCGGACCCTATCCGCGGCAGGCGGTGCCCGCCGGTGCGGTCAGGCGGCGATGTACCGGAGGGTCCAGGGGCTGTCCGGCTGATCCGCGCGCGGTTCGTCGCCGGGCCGGTGGTCACGGGGTGTCTGGTCGGGGGCGCGCGTGAGGCCGGGGGGTCCGGTGTCCCACAGCGGTTGGGGGGGTTGGAGGTAGGTGTGGCCGGTGGGGCTGGTCCAGCGGATCCGCCCGGTGCCGCCGGGGTCGGTGCCTGCCGTCCAGGTGCCGTGGGTCTTGATGCGGTGGTGCCGCCGGCAGGCGGGGTGCAGGTTGGCGGCGGTGGTGTTCGCGCCGTCGAAGTTCGCCACGTGGTCCAGGTCGGTGGCGGTGGAGGGGATGGTGCAGCCGGGGAAGGTGCACACGGTGTCCCGGGCGGTCACGAGCTCGCGGAGCCGGTCGCTGGGCCGGTAGCGGTTGTCGCCGGTGGCGATCAGGCGGCCGTGGTCGGTGAGGAACCGGCGCCAGTTGTCGGCGTCGCCGGCCAGCTGCCGGGCGATGGGGCGGGGACCCAGCCGTAGCCGGGCACCCAGCCGGGCTCGTCGGCCAGCCCGAACAGGGTCGGCGTGTCCACGACGACGACGGCCTGAGACCAGGACCGGCCCGCCCGCCGGCCGGCTCGGCACCGGGTTCGGCATCGGGCTCGGGGCCACCGTGCTCGCGAAGGGAGGCGGCCAGCAGCCTTGCGGACTCGATCACGGCGTCGGCGCGCAGCGCCTCCCGCGAGGTGTCCACGTGCTGCGGACACACCGGGTCATGCGCCTCCTGGCGGCCCTCGCCGGCGCCGCGGGTCTCCCCGGCGTCACGGGCCTCGGGCCGCCCGCCGCTGCGGGCTGCGCCGATCGTGGCGCGGGTGCCGCAGGTGCACCGGCCCAGGATCTGGTCGCGGTCGGCGGGGCTGGCCCCCTTCAGCAGGGTCTGGCGGTGCCGGGCCCAGGCGTCGAACTGGGCGAACGCCCACCGGATCATCGGATGCGGACCGTCGACGGTCAGCCGGGACCGGAAGTCCGCCTCCGCGCCGATGCGGCACGACCGCTCCCTGCGGCGGGACTCGATCCGCGCCGTGGCCGCGGCGGGGTCCCGGCGCAGCGCGGTGCGCCGGACCCGCTGCCGCAGCCGGCCCGGGGTCTCGCCGTCCAGCCGTGACGGCGTCCCGTCCGCGCCGGGCATCGACGCCGCGGCGACCTCGGCGATGACCGCGGCGGCCAGACGAGCCGGGAGGCCGGCGGTCTCGCACTGCACCACCCGCAGATGCGAGAACGACCACACCCCGGCGCCCAGCAGCGCAGCGACCGGGGCACCAGGCCCGGCCAGGAACCGCGCGGTCACCACCCGATCCGTCGCCGCGGACGTGGACAACCGGCAGGCCGCGGCGACCTCGGCGACCACCGACTCCTCGCACACCGCCTCCGGGCAGCGGGTCGACTCCGCGCTGGGCAGCTCCCGCGGTCCGACCACCGGAACCATCGCCGCGTACGACCGCGCGGTCGCCCACGCGGCGGCTGCCTGCCAGGCGGTCATGAACGACACCCGGTCGTGCTCGTCCAACACCGAGGGGTCGATCCGCTCCAGCAGCCCCACCGCCACCGCACCCGGACCCGCCGCGACCGCCTCGGCCAGCAGCGCGGCATCCGCCGCGCGCGACACCGACGGAGCGGGTACCACCGACTGTTCGAACATCAGTACGAGTCTAGACCCACAATGCCACCAGCGCAAGAGATCGACACGAGAAATCCACTGTCCCCCAACAAGAAGCGCGCTGCCGGATCCGCGCTAGAACGCTGGCCAGGGCAGGGACGGCCAACCCTCTCCGGGGTACGGGAACACCGCGCGGGCGTGCAGCCGGTGCGCCCGGTCGACCGTGGCGCGGACCTCGGCCCGGCTCAGCAGCCCGGCCAGCTCGGTACCCAGCGACCCGTCGAGCAGGTCCAGCAGCCGCTCCAGGTCGCCCTCGAGCTCGTCGCCGAGCGGCTCCCCCGCCCAGCCCCACAGCACGGTGCGCAGCTTCGGCTCGTCGTGGAACGTCACGCCGTGGTCGATCCCGTACGTCCGACCGTCGGTGCCCACCAGCACGTGCCCGCCCTTGCGGTCCGCGTTGTTGATGACGGCGTCGAGGACGGCGAGACGACGCAGATCGCCGTTGTCGGCGTGCACCAGGCTCACCGGGGCCCCGCCCGGGCCTTCCGCGTCGACCACGTCGCGCCAGCCGGGAGGTACGGCGGCACGCGGCACGACGTCCACCAGTGCGGACCGCTCGTCGACGTCCACCCAGGCCTGGCACATCCCCGGCCCGAAGCGGCCCTCCTCCCGCCACACCGTGACCGGGACCAGGTCCCAGCCGCTCGCGGCGGACACCTCGTACGCGGCGACCTCGCGCTCGCCCAGGGTGCCGGTCGGGAAGTCCCAGAGCGGGCGCTCGCCGCGCCGCGGCTTGTAGACGCACGACACCTCGACCCCGTCCAGCGACGCGACGCACTTCAGCGTCGCGTTGGACGCGTCGACCAGGCGCCCCTCGACCTCCAGGTCCCCGCGCCGCAGCACCGGGTCGAGGACCTCGGGTGACACCGGTGGCAGCGGCGGTGACATGGCGCCGGACCCGTCAGCGGCAGCGGCTCAGCGCCGGTAGCCGTTGGCCCGCGGGCAGATGTGGCCGCCGGGGTCCAGCGGCAGGTGGCAGAACGGGCACGGGGGGCGTCCGGCCGCCACGACCGCCAGAGAACGGGTGGCGAACGCCCGCGCCTGGGCGCCCGTGAGCCGCACCCGCAGGCAGTCCGGCCCCTCCGAGGAGTCGCTGCCGATCTCGGGGATCTCCGACTCGTCCTCGGTGACCGCGTGCGCCTCGATGATCAGCCGGTCGTCGTCGCTGTCCCAGCCGAGCGCCATCGCCCCGACCCGGAACTCCTCGGTCAGCGGCAGCTCCAGCGGGTCGTTGTCCTCGAGCTCGGAGGGGACGACGGCGGGGATGGCGACCGCACCGCCCGACAGCCGCAGCACCTCGTCCAGCAGCCCGTCCACCCGCTCGGCGAGCACCGACACCTGTCCCTTCTCCAGCGCCACGCTGGTCACCCGGCGGTCGGCGCGGGCCTGCAGGTAGAAGGTCCGCTCGCCGGGCTGACCGACCGTGCCGGCGACGAAGCGCTCGGGCGGGTCGTACGCGAAGACCTGGCGGGGCACGTCCCGACCCTATAAGCGGTCAGCCCGCCCCGCCGCCCACGACCGCGTCGGACGAGGCCGGCCGGGCCCGTCGCCCGCGGCGCTTGGGGGGCGGGGGTACCAGCGACGACACGTCTCCCCCGACGTCGTTGACCCGCACGACGAATGGCCGCAGCGGCGTGTAGCGGACCACGGACACCGAGCACGGGTCGACCTGCAGCCGCTGGAACTGGTCCAGGTGCAGCCCGAGGGCGTCGGCGAGGATCGCCTTGATGACATCGCCGTGGCTGACGGCCGCGTAGACCGCGTCCTCGCCGAGCCGCTGGTTCCAGTCCCGGACCGCGGCGACGGCTCGGGCGGCCATGGCCGCCATCGGCTCCCCGTCCTCCCCCGGGAAGACCGCGGCACTCGGGTGCGCCTGGACCGTCTTCCACAGCGGCTCCTTGGCCAGCGACTTCAGGTCCCGACCGGTCCAGTCCCCGTAGCGGCACTCGGCCAGCCGGTCGTCGACCTCCAGCGGCGGGGCCGGGTCGCGACCGGCCACGAGGGCCTCCGCCGTCTCCCGGGTGCGCTCCAGGGGGCTGGTGACCACCGCCGCGAGCGGGACGGGGGCCAGTCGCTCCCCCAGGCGGACCGCCTGCTGGCGCCCGGTGTCGTCGAGGTGGACACCGGGTGTCCAGCCGGCCAACACCCCGCCCGCGTTGGCGGCGGTACGGCCGTGCCGGACGAGGAGCAGCGTGGTCACGGGCGAAACCCTAGGCCGCAGGGCCCACAATGGCCCGCGTGATCCGCGGCATCGGCTACTACCGCGCCGGAGACGTCGTCACCGGGCACGAGCTGAGTGCCCTGGTGGGTGAGGGCATCCCGGCGAACGAGCTGCGGCTCCGGCTCGCCGAGGCGTACGAGAAGGCGCGCGTGGACGAGGAGGAGTCGTTCGTCTGGGTCGGGCTGCACGACCCGAGTCCGGCGGAACTGGCCGCGGTGGAGGACGTCTTCTCGTTGGACCACCTGCAGGTGGAGGACGCCGCGAACCCGCGGCAGCGCGCCAAGTTCGACCTCGAGGAGGACTTCGCGTTCGCCCTGCTCAAGGTGCTGGGGTACGTGGAGTCCACGTCGGACGTCGAGACCGGGCAGATCGCGGTCTTCACGGGGCGGCACTACGCGGTGACCGTGCGGCACGGCGTACGTGGGGAGCTGACCACGATCCGGTCCCGGCTGGAGGCGGCCCCGGACCTGCTGCGGCACGGGTCGGCCAGCGTCCTCTACGGCGTCATCGACGCGGTGGTGGACGGCTACCTCAACGTCGCCGACGAGATCCAGAACGACATCGAGCAGGTCGAGGAACTGGTGTTCTCCCCAGCCCGGACCGACGACACGCAGCGCATCTACGAGCTCAAGCGCGAGAACCTGGAGGTACGGCGAGCCGTACTGCCGCTGGTCCCGATCGCCCACCAGTGGGTCGCGGAGACGGTGACCCAGGTGCCGACCGACCTGCTGCCGTTCTTCCGCGACATCGGCGACCACGTACTGCGCACGAACGACCTGGTCGACTCCAGCGACAGCCTGCTGATGACCATGCTGATGGCAGCCACGGCGCGGCTGGACCTGCAGCAGAACGCGGACATGCGCAAGATCTCGGCCTGGGTGGCGATCGCCGCCGTCCCCACCGCGCTCGCCGCGATCTACGGGATGAACTTCGACACCATGCCCGAGCTGCACTGGGCGCTGGGGTACCCGATGGTGCTGGTGGTCATGGCCACCGCGTGCGTCCTGCTGTACCGCGCCTTCAACCACAACGGGTAGGGAGCAGGCGGTCAGTAGCTGAGGGCGCCGACGAGCTGCTGCACGGTGGGCGTGCCGGCCGGACCAGCCGGGGTCCGATACACCCGGCAGCACAGGGCGCCGCCGGCGCCGGCGCTGTCGAACGGGTCGCGGTCGTCGACCAGGATCGTCGGGGAGCCGTGGAAGCCGACGGCCTCCGCCTCCTCCTCCGTCTCGATCCTGCGGTAGGTCAGGGAGACGTCGGTGCGGCCGAGCAGCCGGAGCGCGTGGCGCAGGCGCTCGTCGGCCAGGGTCCAGTTGGGGCAGTCGTCGAAGTACAGCAGCTGTACGTCCACGGTCCCCCACCATCCCGCACCGGGCTGCCGGATGCGCGGTACACCCCCGGCGTGTCGCTCAGGTGGCCGACAGGGTGCCGGTGAGCAGCAGCACGATGACGAGCAGGCCGAGCACGATCCGATAGACCACGAACGGCAGGTAGGACCGGGTCGACAGCCAGTGCATCAGCCAGGCGATGACGGCGTAGCCGATGACGAAGGCGATCGCCGTGGCGAGGATCGTCGGACCCCAGGCGGCGTTGGACTGGTCACCGATCTTCAGGGCCTCGAAGAGCCCCGACGCCAGCACGGCGGGGATCGCCAGCAGGAACGCGTACCGGGCCGCGGTGGCCCGGGTGTAGCCCATGGCGAGACCGCCGGTGATGGTGGCGCCGGAACGGGAGACGCCGGGGATCAGCGCCAACGACTGGGCCAGCCCGAACAGCAGGCCGTCGCGGATGGTCAGGTCGTCGAACGTCTTCGTCCGGCTGCCGAGGGCATCCGCGACCCCGAGCAGCACGCCGAACAGGATGAGCATCGACGCGACGAGCCACAGGTTGCGCGCCACGGTCTCGATCTGGTCGGCGAACAGGAAGCCCAGGACACCGATCGGGATCGTGCCGAGGATGACGTACCAGCCCATCCGCGCGTCGACACCCGAGCGCAGCTCCGGGCGCACCAGGGATCGCGCCCAGGCCGAGATGATCCGCCCGATGTCCTTGCGGAAGAACAGGATCACCGCGGTCTCGGTGCCGATCTGTGTCACCGCAGTGAAGGCTGCGCCCGGGTCCCCCCAGCCGAACAGCTGCGAGGCGATGAGCAGGTGCGCGCTGGACGAGATCGGCAGGAACTCGGTGAGCCCCTGCAGGACGCCGAGGACGACGGCCTCGAACCAGGTGACCTGCTCCGTGGCGGTCGCCGCTGCGGCGACCAGGTCGAGGGTTACGGCGCTCACTCACCCACGCCCGAGCGGTCCAGCACCTCGGCCATCGTGCGCAGCGTGGCCAGCCGCTCGTCGATGCCGCCGGCGTACGTCGCCACCGTCAGCGTCGTCACGCCGGCCTCGGCGAACGCCGGCAGCCGGTCCTGGATGCGGTCCGCGGGACCGATCAGTGACGTGTTGTCGATGAACTCGAACGGCACCGCGGCGGCAGCACCGGCGTAGTCCTTGGACAGGTAGAGGTCCTGGACCTCCTTGGCGGCGTCGCCGTAGCCCATCCGGGTGGCCAGCTGGTTGTAGAAGTTCTTCTCCCGGCTGCCCATACCGCCGATGTAGAGGGCGCTGTAGGCCCGCACCGGCGCGGCGCACGCCTCCAGGTCGTCGCCGATCACGACGGGGACCGTCGGCACGACGTCGAAGCCGTCCATCGTCTTGCCGGCCTTGGCCCGCCCCGCGGCGATGTGCTCCATCGACTCCCCCGACTGCTCGGGCGAGTAGAAGATCGCCAGCCAGCCGTCGGCGATCTCCCCAGCGAGCTCGAGGTTCTTGGGGCCGACGGCCGCGAGGTAGACCGGGATCCGCTCGCGCACCGGGTGCACCGTCAGCGTCAGCGCCTTCCCCGGCCCGTCGGGCAGCGGGAGCGTGAAGAACTCGCCCTCGTACGTCAGCCGCTCCCGGCGCAGCGCCTTGGTGACGATGTCGACGTACTCGCGGGTGCGGGTCAGCGGCTTGTCGAAGCGGACCCCGTGCCAACCCTCGGACACCTGCGGGCCGGACACGCCCAACCCGAGCCGGAACCGGCCGCCCGACAGCGTGTCCAACGTCGCTGCCGTCATTGCGGTGTTGGCTGGCGTGCGGCCGGGGATCTGGAACACCGCGGAGCCGACGTCGATGCGCTCGGTCTGGGCGGCGACCCAGGAGAGCACGGTTGCGGCGTCGGAGCCGTACGCCTCGGCGGCCCACACGACGGAGTAGCCCAGCCGGTCGGCCTCGCGGGCCAGGACCAGGTTGTCGGCGTCGTTGCCCATGCCCCAGTAGCCGAGGTTGAGTCCGAGTCGCATGGCATTCCCTTCCGCGGGTGCGTTGGCGTACGGGGAGCCTAGTTGCGCGGATGGCGGCGCCCCGGGCGGGGGCGCGGCGCCCGGGCGGCCGGCGACCGCGCGGGTAGGTTTCCGCCATGCAGCAGCGACCGCTGGGCCGGACCGGTCTGTTCGTCGGCCGGCTGGCGCTGGGGACCATGACCTGGGGGCTCGACACCGACGAGCACGAGGCCCGCGACCAGCTGGTCACCTTCCTCGAGGCGGGCGGCACCCTGGTCGACACAGCGGACGTGTACGCCGAGGGCGAGGGTGAGCGGGTGCTGGGCCGGCTGCTGGCCGAGCGGGCCGCGGGCCGCGACGACATCGTGGTGGCGACGAAGGCGGTGACCAGGCGCGACGCGCCCCGGCGCTTCGACGCCTCCCGTCGGCACCTGCTGTCCGCCCTGGACGCGTCCCTGGCGCGGCTCGGGCTGGACCACGTGGACCTGTGGCAACTGCATGCGTGGGACCCGCTGACGCCGCTGGAGGAGACGCTGGCGGCCGTGGACGCGGCGGTGGCGAGCGGCCGCGTGCGCTACGCCGGTGTGTCGAACTACGCCGGGTGGCAGCTGGCCCGCGCCGGGACGCTGCAGTCGCTGTCGGGGCACGCGCCGCTGGTCTCCGCGCAGATGGAGTACTCGCTGCTCGAGCGCGGGATCGAGCGGGAGGTCGTCCCCGCCGCCGAGGCCCTCGGGATCGGACTGCTGCCGTGGTCCCCGCTCGGGCGGGGCGTACTGACCGGGAAGTACCGGTACGGCACGCCGCCGGACTCGCGGGCCACCAGCGTCCACTTCGGCGCGTTCGTGCAGGAGTACCTCGACGACACGCCCCGCCGCATCGTGGACGCGGTCTGCACCGCCGCCGACGGCCTCGACGCCGCCCCCGCGGAGGTGGCGCTGGCGTGGGTCCGCGACCGCCCGGGGGTGGTGGCCCCGATCGTCGGGGCCCGCACGGTGGCGCAGCTGCGGACCGCGCTGGAGTCGGAGCTGCTGGAGCTGCCGGAGGAGATCGTCGAGGCCCTGGACGAGGTGTCCCGCCCCGCGCTGGGCTACCCCGAGTTCGGCTGGAACCAGCGCGGTCGGTGACTTTCGGGCATGACGGCGTTCGGTGGCGAGGACCGGTGGCGGCGAGCGGTGAGGGCGCGCGGGTGAGCGGAGAGCGCTCTGCCGACCTGGTCGCGCGTGCGGCGGCCGACGGCCACACCTGGCTGCCGGGGGCGCTGGTCGCCTCGGTCGCCGGCGCCGACGACCTTGCGGACGCGATCGGGGCGGGCCTGCTGGTCCGGGTGGACGTTCCGGGGGATGCCGAGACCGCGGGGGTCGCGCTGCCCGGGGTCGCTGAGGACGAGGAGCTGCTCGGCGACGTGCTGGCGGCTCTCGCGGACGAGGGACGACTGGCCGTGGTGACCGGCCCCGCCGGCGCCGGGCGGGCCGAGGTGGTCGCGTCGCTGCGTACGAAGGCGGAGGCGGAGGGGTCCACGGCAGTCCTGCTGGACGACGCGGAGCGGCTGGGCATGCCCGACGTGTTGGCGGCCGCGGAGGACCTGGACGACGCGCTCCTCCTGCTGGCCGGGGACCCCGCCGCACTGGTGACGGGCGAGGGTCCGGGCGCGGTGCTGCGGGACGTGGTGGCGGCGGCCGTGTGCCCCGTCGTCGCGGCGCCGCCCGACCCGGGACGGCCCGGTCCGCTCCGGGACCTGGATGCGGCGCTGCGCCGCGGGGAGCTGGTGGCGCCGTCGGCCGACGACAGGTCGCTGGTGGTCGTGCCGGTCGCCGACGACGCGGAGGCCGTCCTGCGCGTCGGCCAGCTGGTCTCCTCGTCGATCCCACGGGCGTTCGGGGTGTCGGGGGCGGAGGTGGCCGTGCTGACCCCGCTGCGCCGGGGTGACGCGGGGGCCGAGGCCCTCTCGGCCGTGCTGACTCCTGCCGGTGGAGGGGCCGGGCCGGACGTACGGCTCGTGCACGAGGCCGTCGGGTCGTCCTGGCCGGCAGTGGTCCTCGTGCTGCCCGGCAGCGCGGCGGGCGTGCTGAGCCGGGCGCTGCTCGTCTCGGCGCTCTCCTGTGCGCGGCGGCACCTCAGCGTGGTGGACGGCACGGGTTCGGCGCTCGGGCGGGCGGTGGCCGAGGTCCCGGATCGGGTGCGGCGGACCCGGCTCGCCGGGCTGCTGGCTGCGGCCGGTCGGGGCGACGGGTGAGAATGGGCCGATGGGAGCAGCGGACGGGGTCACGCCGGGTCCGGCGTCCGCCCGCCACCGGCCCGGACCGTCGGGCGCGACGTCGTCGTACGAGTACCGCGAGTTGACCCTGCCGCGCGGGACCACCCGGGACGCGGCCCGCGCGGTGCTCACCGAGTTCGCCGAGTACGGGCGGTGGGAGCTGGCCCGGCTGCGGCTGTACCCCGACGGCCGGCGCCGCGTCTGGCTCCGGCGCCGCGTGATCCGCGTGACCCGCACCGCCTGACCCCGCTCCGCCCCGCTCGCCTTGCCTTGCCCCGCCTTGTCGGGCACACGATCCGCTTAGCGGATCGTGTGCCCAGGTCGGGCGGAGTGTCGCGGTCGCGATCCGTCACACGATCCACCCGTGGGTACGCGTGAGACGAGTGGGACGCGGCCCCGTACGACGTCGGGCCGTCCGGGCGGCCCCGGCACTCCGCCGGACCGGCAGCGCCACTCCCGCCACACGGGCACCAAGACCCGGATCGTGTTGCCCCTCCCGGGCCCGACACGCCGCGCGAGATGGGCACACGATCCGCTAAGCGGATCGTGTGCCCGAGTCAACGGGGCCGGGCGGGCTGCGCGGTCAGGAGGAGCGGAGGAAACGGTCCAGGACCCGGACGCCGAAGGTGAGCGCGTCCAGGGGGACCCGCTCGTCCACGCCGTGGAACATGGCGCCGAAGTCGAGGTCGGGCGGCAGCTTCAGCGGCGCGAATCCGTACGCCCGGATCCCCAGCAGGGAGAACGCCTTCGCGTCCGTGCCGCCGGACAGCGTGTACGGGACCGGACGGGCGCCGGGGTCCTCTGCCCGGAGTGCGGCGGCCATCGCGTCGATGGTCGGCCCGTCGAACGTCGTCTCCAGCGCGACGTCGTGGTTGACGAACTCCCGCACGACGTGGTCACCGAGCATCTCGTCGATGGTGGCGAAGAACTCGTGCTCGTACCCCGGCAGGAACCGGCCGTCGACCTGCGCCTCGGCCTCCCCCGGGATCACGTTGATCTTGTAGCCGGCGTCGAGCATCGTCGGGTTCGCCGTGTTGGTCAGCGTGGCCCCGATCAGCCGGGCCAACGGGCCGAGGCGGGACAGCGTGGACTCCATGTCCTTGGCGTCGAGCTCGAGGCCGAGCGCGTCGGACAGCTCGCTGAGCAGATCGCGCACCGCGGGGGTGACGTGCACGGGCCAGCGGTGGTGGCCGATCCGCGCCACGACCTCGGACAGCCGGGTGACCGCGTTCTCGTCGTTGAGCATCGACCCGTGCCCGGCCCGGCCGAGGGCACGCAGCCGCATCCAGGCGATGCCCTTCTCGGCGGTCTGGATCAGGTACAACCGCAGGTCGTCGCGGACGGTGAGCGAGAACCCCCCGACCTCTCCGACGGCCTCGGTGACGCCCTCGAACATGTCGCGTCGGTGGTCCACCAGCCAGTGCGAGCCGTGGTAGCCGCCGGCCTCCTCGTCGGGCAGGAAGAGGACCACGACGTCGCGCGGGGGCCGGTAGCCCGTACGCCCCCAGGAGCGAACGGTGGCCAGGATCATCGCGTCCATGTCCTTCATGTCCACGGCACCGCGACCCCAGAGCATGCCGTCCTCGACCTCCGCGGAGAACGGGTGGACCGTCCAGTCGTCGGGGCGCGCGGGGACCACGTCGAGATGCCCGTGCAGGAGCAGGGCACCCCGGTCGGGGTCGGTGCCCGGGATGCGCAGCACGACCCCCTGCCGCTTGCCGGCGGTGGTCTGGAAGCGCTCCGGCTCGTAGCCCACCTCGCGCAGCCGATGCTCGACGTACTCCGCCGCCGCGGCCTCTCCCACCGAGTCCGGCGTCCCGTCGTTGGTGGTGTCGATGCGGATGAGGTCTCGGCACAGGGAGACGACCTCGGCCTCCGCGTCCGGAAGCTCGGCCAGGCGGGGATCGGTTCCGATCTGGGTCACCGGACCATCCTGCCCGGGGTCGGCGGGGTACGGCAGCCCTCCGGCCGGGATCCCGGCGGTTCGCGGCGCACTCCCCGGTCTTGTTATCCTCTGCCGGTCGCGGCGCCCCCCAAGGCGCCGGGTCACCTCGTCCGGGTGGCGGAATTGGCAGACGCGCTAGCTTGAGGTGCTAGTGCCCTTAGGGGCATGGGGGTTCAAGTCCCCCCTCGGACACCAGAAAACGGCCCCTGACCTGCGAAAACGCAGACCGGGGGCCGCTTCATCTACCGTCCGTCTACCGCTTCCCCGCCGATGCCACCAGCGCCGCCACGGTGTCGGCCGCGTCCCCGTGCATCGTGGGCGCGACGTGGCTGTAGATGTTCAGCGTGATGCTCACGTTCGCGTGGCCGAGCCGCTCCTGCACCACCTTCGGATGCACCCCGGCCTGGAGCGCCAGCGTCGCCCAGGTGTGGCGCAGCCCGTGCAGCGGGATCGGCGGCAGGCCGAGCTTGTCGACGCTCTCCCGGAACGCGCGGCTGATGGTCTCCGGGTGGAGCCCGCGACCGTCGCCGTGGGTGAAGACGAGGCCCGACTCCGGCCAGCCGGGGCCGACCTTCAGACGGTCCCCGTCCTGGGCGACCCGGACCCGCTTGAGCATCGCCACGGTCGCGTCGTCGAGGACGACCACCCGGCGCGAGGAGGCGGTCTTCGTCGACCCGATGACGACCTCGCCCTTGATCTTCTGGACGGTCTGGATGAAGGACGCGCGGGTGCGCTTGTCGGTGCCGAGATGCAGGTCCGACCACCGCAGGCCGAGCGCCTCCCCGCGCCGGCAGCCGGTGGCTGCGAGGAAGGCCCACACCGGGCCGTAGACGTGCTCCTGCGTCGCCGCGAGGAAGGTGGCGAGGTCTCGTGCGCCCCACGCCTGAACGTCGCCGTGGGTGGCTCCTGACGGCTTCGGCGGGTCGGCGGCGTCGGCCGGGTTCCGCGGGATCAGCCCCTTGCGGACCGCGTCCTTCAGCGACCGCTTGACGATGGTGGCGACGTACCGGACGGTCCGCACCGACAGCCCCCCGGAGCCGTCGGTCCGTCCCTGCTCGAGCAGGTGGGCGTAGAGCCGATCGAGGTCGACCGCGGTGAGTCGGCGCAGCTCGACCGTCCCGAGCGCGGGCCGGACATGGAGTCGGATGTTCTTGTCGTACGACGCCCAGGTCGACGGCCGCAGTGACGGCTTCACCAGTGCGAGCCAGGTGTCCAGCCAGTCCCCCACGGTCTCGCGCGTCGGCTCGACGTAGGACCCGCTGGCGACGGAGGTGACCAGCGTGGCCGCGTGGTTCTCCGCGGCCCGCTTGGAGGTGAACCCGGACCCGGTGGCCGGGTCGGAGTGCCAGCGGCGCCGACGCTTCCCGTCGTGGGTCCGCTCCTCGATTACGACGAAGTAGCGATCCCGCCCCTTCGCGTCCTTCCGCGTGACGATGCTGCCTCTCATCGGACGTCCTTGAACATCTCGGGGAACACCTTCTCGGCCTTCCGCCGCCAGTTCTCGACCCGGTCGCTGGTCACCTCGGTGCCGGTCTGGCGCCGGTACCAGTGCTGCACCTCGCGTGTCCGGTTCGACGGTGGCGCCTGGGTCCACACCGTCGCCACGTCGCGCAGGAAGTCGTCGCTGAGTCGCTGACGGCCCCCGGCGCGTGGCCGCTGGACCTGCTCCGCGCTCGGCTCGGGGATGCGCTCAGTGAGCTTGTGGACGACGGTCGTGGTCCCGTCCTCGTTCTCCCGCAACTGCACCGGCGACGCCACGGTCTTCATCACCTGGGTGGCGATTCGGTTGAGCGGCTGGCGCATGTACTGCGCGACGCCGACCTCGGGGTCGTCGGCCGTGAGCGTCACCTTGACCGGGACGTAGCGACCTTCCCCGTTGATCCTGAACGTGACGGCCAGGCCGGTGCCCACCTCCTCGACGTCGACCTCCTCCGGGGCGGTGAAGACGTCTCCGGTGGGGGTACGGACCAGCACGATGCTGTCCCGATAGGCGGCGCGGATCCTCAGTCGGTTCTTCTGCTTCGTTGCGGCCATACCCGGAATCTACCAGGAAAGTCCCGTTCGTACCGCTGCGTCCGTTGTACGGGTAGTCCCGTAGTCGGCAGGCTCATCGGCATGACCACCACAGTCGCCCTCCCGGACCCCTGGGAGACCCCCACGGTCCCCGTCCCCGAAGGTGGCCGGCTCCTCGGCTACGGCCGTACCGCGGCGTACGAGGCCGCGGACCGAGGTGAGCTGCCGACCATCCAGACCGGGTCGAGGAAGCGCCGCGTCCCCGTCGCAGCGATCTACGAGCTGCTCGGCCTGCCACTCCCGCAGCGCCCCGACCACAACAACCCCGCCGAGCACTGACAGCGAGACGGCCCCGCGGGGACCTAGTCCGCGGGGCCGTCTCAACACCCAAACTCGTTGAAGGAGCGTCCCAATCATGGCACGCAAGTACGACATCGCGCGATCCCGGCTCGCGGTGATCGCTGCGTTCGACCGCGCCGGACCCGGCGCCCAGCTCACTCGACGCCAGATCGCCGTCGCCGCGGGTATCCCGTCGGACGCGAGCGCCCTGGCTGACCTACTCGCCGAGCTGCGCAACGTCAGCGACCCGCAGGGTCGCCGGCTCACCTACTGCCTGTCCGTCGACCCCGACTCCGCGTCAGGCCTCTACGCCTACACCGGCTGCCCGGTCCTGCTGCGGCACGCCTCCGTCCGGCAGATGGGTGCCACGCGCACCAGCGCGCGGAACATCGGCCTCACGTTGAAGCGGGTCGACCCGGCGCTCGTCGGCCTCGCCCATCGGGCCGGCGACGAGCTCGCCGCGATGATCGCGCTCGCCACCGAGTCTCCGGTGATCGGTCACCCCGGTTGCGACGACTGCCGCGAGCACACCTTCGGCAACGGAGACGCCGCGTGACCGCCGCCGACCGCCGCCCCCTGGAAGTCACCAGCGGCAAGACGTTCCATGACTGGCTGCTGCGCAACGTCGGCGGCCCGGAACTGCCCGGATTCTTCGTCCGCGGCGGGGAACTAGTTCGCGTACCGAAGGTCGGCGAGGACGGGTACATCGCCGCCCCGAGTGAGGGCGACGACGATGGACCCGCCCAGGTGCGCCCGGCCGACGCCCGCGTGCTGCGCGCGGTGATCGCGCACCGCTTCGACTGCTTCAAGGTGAAGGAGTCGAAGGGCGTCGTGGAGGAGATCGACGTCCTGCCGACGCTGGACCCAGTCGTCACGTTCACCGCCGGCGTCGGCGAGCCCGCGGTGCGCACGCCCCGGCTCGACGTCGTCGCGCACTCCCCGGTGCTGCGGCCGGACGGGACCGTGCTGGACCGCCCCGGCTACGACAAGCAGTCGAAGACCCTGTACCTGCCGCCCGACGACCTGCATCGGATCGAGCCGGTGCCCGCCAGGCCGACAGACGCCCAGGTCGCCGCCGCGATCGAGCTCCTGCTCGAGCCGTTCGCGGAGTTCCCCTGGGTGACCGAGTCCGACAAGGCCACCTACCTCGGCATGACGATGTTCACGCCGGTCCTGCGGCCCCTGGTGCCGCCGCCCTACCCGGCGCTGGCGCTCTCGGCGCACCAACAGGGATCGGGCAAGACCTTGCTCGCCGAGCTGCCCCGGATCCTGCACGGCGGCGTGCTCCGCTCGGAGTTGTCCGCGCACGACGAGGAGGTCCGCAAGTCCATCCACGCGGTCCTGCGCACCACCACCGGCCCGATCGTCACCTTCGACAACGTGACCGGAATCGTGCGGTCCGGCGCGTTCGCCATGCTCCTCACCGCGCGGGAGTGGTCCGACCGGACCCTCGGGGGAAACAGCCACGAGATCGCCGTCAACGACCGCGTCTGGGTGCTGACCGGCAACAACCTCGCCCTGGGCGGCGATATCCCCCGCCGGGTCGTCTGGGCCCGCATCGACCCCAACACGCCCAGGCCGTGGCTGCGCACCGGGTACAAGCACCCGAACCTGCCCGGCTACTTCACCGCGCACCGCGGAGAGATCCTGCGCGCCATCCTCATCGTCGCCCGCGCCTGGGTGCTCGCCGGTCGTCCCTCGGTTGACGACGGCCGGGCCGACAACTACGGCCACTTCATCGGCCAGGTTGGCGGCTTGCTGCGGTTCATGGGCCTCGAGGGCGTGTTCGCCGACCCCGCCGTGGCGGAGGAGGCGTCCCCAGTCGCCACGGAGGACGACGAGGCGTACGACTTCCTACACGCGCTGCAGGTCCGCTTCAGCGGCGACCCTTTCACCGCCGCCGACCTGGCCAAGCTGGTCACGACCACCTCGTCGAAGCTGAAGGTGAACGAGAAGGCCGAGGCCGGCAACAGCTACGCCACCTTCCACCCGGTCAAGGACGATGACGCCGAGATCGTGGAGAACCTGCCCGGCGAGCTGGCGCAGCGCATGGACCGCGGCGGGTTCACTAAGTCGCTTGGCTGGTGGCTGACCAATCGTGTCGGACGCTGGGTGGGCTCTAGCCCGGCCCTCGTCCTGCGCAAGTCCGGGGCCGGCCACCGCCGCCTGTACCACGTCGAGGTGCGGCCGTGAACGACTTCGCACCTCCTACAAGAAGTGCAGAAACGGGAGGAAGTGCAGCACTTTCTCGGGTTTCTGCACTTTCTCTCGGCGATCCGAAGTCTGACGCCGACGGCGTGTCGCCCACCGCCGCGTGGCTTCGCGCCGTCCTCGCCGCCTCAGGATCCGGCCACACCAACGGCAACCCGCCACTGTGGCAGTGCCCCGCCCATGACGATGTCCACCCGTCCCTGTCCGTCCTCGACCGGCCCCACGGCCGCGCCTCTGTGAAGTGCTTCACCCACTGCACCACTGACGAGGTCCTGGCCGCGCTCAAGGTCACCCGCCGCGTCCTGCACCACCCCCCACGCCTCGAGCCCACCGAGCACGCCCGGCGCTACATCACGGTGACCTACCCGCCGGTGGACCTCACCCGACCCGGCGCCGGCCGGGACGGCCGCACCTGGAAGTGGGAAGCGGCCCACCCCTACGGCGACCGCTGGCGCGTCGTCCGCTACCGGGCCACCGACGGCACCAAGGATCTGCGTTGGGAAACCAGAGACGACGCAGGCGCGTGGATCCCCGGCCTACGTGGTGCAGCCGTGCGCGACCTGCCGCTGTACCTCGAGCGCCAGGTCGCCATGGGGATCGCCGCCGGGGAGACGATCTACCTCGTCGAGTCCGAGAGCTCGGTCGACGCGCTCGCCGGTCGCGGCCTGTACGCGACCACCTGGGCCGGCGGGGCCAGCGCACCCAACCTGCGACGGCTCCGGCACCTGCTCACCGGAGCCCACGTCGTCCTCGTGCCCGACAACGACCCACCGGGACTCGCCTGCGCCCAGCGCATCCGCGACGAGCTGGCCGATCACGCCGCATCCCTCGAGGTGCTGACGCCACCCGAGGGCGACGACGCCCGCGACCTACTGCGCGACGACCCCGCCGCGTTCGGACTCACCACCCGCCGCACCACCACCACCAAGGAGAACCCCGCATGACTGACAAGTACGTCACACTGGCCGGCCTGGCCGGCGACCTCGCCGACCTCGGCTGGAAGCGTCCGAAGGTGCTCGACGCCGCGGCTGCGACCTGGGCCGCCGCACGCTCGACCACCCGCAACCGGCCAGCCCCGGCCGACGTCCCCCTCACCCCGGACAACGTGGTCGGCGTGATGACCGACTACGCGATCGACCTCGCCGCCGCCGAGCACCGGGCCGCCGCGCTCGCCCAGGTCGACGGCCGGCTCGCGCTCGACGTCCGCGTCGCCCTGCGGGCCGACGCCGCGAACATCCACAAGGCGATGGCGAAGCGCTACGACGCCCTCGCCGCCACGTTCGTCGAGGCCCTGCCGCTAGTCCCGCCCGGCATGGACCCGGTGTCGCTGGTCGACGCCGGCGGGGAGGTGGTGGACGCGGCGAACACGCTGCGCCGCACCGCCCTCGAGCTGGACCGGATCGTCGCGCTGCGCGCGTCGCTGGCCCGCGTCCTCGGAGACCCGGACGACAAGGCCCCGGAACCGCTCCGCTGGGTCGCCACCGACGACGACGTGGTCCGAGTCTGGCCGCGCCTCATCGAGTCGTGGTCGCACGCCGAGCGCTGGCGCAAGACGACCGAGTCCGGGTTCCGCCTGCGGTACGTCACCCCGGTCGACGCCGACGCCGCCGCGGACCTGCTGCGCGCCGCGTCCGACCGCTCCCGCGCCGACGCCGCCCGGCGCCAGGCCGAGCCGCCGTCTGTGGTGGTGTTCTCGTGAGCGCCGTCGAGTCGGCCCGGCAGCTCGCGCTCGCCGCTCGAGCACGCGCCGGAGGGCACACACCAGCATCGGCACCGGCCCCGCGCTGCCCCGAGTGTCCGCATTGCGCGGCGGTCGGGGCCGAGGAGCAGACCGATCCCGGCCAGCTCGCCCGCGACGCCCGCGACCGCGCCGGCGGCTGACCCTCCATGAACCCCCGGTCGAGCGGGCTGCGCCCGCGGCGCCTGTTCCGCGGGGCTGGCGTCGCCCGTGGCCGGCGCGCCCGCTCGGCCGGGCCTGATCCGCAGGAGGACAACGTGATCGTGATCCATCGGAAGCAGCTCGCGGCGAGGGACGACGAGACCTTGTCCGAGGCCGTCGCCCGGGTCCGGCTCGAGCTGCACCAGCGGGGCGTGACCGACGCCGTCCTCGCCACCATCGTGTCGGTGCTCCGCGCCCACCCCGGTGCCGTCGCCGTCCGAGTCGAGGGCCAGGTTGTCACCCCGATGAGCATCGGCGAAGTCCTTGCAGCGCAGGGGAAAGCGTGACCCCCCCAGGGGGAACACTCTGCCGCGCTTCGTCCCGCCCCTGGTCGGCATAGCGCTCGCCGCTGACCGGAATGCCCACGCGAACCAACCCCGAGAGGACCAGGAATGACCAGAACTGCGAAACCCGCACCACCGAAGGGCCTGCGCGCCGCCGGAAAGGCGTTGTGGCAGAGCATCATCGGCGAGGTCGACGCCGCCGGCTTGGAGCTGGACGCCCGTGAGCTGGCGATCCTCGCCACGGCCGCGCGCCAGGCCGACGACGTGGCCGCGCTCGAGGAGGTCCTCGCCCGCGACGGCCTGATCGTGCTCGGCGCCGCCGGCCAGCCCCGGCTCAACGCCGCCGCGACCGAGGCTCGTCAGGGTCGGCTCGCCCTCGGCAAACTCCTGGGCGAGATCGCGCTGCCGGATGAGGACGGCATCCCGAGGACCGCGTCCCAGGCTCGCGCGGCGAACGCCGCGAACCAGCGGTGGCAGCGGTTCGCGGGTCGCAGAGGTGTCGCCGGTGGCTCGGTCTAAGCGGGTCGCCGTCGCCGCCGGGGTCCGCGGCCACCTCGCGCGGTGGCTTCAAGAACTCAGCGACGTCTACGGCGCAGTCCCGGGCTGCCCCTTCCCCCAGCAGCTCGCCGACCTGCGGGCCGGGCGCCCCGTGACGGTCTGGGGGTACGAGCTTCCCGAGTCCCTGCGGCTGCCGCCGATGGGCCGGTTCACCGTCCACGCGGACGGCTCGATCGTGGAGGTGCCGTGACGGCGCCGCTGGACGACCTGCTCTCCGCGCTGGCCCGAGCTCGGTCCGAGCGGCACCTTCGCGCCCCAGCGCCGAGCACCGGGGCCGCTCGGTTGAAGCACACCTCCCGGCCGCCGCTACCGCTGGAGCTCCTCGACGCCCTCGCCGAGGCCGACCGGCTGCTGCGCAGCTGGGCCGAGCTGGTGATCGTCAAGCGTCGCCTGCGAGGGCCGTCGGACCTGTCCGCGACGTCTCTGGCGGCATGGCTGCGGCAGCACGCCGACTGGATCGAGTCCGAAGGGCTCGGCGACGACTTCGACTCCGAGGTCGACTCCATCGCCACCCGGCTCAACGGCGTCCTCGAGGGCGAGTTCGGCCGGCGCCGGCCGCTGGGGCGGTGCGTGGTCGACGGCTGCGACGGCTGGCTGCGGATCAGCAAGAAGCACGGCCTCGAGGTCTTCTGCGAGCGCTGCGGCGACACGTGGGACGCCGGGTCGCTTCCCCGGCTCGGCCGCATCCTGGCCCATCGCGACGGCGACGGTCCCCCGCCGTCCGCGGTCCACTACAACCGGCTGGCGCGCAGGATCGTGGGGCCGGCGCCTCACCGAGGGACGATGAAGGAACGGAACGCCGACCTGACTCGCGGTCAGGCCTGAGTCAGCCTGTCGCCGGGGCGCGGTGACGAACGTCGAGCGGGACCGGGTCCGACGGGGGCGGTGCCGGGTGCGGACACCGAGGTCATGTCCGGCGACGGCCGGGGCCGAACCGGGCGGTTCGGCTACTGCCCGGTCATACCGACGTCAGGTGCGCCCGCAGCGGCAGCACCAGGGTCGTGGGGTGAGCCTCGACCGCGTCGGCCCCGGCCAGCAGCGCGGCCGCCAGCGCTCGGGCGTCCTGGACGTCGACCAGCAGCGGCAGCGCGCCGCCAGCCCGCACCGACACCTGCGCGCCCCAGCCGTCCTCGCGCTCGGTGTCGTCCAGTGTCACCGCGACCGCGACCCGGCCGCGAGCCGCCGTCGTCACGGCCCGGTGCTGGTCGTGGTCGCCGGCCTCGGTGCACCACGCGGGGCAGCTCGTCATGGCGGCACCCTGCCACGGCCAGGGTCGTGGGCGGAAGGTCGGATGCCGGGGGTCCACCCCCGCTCCGCCTGGTCGCCTCCCGACGGCGCTCTGGCCGAGCGTGCGGCCGGGGGTCCGAGGCCGGTTGCAGGTCGGCTCCCATCTACCGCCCATCTACCGCCCATCTACCGGAACCCCCGTGACGGGTCGGAACGATCCGGAATGTCCGGGCCGTGGAGTCGCTCTGCTGCAACGCCTTCCGGGATGGGACGGTCGGGACCGGAACCAGTCGGTACGGCTCTGACGGGAGTTCAAGTCCCCCCTCGGACACCACCCCAATGGGAACTGCTGGCGACGGCGGTGGGCCCATCGACGCGATCCCGGATGCGCACGGTCCGCTCAGTCGGCGAAGACCTCCGTGACCGTTCCCTCGTCGACCTCCCACCGGCGGGTCAGCCGCACGTCCTCCAGCATCCGGCGATCGTGGGTCACCAGCAGCAGCGTTCCGTCGAACGTGTCCAGGGCCTGCTCGAGCTGCTCGATCGCGGGCAGGTCCAGATGGTTCGTCGGCTCGTCCAGGACCAGCAGGTTGACGCCGCGGGCCTGCAGAAGCGCCAGCCCGGCCCGGGTCCGCTCCCCCGGTGACAGCGACGCGGCGGGACGGCCGACCTGGTGCGCGCCCAGGCCGAACTTCGCCAGCAGGGTCCGGACGTCCGCGGTCGGCCAGTCGGGCACCTGGCGGGCGAAGGCCGAGGTCAGCGGCTCGTCCCCCTCGAAGCGGGACCGCGCCTGGTCCACCTCGCCGACCACGACCCCCGGGCCGAGCGATACGTGACCGCCGTCCGGCGGGACCCGTCCGAGCAGGAGGGCGAGCAGCGTCGACTTGCCGGACCCGTTCGGCCCGGTGATCGCGACCCGGTCCCGTCGATCCAGCTGCAGGTCGAGAGGTCCCAGGGTGAACCCGTCGCGGCGGGCCACCGCTCCCCGCGCGACCGCGACCACGTCGCCGGAGCGCGCGGCCTCCGCCACCGCGAACTGCAACTGCCACTCCTTGCGCGGCTCCTCGACCACCTCCAGGCGGGCCAGCAACTGGTCGGTCTGACGCGCCTTCGCCGCCTGGTTCTCGGACGCCTCCGCCCGGAACTTCCGCCCGATCTTGTCGCGGTCCGTCGCCTTGCGGCGGGCGTTCCTCACCCCCTTCGCCATCCACGCGCGCTGCCGACGGGCGCGCTCCTGCAGCGCGTCGCGCCGGGACGCGTACTCCTCGAAGGCCTCGCGGGCATGTCGCCGTTGGGTCGTCCTGGCGTCCAGGTAGGCGTCGTACCCGCCGCCGTAGTGGACGACCCGGCCCAGGCTCCGGTCGATCTCCAGCACGGACGTCACGGTGCGGGACAGGAACTCACGGTCGTGCGACTCGAGCAGAACCGGCGCCTGCAGACCGAGCACGAAGTCCTCCAGCAGGTCCAGTCCGTCGATGTCGAGGTCGTTGGTCGGCTCGTCGAGCAGGTACGCATCGAACCGAGACAGCAGCAGGGACGACAGCCCGGCACGCGCGGCCTGCCCGCCGGACAGCGCCGTCATCGGCGCCTCCCGCGCGCCTGCCAGCCCGACCTGGGGCAGCAGCGCCTCGATGCGCTGGTCCAGGTCCGCACCGCCGAGGGACAGCCACCGCTCCCAGGCATTCGCGTAGGCATCCTCTGCGCCCGGGCCGCCGGCCGCCAGGGAGGCGGCCGCGCGCTCCAACCCCGCGGCGGCCGGAGCAACCCCGGTCCGTCGGGCCAGGAACGCCTCCAGCGTCTCCCCCGGCGCCCTCTCGGTCTCCTGCGCGAGGTAGCCCACGACCGCGTCGGGCGGGGTGACCGTCACGGTGCCCGCATCGGGGGGGAGGTCACCCGCCACGATCCGCATCAGGGTCGACTTGCCGACACCGTTCGGCCCCACCAGGCCGACGACGCTGCCGTGGGCCAGGAGCAGATCCACCCCGGAGAAGAGTTCCCGTTCGCCGACGACCGCCGCGACCGAATCGACCCGGATCCCCGCGCTCATGCGGCCCAGTCTGCGGCGCCAATCGGGTCTCTGACGAACCCACGCCGCACGCCCGGACCCCGGGTGGCGGGCGTCACCCTCGTCGTACGGCGGCGCGCGGGACCCCGAGGCGGTTCACTACGCACATGTCAGCAGAGCCAGCGGCCCCCGCGGGCGTCGAGCAACCGACACTCCAGGCGAACGCGATCACCTTCGTGGACGCTCTTGCGATCGGCCTCAACGCCACATCCCCTGCCTACTCCATCGCCGCGATCCTGGGCCCGCTGGCCCTGCTCGTCGGCGTGCATATGCCGGGGGTCCTGATCGTGTCCTTCGTGCCGATGCTGCTCATCGCGTCGGCGTTCTACTACCTCAACCGGGTCGACCAGGACTGCGGCACGACGTTCTCCTGGGTCACCCGGGCCATGGGCCCGTGGTGGGGCTGGATCGGCGGCTGGGCCATCACCATGACCGGCGTCCTCGTCATCGGGTCGCTGGCCGACGTTGCCGTCCGCTTCACCCTGCTCATGGTGGGCCTGGACGAGCTCGCGGAGAACAACGCCGTCGTGATCGTGCTGGCTGTCGCGCTCATCCTGCTCATGACCTGGTTGTGCGTCGTCGGCACTGAAGCGTCCTCCCGCGTCCAGAACGTACTGGTCCTCCTGCAGGTGGCCGCGCTGCTCGTCTTCGCCGGCGTCGCGCTGTTCCGTTCCCTCAACGGCACGGCGCTGCCCGACGCCCCCACGCCCGAGCTGTCCTGGCTCAACCCGTTCGCCCAGGGCGGCGGCGCGCTCACGGCGGGTCTGCTGCTCGGCGTGTTCGCCTACTGGGGCTGGGAATCCGCGGTGAACCTCACCGAGGAGACCAGCGACTCCGCCAGCGCACCGGGCAAGGCGGGCATCTGGTCGACCGTCATCCTCGTCATCACGTACGTCGGCACGGCCATCGCGGTGGTCGCGTTCGTGGGACCGACGTTCCTGGCGGACAGCGCCGACGAAGCGGAGTTCATCGTGCCCAGCCTGGCCACCGAGGTCCTCGGCGGCTGGGACTGGATCGTTCTCCTGGCGGTGGCCACGTCGGCCGTCGCGTCCACGCAGACGACGATCATCCCGGCGTCCCGCACCGCCCTGTCCATGGCCCGCAGGCAAGCCATCCCGGGCTACTTCGGACACATCTCCCGCCGTCACCGCACCCCCGACGTGTCGACCTGGTGGGTCGCAGTGATCGCGATCGTCTGGTACGTCGGGCTCGCGCTGCTGAGTGAGAACGCGCTGTTCGACTCCCTGTCGGCGTTGTCACTGCTCATCGCGTTCTACTACGCGCTGACGGGGATCGCCTGCGCTGTGTACTACCGGCGGCACCTGCTGGACAGTGCCCGGAACCTGCTGCTCATCGGCCTCGGTCCCGTCGTGGGTGCCCTGCTTCTCGGCTGGCTGCTGGTGGCCTCCGTGCGCGACCTTGCCGACCCGGCGAACTCCTTCACCGGCGAGGCCTGGTTCGGCCTCGGACCGCCGCTGGTCATCGGGATCGCCATGTTCGGCGCGGGTGTCGTGTTCATGGTCGGCTCGCGCGTCCACGGCTCGGTGTTCTGGTCGGAGCGGCCCGGGGTCGTCGACGACAGCCTCCTGAGCGAGGAGGCGCGGCCATGAGCATCGTGCTGGGCTTCGACGGTCGCGACTCCTCCCGCAGGGCGCTACCCGTCGCGATCGACCTGGCCCGCGACCTGGGTCTGGAGCTCGTTCTCGTGTGCGGTGTGCGGCCGCCCGGCTCAGTGGGCGAGGAGTTCCAGGAGGTCGAAGCCGCGATCGCTGAGATGGACGCACCGGCACTGGCCGAGGGGGTCGAATCCGCTCGCGCCGCGGGGGTGACGGCCTGCGGAGTCCTGCTGGACGCATTGCCCGCCGATGCCCTGCTCGACGTGGCTGTCGAGCGCAACGCGCGGCTGATCGTGGTCGGGTACGGGGAGGCCGGGCGAATCCGCGCCGCGCTCAGCGGCGCAGTAGCACTGCGCCTCCTGGAGCGGACCGACGTACCCCTGCTGGTCGTGCCCTGACGAGCCGAGCGACTGCGGCAGCGGACCGGTCAGGGTGTCTCAGGGCCGTCGACCGGGAACACCAGCTGGCCCTCGCCCACCCGCGAGATCACGACCTCGCCGGCCTCGGTCGCCGCGTTGCCCTCGCGGTGCACGGTGTTCTTGGGGACCTCGAAGTACTCGCCCGCGGTCACCTCGACCTTGTCCCTGCCGCCCGGACCGAACTCCAGCGTGACGGTCCCCTTGAGGACGTAGCCCATCGTCACGTTGTCGCCGTGGTGGTGCCAGCCGGACATGGTCTCCGGATCCGCCTGGACGTGCCCGAACCAGTGGCCGTCGCCCTCGAAGGCCGTCCGACGGGTCAGTCCCGGAGTCCCCTGCGCCTCGGTCAGCTCGGCGTCGGTCAGTTTGCGTACGGGGTCACCCATGGCGGGCCTCCTCTGGCGAGTGCCGCCCATTCATCCCGTCGGGCCGCCCCGCGTCAAGGGAGACGGGCGATGGCGGGCTCAGACGCTGCCCGCCTGCTCCACCACCAGGATCCGGGCGGCTCCGCGGGGATGGGCCACGTGCTCGTCCCCCACCTCGGCGATGCACACCAGGCCCGGGCGCAGCTCGTGCACGGTGATGGCGTCTCCGAGGCGCACGTGCATGTCGACGACCCCGTCCAGCACGACGAACGCCTCGGTGCCGTCATTGACGTGCCAGACGTACGGCTCGTCCGTCCAGTGCAGTCGCACGGTGGCGTCGGGGATACGGGCCAGATCCCGTGCACCCCACGGGCGATCGGCGGTGAACTCAGCTGCGTCGATGATCTGCACCCGCCCCATCCTGGCAGGACCACGACCTTGTTCACGTCCAGCCGGACCACCGGGGCGGGGCGTGGTGGAATTCAGGTGGCGTCCGGCGACGGCAGCGATCTCTCGAGCCAGACCGGAGCGTCCGGGTCGCCGTCGTAGGCCGGCGCCACGACGTACCCGTGCCGAAGCGGCCGAAGTACGTGCGGGTCCAACAGCACCGAGTCGTCCAGCACCACGATGCGACCCCCGTCCCCCAGAGCCAGTCCGCCCACGGCGTCCAGCAGGATCGAGCCGGCCTCGGGGGTCGCGCCCTCCCCGGCCAGGAACGGCCCGGCCGACCAGGCGACCGACCCGGGGTCGCGATGCACGGCCGCGGCGACTGCCACCCTCCCGCCCTCGTGGACGACGAGGACCCGCGTGCCGGGTGCCAGCTGCCACGGTCGGTGCCAAGCGCGGTGCCGCGCCGCGGTCACGTCCAGCAGCGCGACCACCTCCGGATGCTCGGCGGAGCGGATCCGGCTCTCCCGAACGTCGACCGAGATCTCCACGCGGCCCACCCAGCACGGCGCGGCGGCGATGTCGTACGCGGGTGACGCTCCCGCGACCACATCGGGCAGGGGACCTGCCGGCCGCCCGACGAGCCACGGTCGTAGCGACCAGCGGCCCGAGGTGATCCCGCTGACCGCGCCGACCACCTCGACCAGCCGCGCGGCGAGACCGGCGAGGGGGGCGGCGAGGGACATGCCCGTCACGGTGGCCGAGCGCCTCCTACCCCCGCAGGAAGTCGACCAGTGAGGCGACGAGGTCCTTCGGCGCGCGGGCGACCGCGTCGTGCCCCAGCTTCGGGATGACCTCCACACTGGCCGCGGGCATGACGGCGGCCAGCGCGCGGGCGGACGGCAGGTAGTAGTCCGGGCTGCGGGCACCGACGTAGAAGCGCGTCACCGCGCCGACCGACGCCCACTGCTCGGCGGGTCCGTCGCCGGCCATCGCGAGGCGGGATTCGCGGGCACCGTCCCGATCAGCCGGACCATGGTGCGCCCGGGCGGGGTCACCCGGATGGCCCGGACCGCCGCGCGAGCCACCGGGTCCGGCAGGTCCGGTCCGGGGTTGCGCAGACCCCGTGCGGCGACCACCAGGGCGCCCACGGCATCACCGGCGTCGACCAGGCGCTCGAACTCGTCCAGGTAGTCGTGCGGGAAGCTGCCGTCGACGCTGACGGTCGGGTCGAACAGGGCGACCCGCTCCACCCCCGGGACGTCCCGCGCCGCGGCCAGGGCGAAGTAGCCGCCGACGCTGTGGCCGACCAGTCGTGCTGACCCGGTCTGCTCCATCACCGACCCGATGTCGCCGACCTCGGTGGCCAGTCCGTAGTCGGCAGGTCGGGCCGCGCTCGCGCCCCGGCCGCGCCGATTGACCCGGTGCACGATGAAGTACGGCGCCAGCCGGTCCGCCAGGCGCCCGTAGGTGTGTGCGTCGGTTCCCCCGCCCGGTACCACCACGACACCCGGCCCCGACCCCGACGAGACGACCTCGATCGGTCCCCCGTCGACATCGCTGGTCATCTGGTGCACGGCCGGGTCCATGAGCGGCAGCCTGGGTCCGGGGGCCGGACCGACAGGACAGCGAACGTACGGCCCGCCCGGGCCGGTCCGTCGGGGACGATGGGGCCTCGCGGCAGTGGCTGCCCGGTCGCGTAAGGCCGAACGGAGAACGCACGGTGGACATGATCGTGACGTACGTGGACCCGGTGCTGCGCTTCTCGCTGGAGGCCGACCGCCATAGCGGACGGACGTTCGTCGGGATCGAGGTCCGCAACACGACCGTCGAGTACACCGAGTGGTACGAGGTCGACCGGGTGACGTTCGCCCGGTTCGAGGCCGACCCCACCCGGGCCCACGACATGGTGCGCCGGGCCCAACGGCGCGAGCTGGACCACCTCCTCCTGCTGCCGCCGGGCGACGACCGGGGACTCGCCGACGCATGATTGCGATGGCCGTGACCCGCTCGCACCGGCCGCTCGGTTGGGGGGATCAGGGATCCGCTGGCGCGCCAGCCCCCGGGGCGGACTGCTCCGGCGACGGCGCTGGTCGACCGAACAGCCAGCCTTGTGCCTTCCGCCAACCCTGACCCAGCAGGATGTTCGCCTGCTGGCGCGTCTCCACCCCCTCGGCCACCGTGTCGATGTCCAGGCTCGCCGAGAGCGCGGCCAGTGCCCCGGCGAGCTGGCGGCTGCGGTGTCCGGTGGGGGCGTCCAGGGTGAAGGACCGGTCCAGCTTGAGGCCGCCGATCGGCAGGTCGCGGAGGTGGCTGACGGAGGAGTAGCCGGTGCCGAAGTCGTCCACGTACCAACGGATCCCGGCGTCGGCCAGGGCATGGATGGACTCGGTGACGGCGGCGTTCATGGTGAGCAGGGTGGTCTCGGTGACCTCCAGGTGCAGCCGGGCCGGGTCGGCACCCCGGTCGGCGAGCCGCTCCAGCACCTGCTTGTCGAACCCGGGCTGGGCCAGGGTCGCGGCCGACACGTTCACCGACACCGACAGCGGGACGGGCAGGTCGGCCAGGGTCACGGCAGCCTGGTCCAGGATCGCCAGGTCCAGGTCCCGGACCAGGCCGGTAGCCTCGGCGACGTCCATGAAGTCCCGCGGCAGCAGAACCGTGTCGTCGGATCGCGTCCACCGTGCCAGGGCCTCGTAGCCCGACACCTCTCGGGTGAGCAGGTCCACGATGGGCTGGAACCAGGGGACGAACTCGTGTCCCCGAAGCCCCTCGCGGATCCCGGACTCCACGGCCAGCCGCTCCCGGGCCGCCACGGCCAGGTCCGGGTCCGCGTACACGGTCTGGTCGCGGCCGGACGCCTTCGCCTTCCGCAGCGCCAGCGTGGCGTCACGCAGCAGCCGTTCGGCGTCGTCGGTCGATGACGCGAGGGCGATGCCCACGCTGACGGTGGGATCCACGACCTGGCCGCCTACAGCGACCGGGCCGCGTACTCCGCGATGCAGCGCCTCCGCCACGGCGGCCGCCTGCAGCGAGGTGGCCGGTTCCGGGATCAGGACGAAGAACTCGTTGCCCGACCCGCGACCGACCCGGTCCGGGTCGCCGACCGCGACGACCATCCGGGTCACGACCGCCGCGATCACCAGGTCGCCGGCCGAGTGGCCCAGTCCGCTGACCACGTCGCCGAGGGCGTCGATCGCAACCGACAGCACCGCGAGGGACGACCTCGGTCGCGCGCGAAGCGCCTCCAGCTGCTCGCGGAGCCTGACGACGACCACCTCTCGGCCGGCGAGGCCGGTGAGGGGGTCGTGGCCGAGGACGTGCTCGAGCTCGGTCCGGGTGGCAACCTCGTCCTGCACGTCCCGGAGGGCCACCACGCGGCCGCGCCCGGCGTCAGCCGGCACCGACCGGGACACGACCGACATCCACCGCCACCCGCCGTCCCCGGTGGCGATCCGGTACTGCCCCGCCGTGGACTGGCCGGCGACCCGCCGCTCCGCGTCGAGGCCAGCACGCACCCGGTCGTCGGGATGGACCAGGTCGTCGCCCCGGCCGATCAGGTCGTCCGGCTCCCAGCCCAGGACGCGCCGGACCGACTCCGAGACCCAGGAGATGAGGCCGTCACCGCCCCGCAACCACACGACGTCGGATGCGTTCTCGGCGAGCAGCCGGTACCGCGCCTCGGACTCGGCGATCCTCCGTTCGGCGGCGACCCGGTCGGTGACGTCGCGGAAAGTAAGGCTGATCGCGTCGCCGACCTTGACCCCGCGCATGTCGAACAACCGGACCTCGCCACCGGCAGCCTCGTCCGCGTACGGGAAGGCGTCGAGCACGAGTGGCTCGCCGGTCTCGACGACGCGCGCGTACATGTCCACCATGCCGGCCGCCTCCTGTCCCGGAGTGGCCGCCAGCAGCCGCTTCCCCACCAGCGTGTCGCCCAGCGCCCGCGTGTGCGCATCGGCGGCCCGGTTCGCGTCGACGTGCAGGAAGTCGACGATCTGGCCGTCCTCGTCGCGGATCGCCTCCAGCAGCACGTGGGGGTCGAGCATGGCGTCCATCGCGGCACGCAGCCTCGTCCGGCCGGCCGCCGCCGCCACCTCCGCCTCGATCTGCGAGGTCACGTCCCGGAACCCACTGACGTGCTGGACCATGCGGCCCTCGGCGTCGTCGACACCACGGGTCATCCGGCTGATCCAGCGGTAGGAGCCGTCCTTGCAGCGCAGTCGGTAGCGAGTCTCGAAGGCCTCGCCGGACTCGAACCTCGGGCGGTCGGCAGCGGCGCGGGCGACGTCGTCGGGATGCAGGAGGTCCCAGGCCGGACGACCGATGAGCTCCTCGGGGGTCCACCCGAGCACCCGGGTGACGGAGTCGGAGATCCACTCGACCACCCCGTCGGCGTCGGAGAGGCCGACGAAGTCGGAGGAGTTCTCCACCAGCAGTCGGTTGCGCGCCTCCGAGTCGGCCAGCGCGCTGACGGCCTCCTCGCGGACGAACTCGGCGAGCGTCTCGTCGGTGACGTCGAGGACCGTCCCGAGCATGCGCACCGCGGTGCCGTCGGGCAGCCTCGTGACGGCACCCCGCTCACGCATGTAGCGGATGGACCCGTCGGGGCGCACGACCCGGTGCCGCACGTCGTAGTCCTCGACGCCCTCGACCGCGGCTGCCACGCGCCGTTCGAGCTCGGCCCGGTCGTCGGGGTGGACGCGCTCCAGGAAGCCCTGGTACGTGGCGGGGAACTCCTGCGGCTCGAGCCCGAAGATCCGGTAGACCTCGTCCGACCACCACAGGTGGCCGGTGTCGATGTGCCAGTCCCAGGCACCCATCCGGCCGATCCGCTCGGCGGCGCGGAGGATGTCGCGCTCGCGCCAGGTGACCTCGCCGTCGGGATCCGCGTCCTGCGTGGGCTGCAGCTGCGTCACCCAGCCCACCAGGTCGTCGTCGACGACCATCGGGGTCCGCGACACCGAGCACCACCGCGGCTGCCCCTGCGCGTCGACCAGGCGCACCTGGGCCCGCGTGGCTCGCCGGCCCTCGGTGTCGTCGAGGAGCACCCGCGACAGCCGGTCCCGGTCGTGCTCGGCCAGCACC
Organism: Candidatus Nanopelagicales bacterium; assembly: GCA_041393815.1. Lineage (NCBI taxonomy): Bacteria > Bacillati > Actinomycetota > Actinomycetes > Candidatus Nanopelagicales > Candidatus Nanopelagicales bacterium. Next base: position 138,838 of record JAWKJK010000003.1, on the reverse strand, counting down.
AGCAGCCACCCGTCCCCGGTGGACGGGGCCCGTGCGCCGAGGAGCACCCGCCAGGCGGCACTGGTGGCCAGGACCTCGCCCGTGGGCGCAGACACCTGCAGGGCGACGTCCACGCCCTGCAGCAGCGCGCTCGCGAGCCGGTCCACGTGGCCCTACAGCCGCGCGTGCAGGCGTGCGGCCTGCTCCCGCGCCTTGGCCCGCACCTCGTCGACGTCCACCCGGGTGGGGCGGCCGTCGGCCAGCACCACCTCACCGTCCACGGTGACCGACCGGGGCATGATCCCGGGGGTGAAGGCGATGTGCCAGGGGTCCATCGGGTCGTAGGACCACACCACTTCGTCGTCGCGGGCCTCGGGGACGAGGTCCCAGCCGTTGGCCAGCCACGACCAGGCGGTGTCGGGGCCGCAGGTGACGTCGACCGATCGCTGCAGCACGTACGCGAGCCGGAACGCCTCCAGGACGTTGCCGCCGATGCCGTCGGTGCCGAGGACCACCGGGTTGGCGAACCGGGCCGGGTCGGCGTAGCCGACGGCGTTGTTCAGGTTCGACATCGGGTTGTGCACGATCGTGCCCCGCAGCGAGTGCTGCGTCGGCAGGTGGACGCAGTGCGCCATCAGCCAGTCGTCGCGGGTGAGTCCGTCCAGTCTCCCGGGGGCTGCAGCATCCCCGACGCCCTCGCACACGTGCACGTGCACGCCGACGCCGAGATCCGCGGCCAGCCCCGCGGCGGCCTCCAGCGACTCGTCGGTGCAGGTGAACGCCGCGTGGATGCCGACCAGGCCCCGGCCGCCGGCGCGCAGGAAGCGCTCGTTCTCCGCCAGCCCGCGCCGGGCGCCCTCCGGGCCGTGCCGGTCGGTGATCCCGTACGCGAGCACGCTGCGCACACCCACCTCGGCACAGGCCTCGGCGATCACGTCCAGGCTTCCCTCGATGGCGTTCGGCGACTCGTGGTGGTCGACGATCGCGGTGGTGCCGTTCTCCAGGGCCTCGACGGCACCCAGCATGGCCGACCACCGGATCATCTCCAGGTCCAGCGCCGTGTCCAGCCGCCACCAGATCTGCTCGAGGATCTGCTGGAAGTCCGTGGGGACCACCGGCGGCGCGGGCATGCCCCGGGCCAGGGCGGAGTACAGGTGGTGGTGCGCGCACACGAGGCCGGGCGTGGTGGCGGTCACATCCCCCATCGTGCCCCTCCGGTGGTCCCGACGCCGGGTGACCACCGACCCTTCCCGCGGGGACCGCGGTCCCTGAATGCTGGCGGCGACCTGAACCCCGACGCCTGATCCAGGCAGGAGCCCGGCATGACGGCAGTGCTGCCCGACCAGCCCACCGACCGCACCGCGTACGAGCGCACCGTCCGCCGCTTCCACGACACCGGGACCGTCCTGCCGACGTTCGCCCAGTTGGCGGACCCCTCGACGCTGCCTGCAGCGGCCGTCGCCGGGCTCACCGGGGTGGACCCCGACGCCGCGGACCCGCGCAACCTGTTCCGGGTGCACTGGCACAACGGCGCCGACCGGCGGGGCACCGTCCCCGTGCCGCAGCACGTGGTCCTGACCCGCGAGCTCACCGGCGTGGACGCGCCGATCGTTGTGGCGCTCGGGGATCGCTTCCCGATGATCGGCGCGCACAAGGTGCTCGCCGCGTACGCCTGCCTGGTGCCTCGGCTGGTCACCGGCGAGTTCGACCCGACCACCCAGCGCGCGGTCTGGCCGTCGACGGGCAACTACTGCCGCGGCGGCGTCGCCATCTCCCGGATCCTGGGCTGCCGCGGCGTAGCGGTGCTGCCGGAGGGGATGAGCAAGGAGCGCTTCTCCTGGCTGGAGAGGTGGGTCGCGGACCCCGCCGACATCATCCGGACCCCGGGCACGGAGTCCAACGTCAAGGAGATCTACGACGCCTGCGCCGAGCTCGAACGCGACCCCGACAACGTCATCCTCAACCAGTTCTCCGAGTATGGGAACCACCTGGTGCACTGGGCGGTCACCGGACCGGCGCTGGAGCGGGTGGTGGAGTCGCTGGCTGCGGAGCACCCCGGCCTGCGGCCCGCGGCGTTCGTGTCCGCGACCGGCTCTGCGGGCACGATCGGCGCCGGTGACTGGCTCAAGGACCGCCACGGCACCCGCATCGTCGCAGTGGAGGCCTTGGAGTGCCCGACGATGCTGCGCAACGGGTTCGGGGAGCACAACATCCAGGGGATCGGCGACAAGCACATCCCGCTGATCCACAACGTGATGAACACCGACCTGGTGGTCGCCGTCTCCGACCGCGCGACGGACCGGCTGCTGGTGCTACTCAACAGTGATGCCGGTCGTGCGTACCTCGCCGGCCGAGGCGTGCCGTCGGAGGTCATCGAGGCCCTGCCCTCGTTCGGCATCTCCTCCATCTGCAACGTGGTGGCGGCGATCAAGACGGCCAAGCAGCTCGACCTCGGGCCCGACGACGCGGTCGTGACCGTGGCCACGGACGGGGCCGCGCTGTACGAGACCGAGGTGGACAAGGTCCTCGCGCGGGACTTCCCGCACGGCTTCGGGCCGGTGGAGGCGGCAGAGGTGTTCGGTCGCTACGTGCTGGGCGCCGGCACGGACGACCTGCTGCAGCTCACGGCCGACGAGCAGGGACGGGTGTTCAACCTCGGCTACTTCACCTGGGTCGAGCAGCAGGGGGTCCCGTTCGCCGACTTCGTCGCCCGCCGCGAGCAGGCGTTCTGGCGCGGCCTGCGCGCCAGCGTCCCGGCCTGGGACGAGGCCATTGTGGAGATGAACGCGCGCGCCGGGGTCGAGGAGCGTGCGTGAGCGGAGGGCCTGAGACGGGCAGGGGGCTGGCGACCGCGCTGGAATGCTCGGCGTGCGGGTTCCGGCTGCCCGACGACGCCCCGCTTGCGCTGTCGTGCCCGGCCGCCCGTCCCGGCGATGACGTCGACCACCTGCTGCTCCGGGTGATGGGTCCCCAGGCCGCGTCGGTCACAGAGGGGGAGGCGGACGACGACCCGAACCCGTTCGTGCGGTGGCGGTCCCGGTTCCACGCCTACTACCGCGCACGGGCGGCCGGATGGAGTGACGAGCGGTACGTGGACCTGGTGCGGCGGCTGGACGCGGCCGTCGCCGCGGTGGACGGCGGCGGCTTCCGGGTGACCCCGTTCGCACGCAGCGACGCGCTGTCCGACGCCCTCGGGTTCTCCCCCACCGCCGGGGTGTGGGTCAAGGACGAGACCGGGAACGTGTCGGGGTCGCACAAGGCCCGGCACCTGTTCGGGACCCTGCTGGAGCTCGAGGTCGAGGCCGCCCTCGGCGCCGAGGACGCCGACAGGGCGCCGCAACTCGCGATCGCCTCGTGCGGCAACGCGGCGCTGGCCGCCGCCGTGGTCGCACGTGCCGCGAAGCGCCCCCTGCGGGTGTTCATCCCCCCGGACGCGGACCCGGTGGTCGTCGCGCGGCTGGACGCCCTCGGGGCGCAGTGCCGGGTCTGCCCGCGGGAGCCGGGGGTCCCGGGTGACCCCACCTACCTCGCCCTGCTGGACGCGGTGGCCGAGGGCGCGGTGCCCTTCACCTGCCAGGGCAACCTCAACGGGCTGGCAATCGAGGGGGGCGAGACGCTCGGCTGGGAACTGGCCGGGGCTGTCAGCGGACCCGGGGGGCCCGAGCGCCTCGACCACGTCGTCGTGCAGGTCGGCGGCGGCGCGCTGCTGTCGTCCGTCGCCCGAGGCCTGCGCACGGACCTGGCCGACCCGCCCGCGATCCACGCCGTGCAGCCCGCGTCGGTGCACCCGCTGGCCCGGGCCTTCGAACGGGTGCGAGCCCGCGTGGCGCTCGGCGAGCCACCGGACGAGGTCCTGCGGGACGCGGCGACGCACCGGTCGTCCTTCATGTGGCCCTGGGAGCGCGAGCCGCACAGCGTGGCCCACGGGATCCTCGACGACGAGACCTACGACTGGCGTGCCTGCGTCGAGGCGATGCTGGCCACGGGCGGCGGGCCGCTGGTCGTCTCGGAGCAGCTACTGGGCCGTGCCCACGATCTCGCCCACGCCACCACCGGCATCGACGCCGACCACACCGGGACGGCGGGCCTGGCCGGCCTGCTGGACCTCCTCGACTTCCGCGCGGTCCGTCCGGACGACACTGTCGCGGTGCTGTTCACCGGCGCCACCCGGCGCCCGCAACCCACACATCTGACGAGCGGAGCACACTGATGCGCAGCTTCCTGGGCCGGGACATCCTGTCCCTGAAGGACTTCAGCCGGGACGAGTTCACCCGCGTCTTCCAGGTCGCGGACGACCTGGCCCCGATCGCCCGGGACCGGCGCAACACCGACCTGCTGAAGGACAAGACGCTGCTGACCGCGTTCTACCAGCCGAGCACCCGCACCCGGCTGTCCACCGAGGCCGCCATGCACCGGCTCGGCGGCGCCGTCCTCGGCTTCGCCGACTCCAAGATGACGCGGGCCGGCGACTTCTACCAGGAGTCCATCAAGGACACGTTCCACATGCTGGAGTACTACGGCGACGTCATCGCCATCCGGCACTTCCAGCAGGGCGCGCCGCACGAGGCGGCCCGCTGGTCGTCCGTACCGATCATCAACTGCGGCGACGGCTGGGGCGAGCACCCCACGCAGGTGCTCACCGACCTCTACACGATCCGGAACGAGATGGGCTCGCTCGACGGGCTCACCTTCGTCCTCGTCGGCGACATGCGCATGCGCACGATGCACTCGATCCTCTACGCGCTGTCCCAGTACGACACCGAGGCGATCGTGGTCGGGCCGCCCGAGATGTCGCTGCTCCCCGAGTTCAAGGCCGAGCTGGACGAGCTGAACGTGGCGTACCGGGAGGCCGACGACGTCCGCGACGTCATCGCCGAGGCCGACGTCATCTACATGGAGCCGGTCGTGCAGGCCGACTACACCGCGTCCCGCGTGGAGCGCGAGGGTGACACCGGCCTGACCCCGGCACAGTACGTGGTGACCCGTGACCTGCTGCGCCAGAAGGCGAAGCGGTCGTCGATCATCCTGCACTCGCTGCCCCGCATGGACGAGCTCCCCTCCGACGTGGACGCGACCCGGCACCAGCGATACTGGGTGGAGGCCTTCAACGGCGTCGTCATGCGGATGTCGCTGCTGTCGCTCGTGCTCGGCGCGGTCGAGTAGGGCTCGGCGATGCAGACCGACCTGCGCGGACGCGACCTGATCTCGCTGCAGGAGTGGACCAAGGAGGAGGTCGACTCCGTCCTGGAGGTGGCCGCCCAGCTCAAGCGGGAGCGTGCCCTCGGCATCCCGCACCCGCTGCTGCGCGACAAGGTGCTCGCGATGCTGTTCTTCTTCTCCTCGACCAGGACCCGGGCGTCCTTCGAGGCCGGAATGGCCCAGCTGGGCGGGCACGCGCAGTTCATCGAGAGCCGGACCACCCAGATCTCCCACGGTGACACGGCGAAGGAGATCGGCGAGATCCTCGGCCGCTACAACGACGGCCTCGCCATCCGCAACGTCGACTGGGGCCTGGGCAACACCTACATCCGCGAGGTCGCCGAGGCCAGCCGGGTCCCGGTGCTGAACATGCAGTGCGACCTGTACCACCCGCACCAGTCGCTGGCGGACCTGCTGACGATCCACGAGAAGAAGGGGAACCCGCGCGGTCGCACCATCGCCATCAGCTGGGCGTACGCAGCCAGCTACCAGAAGCCGATCAGCGTCCCGGTCGACCTGTCCCTGCTGACCACGCGGTACGGCATGAACGTCCGCCTGGTGCACCCGCCGGAGTTCCGGCTGCCGCAGGACATCGTCGACCAGGCCGCGGAGAACGCCCGCAGGTCCGGCGGGTCGTTCGAGCTGATGGACGACTTCGACGCGGGGATGCGCGACGCCGACGTGGTCTACGCCAAGAGCTGGGGCGCGCTGCTCACGACGACGGACGAGGCGGAGGGTGCGGCGATCGCGCAGCGCTACACCGACTGGATCGCGGACGAGCGCCGGATCGACCTGGCTGCCGAGGACGCGATCTACATGCACCCGCTGCCCGCCGACCGCGGCATCGAGGTCGCGGATGCGGTCATCGACGGCCCGCACTCGGTCGTCTACGACGAGGCGGAGAACCGGCTGCACGCACAGAAGGCGGTGATGGCCCTCACGATGCGCTGACCGGGCCTAGGGTCGGTGACGTGGGGCACCGCTGCGGAAGGGGGACCCCATGGAGTTCGTGCTGAACGGGACACCGGTGACGGTGGACGTGCCGGACGCCGCGTCGCTGCTCACCGTCCTGCGCGAGGGCTGCGGAGTGACGTCGGCCAAGGACGGCTGCGCACCTGAGGGCTCGTGCGGTGCGTGCACGGTCCTGGTCGAGGGCAAGGCGGTGGTGTCGTGCGCCCAGCCGGCGGCCCGGTTCGCGGGGCGCGAGGTCACCACCCAGGAGGGGCTCGGCGAGGACGTCCGGGAGCTGTGGGCCCGGTGCTTCCAGGCCGCCGGCGCGTCCCAGTGCGGGTTCTGCTCCCCCGGCATCCTGATGAAGTCCGAGGCGCTGCTGGCCAAGAACCCCGATCCCACCCGGGACCAGGTGGCCGCCGGACTGTCGGGCAACCTGTGCCGCTGCACCGGGTACGTCAAGGTCGTCGACGCGGTGCTGCTGGCCGCACGGGCCAGGCACGGAGAGCCGCTGGCCGAGGTGGACCGCAGCGGCCGGGTCGGCAGCCGGACCGGCCGCTACCAGGGACGTGAGCTCGCCCTGGGCGACAAGCCCTACGTCAACGACATGACGATGCCCGGGATGCTGCACGGGGCAGTGCGGTTCTCCGACCACCCCCGCGCCCGGGTGCTGAGCATCGACACCGCCCGGGCCGCACAGCATCCCGGTGTCGTCGCGGTTCTGACCGCGGCGGACGTACCCGGTGACCGGCAGCAGGGCGAGATCATCCCGGACTGGACCCAGCTGGTGGCGGTCGGCGAGACGACGCGCTACGTCGGCGACGTGCTCGCGGTCGTGGCCGCCGAGACACGTCAGGCCGCGCGGGAGGCCGCCGCGCTGGTCGACGTGGAGTACGAGGTGCTCGAGCCGGTCGTCACCACGGACCAGGCGCTCGCCGCGGGGGCACCGAAGCTGCACGACGGCTCCCCCGGCAACGTGCTGTCCGTGTCCGAGGTGCACCGCGGCGACGTCGACGCTGCGTTGGCGCGGGCGGCGCACGTTGTCAGCGACACGTACACCACGCAGCGGATCGAGCACGCCTTCCTCGAGCCGGAGTCGTCGCTGGCGTACCCGACGGACGACGGCGGCATCCACTTCTACACGCAGGGACAAGGGATCTGGAGCGACCGCAAGCAGGTCGCGGGGCTGCTGGGCCTGCCGCACGAGTTGGTGCGTGCGACGCTGGTCAGCAACGGCGGGGCCTTCGGCGCGAAGGAGGACCTCAACGTCCAGGGCCACGCGGCGCTGCTGGCCCAGCGCACCGGCCGGCCGGTCCGCCTCACCCTCAGTCGCGAGGAGAGCCTGCGATTCCACGTGAAGCGGCACCCGCTGACGATGGAGTACACCGTCGGCTGCGACGCCGAGGGCCACCTGCTGGCTCTGCGGGCGCGGATCGTCGGGGACACCGGTGCGTACGCCAGCGTCGGCATGGCCGTGCTCGAGCGGGCCGCCGGGCACGCCTGCGGCGTCTACAAGTTCGACGCGGTCGACATCGTCGCGCGGGCCGTCTACACCAACAACGTGCCCTGCGGTGCGATGCGCGGGTTCGGCGTGAACCAGACGGCCTTCGCGCTCGAGGGCATCGTCGACCGGCTCGCCGAGAAGGTCGGGCTGGACCGCTGGACGATGCGCTGGATCAACGCCGTCGACGTCGGCGACACGTTCGGCACCGGGCAGGTCCTCGGCCCGGGGGTCGGCATCAAGCAGACGTTGCTGGCCGTGAAGGACGCCTTCCTCGGGGCCCGCTACGCCGGGATCGGCTGCGCGGTGAAGAACACCGGCATCGGCAACGGCCTGGTGGACGCTGCCCGGGCGGTGCTGCGGCCGGAGGCCGACGGGTCGGTGACGCTGTTCCACTGCTGGACCGAGATGGGCCAGGGCGTGCACACGGTGCTGGCTCAGATGGTCTGCGAGGAGCTCCGGCTCACCGCCGACCGGGTGCAGGTGGTCGTGGACACCGAGCGGGACCTCGGGACCGGCCAGACGACGGCCTCGCGAGGGACGGTCCTGGGCGGCGGCGCCGTGCTGGATGCCGCGGCCAAGGTCCGGGCCGCCCTGGCGGGGGGCGGCACCCTGGCCGACCTGGCGGGGCGGGAGTTCCCCGGGGAGATGGTGGTCGACTGGACCACCCCCAACACCCGGCCTCCGGAGGAGCGGGTCACCCACTTCGCGTACGGCTGGGCCACCCAGGTCGTCATCCTGGACGATGACGGCCGGATCGCGAAGGTGGTCGCCGCACACGACGTCGGCCGGGTCATCAACCCGCTGCTGCTCGAGGGCCAGATCGAAGGCGCGGTGCACATGGGGCTGGGGTTCGCGCTGTCCGAGGAGTACGTGGTCGAGGACGCCGTCCCGGTGACCACCACGCTCAAGTCCCTCCACCTGGTGCCCCCGACCGGGATGCCGGAGGTGGAGTGCGTCTTCGTCGAGGTCCCGCAGCCGGAGGGCCCGTACGGCGCGAAGGGGGTCGGCGAGATCGGGCTGGTGCCGACCGCCGCAGCCGTCGCCGGCGCCCTGCAGTCGTACGACGGCCGGTGGCGCACGTCGCTGCCGATGCGGGACTCCCCCGCGGCCCTGGCGGCCGTACCGAAACTGGCACGCGCACGATGACAGCCCATCCCGAAGGGGGCGTGTGACATGGCGGTGACGAGCGAAGGCCGGATGGCCCTGTACCTGCAGGACAAGCACCCGATCCGCGACGGCATGCGGTACGTCCAGATGGCCGAGGAGCGCGGCTTCGAGGCGGTGTGGCAGGCCGAGAGCCGACTCGTCCGCGAGGCGACCGTGCCGATGGCCGCGTACGCCGCGGTCACGTCGCAGATCAAGGTCGGGTCGGGCGTCATCCCGATCTGGACCCGCAACGTCGGCCTGCTGGCGGCGACGTTCTCCACCCTGGACGACCTCGCGCCGGGCCGGGTGATGATGGGGTTGGGCGCCTGGTGGGAGCCGCTGGCGACCAAGGTGGGCGTGCACCGGCACAAGGCGCTGCGGGCGATGCGCGAGACGGTGGAGTCGGCGCGGCGGCTGCTGGCCATGGAGCGCGTGATGTTCGAGGGCGAGTTCGTGCACCTCGACGACGTCGAGATCGACATCGTGCACGGGGACCGCTCGCCCAAGGACGTGCCGATCTACGTCGGCGCGACCGGGATGCAGATGATGGAGCTCGCCGGGGAGATCGGCGACGGCGTGCTGCTGAACTACATGGTGTCGCCGGACTACAACGCCGAGGCGATGGCGGCGCTGGCCCGGGGCGCGGCGAAGGCGGGGCGCTCGGTCGAGGACATCGACCGGCCGCAACTGGTGGTGTGCTCGGTGGACCGGGACCGCGAGCTGGCCCTGGACCGGTCCCGCGAGCTGCTGACGCAGTACCTCGGCCAGCAGCCGCACATCATGAAGGCCAGCGGTGTCGACCCGGCCCTGATCGAGGAGATCGGCAAGATCCTCACCTGGCCGGCGGGCCCGGAGGAGATCCAGCAGGCGATGCGGCTGGTGCCCGACGACGCGGTGCAGCGGATCTCCGCCTCCGGAACGCCGGAGGAGTGCCGGGCGAAGGTGGCCGAGTACGTGGCCGCCGGCGCCACCTGCCCGATCCTCTATCCGCTGGGCGACGACGTGGAGCTGATGCTGGACACCTTCGCGGTCGCCTGAGCCGCGGGCCGCACGACGCCTCCCGGTCGCCCCGAGGCCCTTTCTGCTTGTGGTGCCGGTTGCGCGCGCTGTAGCTCGCGCAACCGGCACCACAACGGGCAGCGGGTTCCCGGGCCGTGGCCCGGGAACCCGGCCGTCCGCTACTGCCCCATGACCGCGGTCCAGATGCCGAACACCTCGACGATGCCGCGTCCGCCGGTGTCGGGTGCGACCGACCAGGTGGAGGGGTCGGAGTCGACCACGGTGTACGTGCCCGGAGGCAGCGACACGTCCGGGGTGGCGGTCCAGTACGCGTTGGGCACCCCACCCTGTCCCTCGGAGCCGGAGGCCGGCCACGGCCCGTACGTCGTGCCGTTGGCGTCCTTGAGCGCGATCGTCCCCGGCCCAGCGCCGCCGTTGAGGTAGTGGTAGGTGACGATCTTGGTGACGTAGAGGCCTTGCTCGATCGTGAACCTCGATGCCTTGGACGGTCCGTTGGAGACACCGAGGATCGACGACACCGCGTAGATGCTCTCCTCCGGCCCGGTGGGACGGCCGGTCGCCTCCGGCGACGGCGGCGCGGACGTCGTGCTGGACGGGCCCGGGCTGGACGGCACCGTGTCGCCGTCCGGCGGGGTCATGGTGTCCTCGATCCCGTCGGTGCCTGGTGGCCGGGTGAACGAGGAGCCGGTGTCGACGTCGACGACGGTGAAGCCGGGCACGATGGTGTCGTTGTCACGGACCACGGTGATGGAGGCCGGGTTCCACCCGGGCCAGATCTTCCCCGAGTAGATCGGCGTCGCGACCTCCTCCGGCGGCGGGGTGAGCGGGTTCCCGCAGTAGCAGCGGACGACCGGACGGCCCCGGTCGTTGACGAGGACCGCGGTCCCCGCCTGCAGCACCGACAGGAAGGGCGTCGCCACGCCCCCGGCGAAGCCGTGGTTGGTGACGAGCGTGTCGCTGCGCAGGAGCATCGGCGTCAGGGAGTCGACGAACGGCTCGATGTCCGCGACCCCGATGCCGAGGGTTGCCGCCCATGCCGATGCCTTGGCCGGGTCGGAGGCCAGGAAGTCGACCAGTTGCTGGGAGTCGCAGGACGAGATGGACATGGTGCCGCCGTAGAGCCCGACCTCGCCGCCGAGGACGACGGTGGGGCTCTCGACGACGACCGGGGTCACCGACTGGTCCTCGCCCACCGGCGGAGTGAACGGGTTGTCCCCGGTGTTGATCGGCACGGTCACGATGGCCGTTCCCGCCGACGCCGACGCGGCCCCGATCGGCGGTCCGGTCGTCGAGGACGAGGCCGCCGGGGCCCCCGACCCGTCCCGGCCGGCGAGCACGAACCCGACCGCGACCGCGCCCCCGACCAGCGCCAGCACCCCGAGGACGACGGCGACGATGCGCCAGGTGTCGCGGCGCTGCGGTCCGGGGGGCGGCCCCTGGCCGTAGCCCTGCGGTGGGGATCCCGGAGGCGGGCCGGGCGGGGGTCCGGGCGGTGGTCCGGGCGGGGGGCCCGGAGGCGGGCCGGGCGGGGGTCCGGGCGGTGGTCCGGGCGGTGGTCCGGCGTGGCTCATGACGCGACCTCCTTGGCCGCGGGGCCGGGTCGGGGTGGCCGACCCGGGGGTGGCCGGGTCGGGGTGGCCGACCCGGTGTTGCCAGGCCTAGTTGTTGGTCCGCGCGCCGCCGGTGGGGACGGTGCGGGCTGGCCGCTCGGTCTGCGTGCCCGGCACGGTGAGGTCCGCGTCGAACCCGACGCCGCCGTACTCCCGGACGGCCTGGTAGTAGATGTTCGCTCCCACGTGGTTCTGCAGCGACCGCCACGCCGTGATGGTGCTGGTGGTGGCCGCGACCGCGGCGAAGTACGTCCCCGCCTTGCCGATCGACCAGCCGTTCTGGCAGACGGACAGGTACTTCCTCTCCGCCGGCAGGGTCAGGTAGCGGCGGCACTGCGTACGGATGTCGGTCTGGAACTTCTTGTCGATCCGGGCCCGGTCCCAGGTGCGGAAGTCGACCAGTTTGCGGGCGAACGGGTCATAGATCGTGACGCCGGCGTAGGCGGCGTCGTGGACGTCGCACGCGGTCTTCACGAGCACCTCGTGCTTGCCCCCGTACACCCGGGTGTTGCCCATGAAGTTCTGCAGCCACAACGCGGCCTTCCCCAGCCAGCCCTCGGCGACCCCGTCGCTGCCGCAGCCGTTGGACCAGCGGCTCGCGGGGACCTTGATGGACAGCCAGGTGCAGGACGACTTGGGCGCCCCCTGGCTGCGGTTGCCCGCCTGGTCCTCCGCCCACGCGCAGAAGAAGTAGGGCCCATTGCCCTTCGGCATCGACTTCATCGTGTACGAGTACCGCCCGTTGCCGTAGAAGCCCGGGGTGTCGGCGCCACCGACCCGGGTACCGCCGGAGTACAGGGCACCGTGGACCTTGATCTTTCCCGAGTCGTCGTTGGCGTACACGGGGATGGTCACCGGGTACTTCGTGATGAACCCCGTCACCGTCGGGACCCGGACCGTCGGCTTGGTGATGTCCGTCGAGGACGACCCCGCGACGAGCGCGAGCTGCAGGGACACCGACGGCCCTCCGCACACGCCCCAGTCGTTGCAGTTGCGGCTGGAGACCGAGGCGCTGCCGTACCCGCTGATCACGCCCTCCTTGGGCGCGAAGACCGTCTTTGGCAGGGTCATCGTGATCGTCCAGGTGTGGGAGAAGGTGCCGCCACCGACCCGGTCGCCCCAGGACTCGGACTTGCTCGGGACGCCGGGGACCGACAGCCCCACGCTCTGACTGAGGTTGGTGACGTAGCCCTCGCCGATGGTGAACGAGGTGCTCCCGGTGAGCGACACGGTGCCGCCGGGACGGATGACGCCGCTGCAGTCCGGCGCCTCCGCGACGACCTCCGGCGGACAGGCCTCCGCGCCGGTCACGGTCCAGGTGATCTCGTGGCCGTCGGACTCGATGCTGCCGGACAGCGGCCGCCCCTCCCGTGGCACGGCCCGAGGGACCTCACCGGCGGGGAGCAGCAGATTGTCGTCCGCCGCGGACGTCGGGGCCGCGGACGCCGGGGCCGCACCCGAAGCCGGGGCGGCCCCGGCCGGTGGAGCGACGGCGAGCCCGACGGATGCCGCTGTGGCCAGGGCCAGGACTCCCCGTACCCACCTCATGGGTCACCTCCGCGCTCCCGCGAGGACGGCTCGACGGTCTGATCCGTGGGACCGGCGCCGTCCCCTCCACTGAAGGACCTGGGCGCGGGTGCCGGCAGGGCACAAGGTCGGCGGTCGGTCACCCGTTCGGTCGATCTCGCGGGGGTGCACACCCCCTGGGATCCAGGCGACCGACGACTCGCTTGTGGTGCCGGTTGCGTGAGCCACAGCTCACGCAACCGGCACCACAGCGCACTGTGGGCCGATCCGGGTCCGGGCGTACCCGGGGCGGCCGGAGCCGTCGGGGTGTGACACTGGGCCATGACCGCCTACGCCGTGAGCCTGCAGGGGAACTCGCTCCTGCTCGGCCCCGCCCGGATCACCTTCATGCGCACCCTGCGCATCCCCGAGACCGGGCTGCACGGCCTGCCGCCGGGGCTCGGCGCGTTCCCGCTCCGCCGGGTGGCCGACTACCCCGACACCGCTCCATCGGACTGGCTGGCACGGGGCGGGGTGATGCTCCCGATCTACCAGCGCGAGGCGATGTGGCTGGCGTTCGGCTTCGACGAGCCAGTGGCACTGCAGGTCGCCATCGGCAAGGTGTGCGCGGTGTCCGGCGAGAGCTGGACCGAGACGCTGCACCGGGATCCGCAGAACTACCTGGTCCTGCCCGGCCAGCCGTGGCTGGACGGCATCAACGCCGGCGACGGGTTCATTCGGCAGTTCGTGGCCGTACCGCTGGGCCTGGGAGCCACGGTGGAGGGCCAGGTCACCGGGCGAGAGGAGCACGGCGGCATCCAACTGCGCGCCGTCGGTCTGGGTTCCGAGGCGCTGGCGCGCTGGCGCGAGGAGGAGGCGCGCCGGGCGAAGGAGGCCGCCGAGCTCGCGTCCGCGCAGCCGGCCGCGATGTCCGTGGGCTCGGTGCCGATGCCGATGGCTGCGGCCGCCCCCGACATGGGTCTCGGTGCCGGGGGGCGGATGCGCCAGGAGGTGTACGAGGACCGGCGACCGCTGTCCGACTACGACCCGGCGCGGTCCTGGCGGGTGTTCGTGCACCTGTGCTCGGTGCCGGCATGGACGGCGATCACCGGGGAGCTGCCTCCCCCGACACCTGCGGATCGGGACGCGTACACCCGGGCGGGACTGCCCTGGTTCGACTACTTCGACGCGGACGAGAAGGACCTTCCCGCGCCGGAGACGCTCGCCCGAGTACGACCCGTGGGCGAACTGCTCGGCGGTGAGGACGGCGGGTTCGTGCCGGTGCCCGACGGCCAGGTCGTCCGGTACGGGGACCCCCGCACCGACGGGGTCGCCGACGGCGACTGGTAGCCCGACGGCGACCGGGGAGGCCGCCCGACAGTTCGGCGGGCGCAATGGTCGCCCCGCCCACGTTTCCCGTAGCCGTTCCGCGACCCGCGTCAGACCGCTCCGGGCCCGACGGAAGGTCTTGCCCATGACCGTGCTCGCCGCTGACGCCCTGCCCGTCGCCCTGCTGGACGGAGACCGCTTCGGAGACGACACGCTTCGCCGGTTGGCCGTCGGCTGCACGGCGGTGACCGCGTTCTCCTCCCACGGCAGCGGGTCGGCGGGGCTCGTCGAGCGGTGGCGCTCCCTCGCCCCCGACGTGCCGATCGAGGACGGCGGTCAGGTCGCCGACGCGCGCGAGGCCATCATTGGCGCCGCCCAGCGGCAGATCCTGGTGGTCGCGACGCGGGAGCCGAAGAACGCGGAGCGGTTCGTGGCCAAGGCCGCCCAGGGCGCGGCCGCCGCCACCGAGTACGAGGTGCCCGGCGTGGCGGTGCACGTGCTGCGCCAGGCGCAGCCCTACCGAGTGCCGCCGCGCGTCGATGGCGGGACCAGCACGCAGGGCCCGACCGATACGCCGCGGCCCGGCCAGACGGTCACCGGAACGCCTGGGGAGACGATCAGCGGGTACGGCGCGGTCACCGGGACGGTGGCTCCTGGCCCCGAGGGCCACTCCATGGTGCCGACCCCGGACCAGGTGCCCACCCCGCAGGCCACCCCGATCCAGGTCCCGCACCAGGTCCCACGCCCACCCCGATGGCAACTCCGGGCCAGGTCCCCCAGCAGCTGGTCACACCAGGCGGGGGCGTCCCGACCACCGACGCGACGCCGCCACGGACGCAGGGGACGACCACGCCGACTGAGACCACGACGACGACCGGAACGACCGCCCCTGGAGGCGGGACCACCACGCCCGGCGGGACCACCACGTCCGGCGGGACGACCACGCCCGGAGGTGGCTCCTCGACCCCGGGCGGCGGACACACGACCACCGCCCATCGGACCGGAGGCCCCGCGGGAGGCCGGACCGGCGTACCCACGACGACGCCAACGATGACGACGCCGACCGCGACGACGACCTCGACTCCCGGGGGTCAGCTCCCGCACACCGGAGCCGGCGGCACCGGAATCCTGGCCGGAGCCGTCGCCGCGATGCTGGCCGCGGGCACCGGGCTGACGGTGCTAGCACGCAAGCGAGACGAGGACGAGGACGAGTCCCAGGATGTCGCGCCCGCCTGACCGATCCGACGGCCCCGCGTCAGCGGTGCGGCCGGTCAGGCCACCAGTAGCGAAGCCGTCCAGCGTTCGACCGGGCTGATACCGGGGACCGGGACGGCATGGGCGGGACCGGACAGGTCGATCTCATCGCCCACGTGCGGACGTGCCTTCACGTCGACGTCCGCGTGGCTCTCGGGCCTCGCATCGCGCTCGGTGTCGGGTTCGACCGGAATGATGGACGTCGGCGGGGGTCCTGTGTCCCAGATGGGGTCCGGCGGGGTGGGGTAGGTGTGTCCGGTGGGGCTGGTCCATCTGATCTGCCCGCTGCCCGGGTCGGGGGTTGCGTCCCAGCCGGTGTGGGTCTTGATCCGGTGATGTCGCCGGCAGGCCGGATGCAGGTTGCCCGCCGTGGTGTTGGCGCCGTCGAAGGTGGCCGCGTGGTCGAGGTCGGTGTGGACCGAGGGGATGGTGCAGCCGGGGAAGGTGCAGGTGGTGTCCCGCGCCGTGACCAGCTCACGTAGCCGGTCGGACGGCCGGTAGCGGGTGGCGCCGGTGGCGAGCAGGCGGCCGTGGTCGGTGAGGAACGCCCGCCAGGTGTCCGCGGTGGCGGCGAGTTCACGGGCCAGGGGTGCGGGGATCCAGCCGTGGCCGGGGACCCAGCCGGGGTTGTCCGCCAGGCCGAGCAGGGTGGGGGCGTCGACGATGACGACCGCGGACGACCACGACCGTCCCCGCCCCGCACCCGCGCCAGTTCCGGCACCCGGACCCGCAGCCGGGACCGGGCCGGTGTCCGTGCCTTCCTCGCTGCTGGGTCCTGCGTCGGCGGTCTCCTCGGCGTCGGCGCCCAGGTGTCGTGCGAGCAGGCGGGCGGCTTCGATGACGGCGTCGGCGCGCAGGGCTTCCAGGGTGGTGTCGGGGTGGTGCGGGCAGCCGAGCTGGTGCGTTCGGTCCAGCGTCCGGTCGGGCTGAGGGTTGTCGGTGGCCCCGGCCCCGGTGTTCGACCCGGCGGGCTGGCGGTGGCCGCGCAGGGCGGCGAGGGTGCCGACCAGCCCGGCCGATCCGACTGAGCCGGCAGACCCGGTCCCGCCCGTGCGGGTACCGGTGTCGCGGGGGCAGATGCAGGGTCCGAGCAGGGTCGTCAGGTCCGCGGTCGGGTCCTTCAGGGTGGCTTGCCGGTTGCGGGCCCAGGTGTCGAACTGGCGCCACGCCCACGACGCCATCGGCTGGGAGGCTTCCAGGGTGATCCTGGCGCGGAAGTCCGGCAGCGGGCTGATCCGCAGCGAGCGTTCCCGACGCCTCTTCTTCGCCCGTTCCGCGGCGGCGGCGGCGTCGATGCGCAGGATGGTGCGGCGGATGCGGTGCCGCAGCCGGCCCGGGGTCTCCTCCGCGTGCCGCGACGGCTGCCCGTCGACGTCGGGGAGGGTGTCGGTGACGACGGTCTGCACGACCTTCTCGATCAGGTCCGGGGACAGCTCGGCGGTCTCGGACACCACCGCGCGCAGCTGCCCGTACCCCCACGCCCCCGTCTCCAGCATCCCGGCGACCGGGGCACCGGGACCGGCCAGGAAGCGGGCGGTGGCGATCCGGTCCGACGCCGCGACGGTGGACAGCCGGCAGGCGGCGGCGACCTCGGCGTGCCGGGCCTCCTCCACACACTCGAACGGACCGACGTCCACCAGGCCCGCCTCGTCCGGGTCGGGATCCCGTGCCGGCTCCGGCCCGACCACCGGGAGGATCGCGGCGAACGACCGCGCGGTCACCCACGCCGCCTGCGCCTGCCACGCGGTCAGGAACGCCACCCGGTCATGCCCGCACAGCGCCTCGGGGTCGACCTGCTCCAGCAGACCGATCGCCACCGGCCCCGGGCCCACCGTCACCGCCTGCGCGAGCAGGGCGGCGTCCCACGCGCGGGAGGTCCGCGGAGCGGGAACCACGGGATCGAACATGTGTACGAGTCTAGCGCACGGGTCCGACACCGCGCAAGACCCCGTGCACACGAAATCCGTTACGCCGCAGGCGAAATACGCCACGTCCAGTCGTCAGGAACATGCCGCGACCATGTCCTGCGCGGCGACATGAACCGGGCCACTCGCGACCCTCACCAGCAACTCCGGCCCAGGTGCGGCCAGCCCGCGATGCCCGGCGGATCGCTGACTGCGCCGCGCCTCCGCCCTACTCGTCGGACTGCGACGAGGAGTCCGAGTCCGAGCCCCCCGGCTCGACCGCGCGCTCCTCGGGACGCAGCAGGTGCCGCATCCGCCGGGCGAACTCCTCTGAGGCGTCGTGCTCGGCGACCTCCCGGTTGCTGTGGGCCGCCAACTCTCCCGTGATGGGGACGCCATTGAGCTCGGCCCACGCGACGTACATGCCGTGATCGGGCTTGGGCTTGCCCGGCAGGTGCTTGCCGGACTCGATGGTGATGCGCACCTTCATGGAGCGTCACCGTAGTGAGGCGCGAGCCGGCGGTCCATCGGACCCGGCGTGGCACCGCGATCCGGCGGCCTCCGCCCTCTACCGTCCAGGTCGATGCGCGGAGTCGTCCTCCCCCCGGGCCAGCGACTGGTCGGGGTCTTCGTCGCCGCCATCATCGCCGTCCAGCTGACCCTCCCGGACTCGGTGTCGCTCGGCCCGCTGTGGCTGGTTCCGCTGCTGGAAGGCCTCGCGGTCGTGAGCCTGGTCATCCCCACCCTGCGCGACCGGTCGGAGGCCCAGGTTCACGCCGCGGCCGTGGCGGTCGGGATCGTCTTGGTGCTGGCGACGGTCGCCAACGCCGTTCTGCTGCTGCGCACCCTGTTCGAGCCGACCCGCGAGACCGGCGGACAGCTGCTGGCGGCGGGGCTGCAGGTACTGGTGATCAACGTGCTCAGCTTCGCCTGCATCTACTGGCGCATCGACTCCGGCGGCCCTCAGGCCCGCGCAGCAGGTCGGGGCCAGGACCCCGACTTCCTGTTCCCGCAGCAGTCCTCCGCCACCACCTCGTGGCGCCCCCAACCGATCGACTACCTGTTCACCGCGTTCACCAACATCGTGGCGTTCAGCCCGACCGACACGATGCCGCTGCGCCAGCGGACCAAGCTGCTGTTCATGCTGCAGGCGTCGGTGTCCATGGTCACGATCGTGGTGACGCTGAGCCGGGCCATCAACATGATGCCGAGCGGCTGACCCGCACCGGCACGCCAGCCTTCGCCGACACGTCGCCGCTGCTAGGTTCCGCGCAGCCCCACCTCGGGGCGCGAGAGGAGCCCGGCATGGCCACCAAGCGACCGTTCGGCGTCACCCTGCTGATGGTGCTGATCTTCCTGATGGGGATCCTCGCCGTCATCGGCGGCATCCTGGTCCTGTTCACCCGCAACGACCAGGCCTACGTCGACGCCGGCATCTCCAGCGGCCAGGTGGTCATCTACGCGGTGGTCTCCATCGTCATCGGCGTCATCTACCTCGCGGTCGCAGGCGGTCTGGGCCGAGGCAGTTCCCTGGCGCGCTTCCTCGTCGCCCTTGTCACCGTGCTCAACCTGATCGCGAACGTCTGGGTCGCGATCGTGTTCGCCGGCACCGCACGCTGGCAGGCCATGTTCGGTGCGGCGATCGCCGTGCTCATCCTGGTGCTGCTCTACAACCGCTCCTCGAACGAGTTCTTCCGCAGCAACTGAGCCAGCCGAGACTGCCCCTGCGCCCGCGGCCACGCCGTCGGGTGCAGGGGCAGTTCCGTGTGCCGGGGCCTCCGCGGATCAGCGCGTCGCCACCACGGTGAACTGGGTGCTGTAGACCGTGTCGCCCTCATCGAGGTAGCGCAGGGCGTACGTCACCTTCCAGAGGGACCGGCCCGCGGGAACGTTCTGGGTCACGCGGTAGCCGACGATGTTCAGCGGTCCCGGGGTGTCGACGCCCACCGCGCTCCACTGCCGGTTCTCGTACTTCAGCAGAGTCACCGGCCCGCAGGCCCGTGGCGAGTAGCCGCGGATCGAGAACGTCGCTCCGGACGTCACCGAGCGCGGGATCGAGGTGAACTGCGGTGGCGGGGAGTCGTCGGCGCACGTCACCGACGGAGGCTGGGGCGCGGGGGTCGGGGACTTTTTCACGACGACCGATTTCGCGTTGCTGAAGACCAGCAGCGGGCCGTCCTTGTAGAACACCCGGATCTGTTGCGGACCGACGAATCCCAGGTTCATCCACAGCGAGTACGTGTTCGACGCAGACGGCTGCACCGGCTGGACCCCCGCCATGGTGGTCCAGACACCGCCGGGTAGCAGCCGCTGCACGCCGACCTTGCCGCACACCTGCGGCGACGTCCCGGCGATCGTGAGGTTCTGCCACTGGACCACCGTGCTCGGCGTCACCGAGGCCAGCGTTGGCGCGGGCGCGGTCCCGGGGCAGAGGTCCGCCGCCTGCGCAGGCAGCGCGACCAGCCCCGCGACGACGGGGCCCGAGAGCAGCAGGACGGCGGCCGTCGCGACCCGCCCGACCCGTGACCGATGACCCATGGCCGACTCCTTCCCGCCCGGTGCCGGACCTCAGGACGAGGGCCGGCCGGAACCCGCTCCTGCGGGACCCTGCAGGAAGCCAAGCACCGTTGCCTCCGTGTTGCCCGGCGACGTGGATCCGCGTCGCCCGGATCCATGTCGTCGGGAATCCCCGTACGAGGGTCAGGGGCACCGCTACTCTCCGGCTGACCTGCCGACGTACGCGGGGAAAGGGGCACGGTGTCGGACGCAGCCCACGAGCCAGCAGCGGCGCCCGCGGCACCGGAGTCGGACTCGCGCGCCGACATCGTCATCGCGGTCCTGCTGGCCCTGGTCGCCGTCACCACGGCCCTGACCGCGTGGCGGTCCAGCGTCGTGGACTCCTACGCCGCGGAAGCCACCCGGTCCGGGCTGCTGCAGACCGTGCAGCGCCAGACCACCCACAACGTGATCGTGTCCGAGGCCTACGAACAGGCCCGGTACGCGGCCAGCGCCGAGATCGAGACCGCAGCGGCGGACGCGATGGAGGGGACCGGACGGTCGTCGCTGGTCGCCGAAGCCCGCAACCTGCGGACCTACCTGATTCCCAACCTCGCGGGCTTCGGCGGGCCGTTCCCCTCCGGCGACTTCCTCACCGACCGAGGCACCTTCGACGTCCCGGCCGCCATCGCCGCGGAGGAGGCCGCGAACGCGGACTACCAGTCCTACGACCCGGAGGCCCAGTTCGCCCTCGCCGACGACTACGCCTCGGAGAAGGGCTGGCTCACGGTCCTGGCGATCGTCCTGGCGATGGCGCTGTTCTGGCTCGGTCTGGCCGAGATCACCCGGGGCCGCTGGCGCTGGATGAACCTGGCCGTCGGCGTGACACTGTGGGCCGCTGCCATCGGCGGCTTCGTGGCCATCGAGCTCATCACGATCAGCGAACGGGGCTCGCTGTGAGCACCGGGCCGGACTACCCGGCCCCGCCGCCCGCAACACCTCCGCGCGCACCGCTCGGCGAGCGGGACTGGGTCCGGCGCACGGTGATCGTGCTGACGCTGGTCAACACGATCCTGGCCGCGGTGGTCGCGGGCCTGGAGGTCGATGCCAGCACCCGTGCCGACGAGGCGAACCGCACCTCCCAGGCGCTCGCCATCCAGGGCACCGCGCTGCTGCTGGCCAACGGCGAGGCCGCGGGGTACGAGTCGAGCGTCGTGGCGGACGTCCTGCGGCACCAGCAGGAGTCCCTGGTCCAGGGCTACTCCGCCCTCGAGGTGACCCAGGAGGGGGACACCGCCGCAGCCCGGGAGCTCCAGGCCCAGGAGCAGGTCTCCGCGGCGCGGGCCACCCGCGCCTCCGAGCTGTCCGAGGTCTTCACCGATCCCCGGTACGCCCCGCCAGCCGACGCGGAGGTGCCCCTGCCCGACCTGGAGGCCTGGCTGTCCGACCTGAACGACGGCCCCAACGCGCTCGTCGTCCAGCAGAACGCGGCCGCGGACGAGTACTCGGAATGGGACTCACGGTCGTCGACGTACGTGGCGATCCTCAGCATCCTCGCGGTGGCGTTCTTCCTGCTGGGCCTGGCCCAGGTCCGGGCTCGGATGCGCGTCCTGCTGGCCGCCACCGCGTCGGCGTTGATGGCGGCCTGTGCACTCTGGACCGTCCTGGTGGCAGTGGGCTGACACCACCGCCACCCGACTACGGGTGCAGGGAGTCGTACTCCAGCAGGAACGCCTTGGTCGCCCGGCGAGCGGACTCCAGCAGGAACTCCATGTCCCGGGGCTCGAGGTTGAACGTCTGCGTGCCCACGTAGTCGGTGGCGATCGGGATCGTGCGCGCGCGGTCGTCGGGGGTGTGGTTCGCCCGGGTGAGGTCCCGGCTCATCGCGTCGAGCAGGTTGCCGGCGAACTCCAGCAGCGTCTTCGGCGGCCGCTCCGGGAAGCCGACCAGCTGGGTGGTCACGTCCACGCCGACGGACTCGATGAAGTTGACCAGCTCGCCGAAGTCGATGGCGTCGCTGCCGTCCTCGTTGATGGCGGCGAAGATCTCCGGCACCGAGGTGGTCCCGAAGATGTCCAGCAGCTCCACCGACGAGATGCCGCCGTGCTCGATCGCCGCGGTCAGCTCGTCCAGCGAGATCGTGCCGTCCTGGTTGACGTCGTAGTCGTCGAGGACGCCGAGCAACCGCTGCAGCGGCTGGTGGATGCGCGACGTGCGCGCCCGCTTGCCCTCCGACGCCTCGGTCTCGTGGACGGCCGGCGTGTCCGGCCGCGGCGGCGGGTCGCCGCCCGGGCGCACCCAGGCCCGGGTGATGTCGGCCTCGTCCGCGGAGAACAGCGTGAAGCCGAGGGTCTTGGGGTTCGCGGGTGAGAACCGCACCGACCGCGGGTAGCTCTCGTGCGCGAGCTCCAGCGGCTGCAGCCGACGCAGGAAGGCGTCGGCACGGTCCATCGACAGCCACCACCCGTCGAAGGCGTGGGTGGGGTTGTTGCACAGCAGGCCGCCGTCGACGTACACCTCGGCGCTGGCGGTGTCGTCGAGCCCGAAGTGCTGCAGGAACACGGGCTGCAGCAGCACCGGCAGCGACATGGACATCCGGACGGCCACCCGCACCGGCATGTTCGGGGTCGTCTTCGGGTGGCAGTACTCGGTCATCATCCGGGTCACGTTCGTGACCGGCACGCACAGCTCGCGTCCGCACCGCTCCAGCAGCTGCGCGAACGTCACGTCGGCGCTGCCGGTGTGCTCCTCCAGGACGGCCCCCAGGAAGGCGTACGTCCGCTGCCCGGGGTGCATCCCCCGGGTGACGGCGGTGCGCAGGACCGAGCCGACCTTGCCGCCGGACCCGTCCATGACCAGACCGGGCAGGTCGGTCGGCACCCGCTCGAGCATGTAGTCGCTAGGTGCCCCCACCGCCGCGAACATCGCCAGGATGCTGCCGACGCTGGTCCCCGCGACCCGACGGACGTGCTGGGGGTAGATGCCCTCCCGCTCCAACACCTGCACAGCGCCGATGTACGCGTAACCCTTGGCTCCCCCGCCCTCGAACGCGAGGTTCTCCCACGGGTACCTCGGATGGGGCTCGTCCACCGGCCTGATGGGGGCGCGCGTCACCCGCTCCTCCGGCGGCAGCGCGGCCGGCGGCGGGTCGGCGAACAGCAGCGTCGTCCGACGCACCTGGTCGGGCGACAGGCTCCGGGTGACCCCCTGGATGGAGCGAGGCAACGGCACGACGCAGCCCTCCTCAACACCGGCGCGGGATCGGCCCGACCGAGACGACTGATCGTAGGAGCATCAGAGTCGGGTCGGGGCCAACCGGTACGAACCGGTGCGGTGCCCGGCGCGGGGCGGACCCGCCACGGCCCGACGGAATCCCACGGGGGTATCGACCGGGTGGGTGTCTGCGACTAGCGTCGCCCCATCGCACGAGGGAGCGACGACATGACCGTGACCAACCCTGCCTCCGCTCGCCCCGACGAGGGCCTGACCGAGCGGGCGGACCGGCTGTTCCGCGCGGGTGACTACCCCGCTGCGGCCGACGCCTACCAGCAGGCGCTCGACGCCGCGACGGCGGACGGCGAGCGGGAAGCCCTGCAGCACAAGCGGGATCGGGCCCGGGCCAACGCGGCCACCGGCATCGGCACCAGCGACCAGCAGGAGCACGTCTACGACCGGCTGTACCGCGACCAGTACCTCCGGTCCGCCCCCCACCCGGGCACGCCGCAGTCCACGCCCCCTGACACCACCCATCGGCGATCCGCGCTCGGTGCCGCCGCCAACCGCGCCAAGGTGGGGTTCGGCCGGGCCGCCGGCGCCGCGGGCTCGTTCGGCCTCCACTCGCTGACCCGCGTCGTGGGCTCCCGCGGGGTCACCGGCGAGGTGTGGACCGACTGGTACTCCACCGGCCAGTCGCTGCCGAAGGCCCTGGGGAAGGTCCTGCAGGTCCTGAAGCTGGCGTACATGCGGGAGTCGCTGTTCGCCAACAACCTGGTGCGCACCTACCCCGCCGACGCCAAGACAGGGTTCGTCGACCCGCCGGAGGAGGCACCGCCGACGATCGAGCGGTGGCGGACCGCCGACGGCAGCTGGAACGACACCCGGCTGGACCCGGACGGCCGGCCGGACCCGATGGTCGGCGCCGCCTACACCCGCTTCTTCCGCAACGTCGGGGACGACCAGGGCCTGGCCGCCGTGCACCCGCGCCAGGACCCGGGCACCGACCCGGTCAACGTCCGCGAGGTCAGCCGCCGGGTGTTCGCGCCCCAGGGTGAGCGCGCCCTGGTCCCGTTCCTCAACCTCTGGGCCGCGGTGTGGATCCAGTTCCAGAACCACGACTGGGTCAGCCACGGGACTCCGGAGACCGACCGGCGGGCCCGGGTCCCGCTCGCCGAGGACGACCCGCTGCGCACCTACGGGATCGACCACCTGGACGTCCCCGCCACGCCGGCCGACCTGACCCGCCAGCCCGGCGAGGCGGACAACCCGCCCTCGTTCATCAACGAGGTCACCCACTGGTGGGACGGCTCCCAGATCTACGGCAGCGACCCCGAGACCCAGCGGGCGATCCGCGCCTTCGAGGGCGGTCGGCTGCGCGTCACCGAGGGCGACCTCCTCCCCGTCGACGAGACCACGGGGACCGAGCTGACCGGGTTCAGCCGGAACTGGTGGCTGGCCCTCGGCGCGATCCACACCCTGTTCGTCCGCGAGCACAACGCGATCGCCGACCACCTCGCGGAGGCCTATCCCGACTGGGACGACGAGGCCCTGTTCCAGACCGCCCGGCTGATCAACACCGCGGTCATGGCCAAGATCCACACCGTCGAGTGGACGCCGGCCGTCCTGCCGAACGAGATGCTCACCGACGGGATGAAGGCCAACTGGTACGGCCTGATCACCGCCGCTCGCGGCGGCAAGCGGATGGAGGCACTGGAGGACATCCCGATCAGCAACCGGGAGCTCGGCGGGATCCTCGGCAACCCGCAGGGCACCTTCGCCAAGTACGCCCTCAGCGAGGAGTTCACCGCCGTCTACCGGCTGCACTCGCTGCTTCCCGACTCGGTGCGGATCTTCCACCACGGCGAGACCCAGCCGCGGGCGGACGTCCCGCTGCTGGAGACCCGGCACCACGCCTCCCACCAGCTCATCCAGGAGCACGGTGTGGACAACATCGCCCTGTCGATGGGCATCCAGAACTGCAACGCCCTGGTGGCCAACAACTTCCCTCGGGCTCTGCTGGACATGTCGCTGCACGCGGAGCCCGTCGTCGACCTCGGCGCGATCGACCTGTTCCGCGACCGCGAGCGCGGGGTCCCGCCCTACAACCAGCTGCGCAAGGAGCTGGGGCTGAAGCGGGTGCCGAGCTTCGACGACCTGACCGAGGACGCCGAGGTCGCCGCCACCCTGCGCGACCTCTACGGCCAGGACGAGGCCGGCAACGACAACATCGACGACATGGACCTGCTCGTCGGGACGCTGTGCGAGGGGCACCGGCCGACCGGATTCGGGTTCGGCGAGACGCTGTTCCAGATCTTCATCCTCAACGCAAGCTGGCGGCTGCTCGGCGACCGCTTCTACACCGACGACTACCGCGAGGAGGTCTACACCCGCGAGGGCCTGGCCTGGGTGGACGCCGCGGACATGAAGTCGGTGCTGCTGCGGCACTTCCCGAGCCTGGCCGACACCGGCCTGGCCAACGTCACCAACGCGTTCGAGCCCTGGGACGCCGGGCCGCTGGACCCGTCCCGGCACCCGCTGCGCGAGTGGGACCGCAACCTGCGCGGCGACCCGTGGCGCGGCGACGCCCCCACGGTCCTGCGGACGGGCAGCCCGGCCGGCGGATAGCGGCCCCGGCATGCAAGAGACGTTCTACGCCACGTTCGCCGGGCTGGCGTTCGCCCTGCTCGGCCTGTGGTGGGTGGTGGTGGAGTTCCGGCACCAGGAGTGGGTGGCCGACCGCGCCCGGCGCCGCACCGCCTACTTCGTCTCGCTGTCCTTCGCGCTGCCCGGGATCATGAGCCTGGTCTCGCTGATCGCCACCGACTCGACGTTCCTGTGGCGGGTGTCGTTCTTCTCCGCCGGCGCTTTCGGGCTGCTGTACGGGATCAGCATGGTGCCCAGCGTGGGCCCGTCCCGGTCCGGCTGGTTCTCCGCGTCGAGGTGGCTCGCGGTGGCGCTGTACGCGGTGGTCTGCCTGGTGGCCCTGTTCCCCGCCACCGTGACCGAGCTGCTCCCCCTGTCCGCGATCGAGACCGAGGCGGTCACGCTGTCGCTGCTGCTGTTCCTCGGCATCAACACCGCCTGGTTCTTCTTCACCGCGCCGGCTCCGTTCGCCGACCGGGCGGCGGTGGCCGATCAGGAGGGCGGACCGGCCCGGTAGTCGTCGGTCCACTCCAGGCCGTCCCACCAGCGCAGCCTCGGCGTCCCCTCCGGGTCTGGGTACCACCCCGGCAGTGCGCGCGGCGCTTCGAGCACCTGCGGGTCGGGACCGGTGGCACGCCCGAGCGCCCCCCTCGCTCCCCGGACCACGACCAGCAGGCCGGCGACGACGACGGCGACGACGGCGAGCAGCAGCAGCGTGCGCAGCACCGGTCGACCTCCCTTGCGGACCCGGCCCAGACTACGTCCGGCTGAGCTCCGCGGACCGGTGCTCGCGCGCCACGCGTCGGGCCTGTCGCAACGGCTCGGGTGTGCGGGCCGGTCCCCCGCACCGGAGCACCACCTCAGTGGCCACGGCGGCGTCCGTACGCCAGCCGGCGTGCGCGACCACCGGGCGGGCGCCGGGCACGGTGCGGATCCAGCGCGCCACCTCGACCCCCGCCAGCAACAGCGCCGAGGAGTCCCCGCGGGCCGGCCCCGGCGGGTCCCCGGTCGCCCGCAGAGGCCGGTGCGTCACTCCGACCGAGGGCAGGTCGAGCAGCGCCCCCAGCTGCAGCGCCAGGCCCGCGCCGCGTTCGTGGTCCCGGCCGGTGCCATCCACCAGCAGCATGTCCGGCCGGCGTGGCAGGGCCTCCACCGCTGCGGCGAGCATCGGACCCTCGCGCAGCGCGAGCAGCCCAGGGACGTACGTCGCCCCCGCCACCCCCTCGACCACCCGCTCGGCCACGACCCGGGTCCCCTCCGTGAGCACTGCGCCGACCCAGGCCCGGTCCCCTGGCTGCCCCGGTCCCTGCTGCCCGCGCAGGAACGCGACGAACGCCGCACCGACCAGCAGCGGTCGGTCGGGCGGGGACCACGGCGGCGCGGTCAGTCCACCCAGCCGGCGCTGCTCCGCGACCAGCGCGTCGGCGTCAGCCGGCCACTCCAGGCGCGAGGCCCTTCCGACCGTGGTCACGGCCACTCTCCCGTCGTCGCGAGCCGCGCCACCGGTACGGCCCGGTGACTATCGTCCCGCCATGCGCACGCTCCGTACCCGCCTCGTGGTCTCGGCTGCGTCCGCGGCCGTCCTGGTGACGTCGCTCCCGGTTCCGGCCCACGCCGGTGACGCGTCCCCCGGGTCCGTACGAGCCGCCTACGACGGCTGGGTACGTGTCCTCGAGGACGCCGAGTGCGACGGGACTGCGGTCGCTCGCCGCTACACGTCCGACGCCATCCTGCTCGCGACGTTCACGTCCTACGTGCAGGGTCGCAGGGCCATCACCGGCTACTTCGACGGCCTCACCTGCAAGGAGGACCTGCGGGTCAGCACCCAGCGCATCACCGTCGCCCGTGAGGGCGCGATGGCCTACGCGACCGGCCTGTACGCGTTCAGCTACACCTCCGACGACGGGCAGCGGGTCCGCGTCCCCGCCCGCTTCACGTTCGTCTTCGTGGCGCGGAACGGGTCGTGGCGGATCGCGAACCACCACTCCTCGCAGGTCCCCTGAGTTCACCGCAGCCCGCGGGTGGGGTCGATCCCGCGTGCGAGCCGCCGCAGCGCCTCGTCGTACGTCGCATGCGCCAGCGTCCCGGCCTCGACCTCATCCCAGGTCACGGGTGTCGCGACCGTCGGGAGCTCGGTGCCGCGCAGCGACCAGGGGCAGATCGTCGTCTTCCCCGGGTTGTTCTGGCTCCAGTCGACGAACACCTTCCCCGGCCGGGCCTCCCGCGCCATCCGCGTGATGACCAGGGCTGGGAACGCGCGCACCAGGGCCTCGCCGAGCGCGTGCGCGTAGTCCGAGGTGCTCCCCGCCCGCGCCAGCACGTCACGGCCCTGCTCGTTGCCGGGCGGCAAGGGCGCGTAGAGCTGCATCCCCTTGCGCCCGCTGGTGACCGCTACCGGGTCCATCCCGTGGGCCACCAGCATCCGGCGCGCGACCAGCGCGACCTCCGCGCACTCCCGCAGCCCCGCGGGCGGTCCCGGGTCGAGGTCGAGGACGAGCCGGTCGGGTGGCAGCACGGGGTCCGTGCCCGCGGCGGCCCCGCGGTCCACGCGCCACTGCGGCGCGTGCCACTCCAGCGCCCCGGTCTGCACGAACCAGGCCAGGGTGGCCACCTCGTCCACCAGCGGGTAGGTGATCTCCCCGGGACCCTTCCCCGAGCGCCTGCCGCTGGTCGGTAGCGCGACCCGGGCCACCCAGTCCGGCACGCCCGCCGGGATGTTCTTCTCGAAGAACGACTCCTGCGCTACGCCGTGCGGCCAGCGGATCCGGGTGACCGGGCGGTCGCGGACCAGCGGCAGCACGGCGTCGGCCACCCCGACCGCGTACTGCAGCAGCTCGGCCTTGGTGGTCCCGGTCTCGGGGTACATCACCTTGTCCAGGAAGGTGACCCGCAGGGTGCGGCCGCCGACCGAGACCGTCGTGGCCTCTCCGTCGCCCGGCGGCCCGGCCGTCGTCGGTCCGGGAGTCACGGGGACACCTCCTGGTCGAGCACGTCGTCGTACGTCAGGTCCGGTCGCAGCCGCACGACCGCCGGCTGGCGCAGCCGCCCGTGCCCGCTCCTGCCCAGGTGCGCGACGTCGACGACGAGCACCGGCTCGCTCCAGCGCACCACGGCGGCGTCGACCCCGTCGGGCACGCCGGTCCCCACGGCGCCGGACTCCGCCTCGAACGGGGAGTCCGGCCGCTCGAGGTCCGCGAGCACCCGGAGCAGCGCCGACCTCTCGGCCGCACCGAGCCCGGACCCCACCGCTCCGTCGTACGCCAGCAGGTCCTCCCCCACCGGCGTTCCGACCAGGAGGGACCCGAGCCGGTCCCGCGAGCCGGTCTCCGCCTTCCAACCGCCGACGACGAACGACCGGGTGCGCCGGTGCGGGACCTTGACCCAGTCCGGGCTGCGCACGCCGGGCCGGTACGGCGAGCCCCGACGCTTGGCCATCACGCCCTCCACGCCCGCGTCCCGGGTCGCGTCGAGCAGGGCCTCGCCGTCCTCGAAGCGGCCCGGCACCTGCCAGCGCGAACCGGCCAGGCCCAGGGACTCCAGCAGGTCCCGGCGCCGGTCGTACGGCTCGCCGAGCAGATCGGCGCCGGCGCGCGCCAGGAGGTCGAAGGCCACGAACGTGGCCGGTACGGACGCGGCGAGGGCCGCGGCCCGCCCGGAGCGGGCCACGTGCAACCGCGGCGCCAGCGCGGCGAACCGGGGAACCCCGGCCTCGTCCATGCAGACCAGCTCGCCGTCCAGCACCGGGTCGCCCAGCCCGGCGAGCACCGTGCCCAGAGCGGCCAGCTCGGGGAACGCACCGGTCAGGTCGGACCCGCTGCGGCCGGTGATCCGCAGCCGTCCGGAGGCCCCCGAGCACAGCGCCCGGACCCCGTCCCACTTGACCTCGTACGACCACTCCGGCCCCACGGGTAACGCTCCAGGGGTAGCCAGCATGGGGCGCATGGGGCCATCCTGGGTGATCACGGCCCGGTCGCAGGGGTACTCCTGCGGTCTTCCCCCCGCCGTCGAGGAGGAGCCCATGCGGGCGATGTGGAAGGGCGCGCTGTCCTTCGGCCTGGTCAACGTGCCGGTCAAGCTGTACTCGGCGACCGAGGACCACGACGTCCGCTTCCACCAGGTGCACGCCGCCGACGGCGGTCGGATCCGGATGAAGCGGGTCTGCACGGTGTGCGGGGAGACGGTGGACTACAAGGACCTGGCCAAGGCGTACGAGGCGGACGACGGCCGGGTCGTGGTCATGGACGACTCCGACTTCGCCGACCTGCCGGTCCCGGGCCGCCAGGACATCGAGATCGTCGAGTTCGTGCCGCGCGAGCAGGTCGACCCGCTGCTGTTCGACCGCTCCTACTACCTCGAGCCCGACGGCCGCTCGGTCAAGCCGTACGTCCTGCTCCGCGAGGCGCTGCAGACCACCGAACGCACCGCCATCGCGCGCGTGGTGCTGCGCAGCAAGCAGCAGCTCGCGGCGCTGCGGGTGCGCGACGACGTGCTGGTGCTACAGACGATGCTGTGGCCCGACGAGGTGCGCCAGCCCGACTTCGGCGCGCTCGAGGAGGACGTGGAGATCCGGCCGCAGGAGCTGCAGATGGCCGAGTCCCTCATCGACAACCTGGCGGCCGACTTCGACCCGTCGCAGTTCCACGACGAGTACCGCGAGGCGCTGCTCGCCGTCATCGAGGGCAAGCTCGCCGGCGGCGAGGGCGTGCAGACCGCGGTCGTGGTGGACCAGCCCGAGGGCCCCGTGGTGGTGGACCTGATGGCCGCGCTGCAGGAGTCGGTGGAGCGGACCCGCGCCGCCCGCGCCGCCAAGGAGGGCGAGGGTGCCACCCCCACCCCTGCGGCGCGTACGCGGACGACCGCCGCGAAGGTGGACGACGCCGAGGTGGCCGAGAAGCCGGCCAAGCCGGCCCGCAAGCGCCGCAGCGCCTGACCGCGGGGGCGGGGTCGGCTACGGGAAGCAGACCACCCGCTGCAGCGAGCGCCAAGTCTGCAGGCCGGTGATGCCGTCGACGACGAGCCGGTGGTCGCGCTGGTACGCCTTCACGGCGCGCCGGGTCACCGGCCCGTAGCCCCCGTCCACCGGGCCGACGCGGTAGTCCAGGAAGCGCAGCGAGTACTGAAGCAGCCTCGTCCCGCCGGACGGCGCGGAGGCGTTGCGCAGCACCGGGAGCTGGCGCGCCGGCGTCTCGCACAGCGCCTCGAGGACACCACCGGGGTCGAGGTCCCACGTGCACCGACGGCGGAACCGTACGCCGGTCAGCCCTGCTCCGCCGCCCCGTCCGCGTAGAAGGCGCGCCGCACCGGCTTGACCGGGCGCATCAGGAACTCCGGGCGCCGCAGCCCGCTGGCCGACGGACCGGGCCGGGTCATCGCCATCCACTCCCGGTAGACCTCGCGGGAGCGGGCGGTGTCGACCACGACGTCGCCGTAGCGGTCCTCCGCGTGCGCCCGCTCCACGGTCACCTTCTGGTGCCAGCAGTGCATGCCGGACCAGGGGTCGGGGTGCACGCCGAAGGCCAGGTTCTGGTGGACGCCCGGGTCGTCCCAGTAGATCCGGGAGGAGTCCGGGTCGTCGCTGGCGAACGGGCCGACGCCGCCCTTGTAGCGCAGCCGCCACCGGCCGTCGGGCAGCTTGCCGATGTCCACCAGGCCCATCACCCAGCGGCTGCCGGCGTTCTCCGTCGTCCGCCAGCGGCCCATGTGGTGGGACAGCGCCACGACGCCGGGACGGATCGCCTCGGTGGACCAGATCCGCGCCACGAAGTACCCGATCTCGGTGCTGACCCGGACCATGTCCCCGGTCCGCAGCCCCATCCGGTCCGCATCCGCGGAGTTCATCCACATCGGGTGCTTGTTGCTGATCTCGTTGAGGTACTTGGCGTTGCCCGAGCGGGTGTGGATCAGTGTCGGTAGCCGGAACGTCGGCACCAGCACCATCTCGCCCTTCGCCGGGTCCACCTGACGGGCGCTGACGTGCGACTCGATGTAGCCGGGGGTCGCGTGCTCGGGCCAGCCGAAGTCGGCCATCGCCGAGGAGTACAGCTCCAGCCGCCGGGACGGGGTCAGCCAGCCGGCCACCTGCGACCCGTCGTCGAGCACCACGCCCACCGCACCCGCCTCGCCGACCAGCGGCGGGGTGGAGTCCATCGTGGTGGGCTTGCGCAGGACCCCCTTGTCGTCGGGCGCGGCGCCGTCCAGCTCCGCAGCCGTCAGCGGGCGCTCGTCCTGGCGATACAGGTCGCTGACCACCTCGACGACGCCGTAGCGCCGCATGTACTCCAGCGGCGTCATCCCCTCGGCGGCCGCCTTCTCCGGCAGCCCGGGGACGTTGTTCTCGAACACCCAGCCGTAGTAGTCGTCGATCGTCACCTTCTCGCCGGGCCGGCCGGGCGCCTCGAAGTAGCGCCGGATCCCCAGGGACCCGTCCGGGTCGATGCGCCAGGACAGCTCGAACCAGAACTCGTTCTCCTCCCACACCTGGCCGGGATTGGTCTCGCGGGTGTCGTCGACCTGCTTGCCCAGGCGCTCCTGCGCGACCCGCAGCACCGGCTGTCGGAAGCCGAGCCACTTGCCGGCGTACTGCTCGTAGGACTGGGTGTCGTGCCGCTCGGTGCTGTGCCCCATCGGCAGCACGTAGTCGGCGAAGGTCGCCGTCTCCGACCAGGTGGGCGTCAGGGCGACGTGCAGGCCGACCTTGCTCTCGTCGGTGAGGGCCTCGATCCAGCTGAACCCGTCGGGGTTGGTCCAGATCGGGTTGTAGACCCGGGAGAAGTAGACCTCCACGTGGCCGCGACCGTCCTGGAGAAGGTGCGGGAGCAGGATCGACATCTCGTTGGTGGACAGCGGGAACTCGCGCGGCCAGAGCAGCTCGTTCCAGACGTCGTGGCCGCCGGGCATGTCCGGGCCGTGCGGGATGATCTTGTTCCAGCCGTTGGGGCTGGTGCCGCCCTTGGTGCCGACGCTGCCGGTCAGGACGGTGAGGAAGAACAGCGCCCGCGACACCATCCAGCCGCCGAGGTTGCCGGCGGTGGCGGAGCGCCACACGTGGGCGGCCAGCCGCCCGTCGGCGGACGCCACGGTGCGGGCCAGCCGATCGACGTCGGCGACCGGGATGTCGCACTCCGCCGCCGCGTACTCGAACGTGTAGCGGTCGTAGTCGGCGGTCAGCCGCTGCTGGAACGCCGCGAAGTCGGTGGGGTCGACGTCGGGGTGCAGCGCGCGCAGGTAGTCCTGCCAGTTCACCCATCGGCGTACGTAGTCCCAGGCCACCGTCCCCGTGCGCAGCAGGTACGAGGCCACGGCGAGCAGCAGGGCGGCCTCGCTGCCGGGCCACGGGGAGATCCACTGGTCGGCGTGGGACGCGGTGTTGGACAGCCGCGGGTCGACCACGACCAGGGTCGCGTCGCCGTGGATCTTGCCCTCCATGATCCGCTGGGCGTGCGGGTTGAAGTAGTGCCCCGCCTCGAGGTGGCTGGAGATCAGCAGCACGACCTTGGCGTTGGCGTAGTCCGGTGAGGGCCGGTCGTAGCCGCCCCACAGCGTGTAGCCCAGGCGCGCCCCGGCGGAGCAGATGTTGGTGTGGCTGTTGTGCCCGTCCACCCCCCAGGCGAGCAGCACCCGCTCGGCGAACCCGTCCTCCCCCGGTCGGCCGACGTGGTAGATCACCTCGTCGCGCCGGTCGTCGACGATGGCCTGCCGGATCCGGGCGGCGATGTCGTCCAGCGCCTCGTCCCAGGACACCGGCTCGAACTGCGCGCTACCGCGCTCCCCCACCCGCTTCAGCGGGGTCAGGATCCGCTCCGGGTCGGACAGCTGGTTGATCGTCGCCGGACCCTTGGCGCAGTTGCGGCCTCGCGAGCCCGGATGGGCCGGGTTGCCCTCGACCTTGCGGACCTCCATCGTCTCCTTGTCCACGTACGCCAGCAGGCCGCAGGCGGACTCGCAGTTGAAGCACGTCGTCGGCACCAGCATGTAGTGCTTCTCGACCTTCCGCGGGTGGGCCTTCGCGTCGTACAGGACGACGTCGTCCCAGGTGTCCACCGGAGGGAAGTTCGAGACGGTCTCGCGGATGCGCAGGCCGTGCCGCTCCGGCCGGTCGCTCCCCACGGGGGACGCGGCGGGCGTGCCGGCCGTCCCGGTCCTCGTGTCGCGAGGCGTCATGGGCGGTGTGCTCCTTCGGTGCCGAGCGGGCGGACGGGACGGGCTAGGAGAGCGGGACGTCCTGGCCGGCCTTGATGAACACGGTCTCGTGGGCGAGCAGACCGACCTGGACCACGACCCCGGCGACCACCCCGAACCACACAGACGCGCCGAGCGCCGTGGGGATCGCGACCGCCGCGGCCACCGCCGTGAGCAGGACCGAGCCGGACCAGAAGGTCCGGGCGTAGCGGCCGTGGGTGATCATGTGCGCCGCCACCGACGCCTGCCGGGTGGGGTGCTTGCCGCCGAACTCGACCGCCGTGATCAGCAGGTGCGCGACGACGCCGGCGACCAGGGCCCATGCCAGCCAGCGCACGCTGGCGTCGTCCGGCCGGATCGCCGCGGCGAGCACCAGCAGTGCGCCGGCACCGGTCATGACGGCCTGGGCCTGCAGATGCCAGAAGAGGACCGGGGACTGCCACAGGTCGCGGCCCTCGGCCTGCCCGAGGAGGAAGGCCGTGTAGCCGGCCGTCATCACGCCCGCGGGGATGGCGACCCACGCGAGCCAGGGGATGGCGGACTCCAGCCCGAACACCCCGGCCAGGAACCACAGCCCGCCGACCGCCGCGAAGATGCCGAGGAAGATGCCGCCGAGCGCGAGCCACGAGGTCAGGTGCGGCTTGGTCAGCAGGAACCAGAAGCGCTCGGGGCGCTTGAGGTCCCACACCAGCAGCACCGCGGTGGCCAGCAGGAACACCTCGGTCGTCAGCGGTGCCGCGATGGTGAGCAGCCCGGACCGGTCGGTCGACATCAGCACCAGGAGTGCCGCCAGCGCGAGGACGCCGGACGCGACGGACTTGGTCCACAGGTAGGTCCAGACCTTCCAGCCCCACGGCCGCGGGTGCGCCGTGTTGAGGGTGGTCCGGGCCGAGGAGACCGGGTCGCCGGGTAGCTCCGCGGCCGTCTCCAGCCGCAGCGGGTCGGCGTCGGCCCACAGGTAGGTGCCGTCCACCGGCGCGGCCAGCGGGTCGAGGACCGTCTGGTCGGCGCCCACGTAGTAGACGTTGGGGCCGGTGTTCTGCTCCGGCGCCCGGACGCTCACCGGCTCGATCGACAGGAACCGGTTGATGCTGCTCAGCGGGTTGTCGAGGTCCCCGACATGGATCGACTCGGTCGGGCAGACGACGACGCACGCCGGCTCCAGGCCCTGGTCGATCCGGTGCGCGCAGAAGTTGCACTTCGCAGCGGTGTGCGTGTTCTCGTCGATGTAGATCGCGTCGTACGGGCACGCCTGCATGCACATCTTGCAGCCGATGCAGCGCTCGTTGTCGAAGTCCACGATCCCGTCGTCGCGCGTGAACAGTGCCGTGGTGGGACAGGCCTTCACGCACGGGGCGTCGGTGCAGTGGTTGCACCGCAGCACCGCCATCTCGCGTGTGGTCGACGGGTACTTGCCCTTGTCGACGTACTTCACCCAGGTGCGGAACTGGCCCAGCGGCACCTCGTGCTCGGTCTTGCACGCGACCGTGCACGCGTGGCAGCCGATGCAGGTGCGCTGGTCGATGGCGAAGCCGTAGCGCACGTCAGACACTCCTCGGTGGACTGGCCGCGACTGTAGGACGCGGGCGGACCGGACGGAAGCACTTCGGCCCATCAGCGTGTGCGCATACGCGGGCGCGTGCCGGACGGCGGGACCAAGGTCCCGGGAGGCTCACGACGACGGTCCCTCGCGGTCGGCGAAGGGCATCCGGAAGGTCGCCGGGTCGAGCTTGGGCTCGACCGTGCCGAGCCGGTTCAGGAACTCGGCTGCGTGGGGCGCGCACAGCCGCCAGTGCTCGTCGGCGCCCGAGCGGCGCAGGTGCAGTGCCTCCCAGCGACCGCAGACCGCCCCGCAGGCCGAGCACCGCCCGGCCTCGCGGTGCTGCAGCCCCTCGGTCCACCGCAGCCAGCAGTCCGGGCAGGCCAGGCCGGCCGAGTCCTGCAGGGCCACGTCCCCGGGGTGGTAGGCGAAGCGCACCCCCAGGACGCCCCCGGGGACGAGGTCGGCGTCGGCGGGGAGCGGCCCCCCGAGCAGCCGGTCGCAGCCGTCGCAGCGCAGATTCATCACAGTCACTCGGCGGAACTCCTAGCCCTCGGCGGCTTCGTGATGTAGAACACATACCCACACCAGAACATACGCATCCACTGATATGTCCGTCCCGGCTTCGGCCGGTCACCCCAGCTCCCCGACGAAGGGTCCCCCATGAGCCAGACCGCCGACCAGGTCCTGGACTGCTCGGGCCTGCAGTGCCCGCTTCCGGTGATCAAGACCTCCCAGAAGATCAAGGAGATGGAGGTCGGTCAGGTCCTCGAGCTGCTCGCCACCGACCCGGGGGTGGAGCCGGACATGAACGCCTGGACGAAGCGGACCGGAAACGAGCTGCTGGGGATCACCCGCGACGGCGAGGTATTCCACGTCCTCATCCGCCGGGCCCGGTGACCCCCCGTGTGGACCGGTGACTACGACGCGAAGGTGCTCTACGTGCAGACGCACGGGGTCAACGACCCCGGGCGCAGCGCCACCCCGTTCTTCCTCGCCGCCTCGGCCGCCGCGATGGACTCCGAGGTGATGATCTACTTCACGATGTACGGCCCGACGCTGCTGCAGAAGGACGTCGTCGACAAGATCGGTCCCAAGGGCGACCGCGGCCAGCCGCTGCGGTACTTCATCGAGCAGGCCACCAACCTGGGCGTGCGGCTGCTCGTCTGCCAGCCGTCGCTGGACCTCAACGACCTCGCCCTGGACGACCTGATCGAGGGCACCGAGATGATCGGCGGGGCCGCGTTCAACGACCTGGCCATCAACGCCGACGCCGTGATCAGCTTCTGAGGCCGGGGCCGACGTGACCGAGACCGAGACCTCCGCGATCTACAAGGCCCCGAACGTCGCCGGCTTCGCCGACGTCCCGTTCGAGGAGAAGCAGCGCCTGTTCGACGAGGTCCGGGCGGACCTTCGCTTCGACGACTACCTGTACGGCTGCTACGAGTGCGGCATCTGCGTCGCGGTCTGCCCGTCGGCGAAGTTCTACGACTACAGCCCGCGGCGGATCGCCCAGGCCCTCGCCCGCGAGGACGTCGAGCTGGTCTACCAGCAGATGCAGGAGGACATCTGGGACTGCTCCCAGTGCTTCTCCTGCCTGCGCTGCCCGCGCGGCAACAACCCCGGCGGGCTGGTGACGATCATGCGCGAGGTCGCGGTCAACAACGGGCTGGCGTCGGCCAAGGAGGCCCTCGGGGGCTACTCCCGCATCATCTACAAGATCATGTCGACGGGGACCCAGGTCTCGCCGGACATGCTGCAGCCCGACGCGTTCCCCGACTGGGGCCCGGAGACGGCCGACGTCAGCCTCAACCTGGACCTGTGGCGCCGGGCGCTGCCGTCGGAGACCCTGCACACGACGTCCACCGGCTGGGACGTCGCCGACTCGACCCTGGTCGAGCTGTACCTGATCTGGTTCCACACCGGCGCACTGGACGTCATCTCCGACGTCGACTCCGGCCTGCACTCGATCCTGCAGGAGATCATGGAGGAGCGCCTCGAGGACGAGGGCATCGAGCTATGACCATTCCCCTGGAAGCGCTCCGGCAGAAGAAGGCCTCGTTCTCGCGGGACCCCGACCGCTACCCCGACTTCCGCGAGGAGCTGTTCGCGCTCGCCGACGCCGGGGAGATCGTGGTGCAGCGGGTGCACGGCGACGTCGCCGAGGTCCCGACGAGGTACGGCCGCCCCAAGGTGATCCAGAAGGGCCACCTGTGGCACCACAAGTCCTGCGGCCAGTGCGGGCACATCCCGGGCTACTCGACCTCGATCTTCTGGATCATGCGGAAGCTGGGCTACGAGTACCTCGACCCGCGCGACCAGACGTCGTGCACGGCGTGGAACTACTACGCCAGCGCCACGTCGAACGCCGCCGCCCAGGCGTCGGTGGCGGTGCGCAACTTCGCCGCCGCCTACGAGACCGGCTACTACCCGCTGATCCACTGCGGCACCTCCTACGGCCACTACAAGGAGGTCCGGCACGAGCTGCTCCACCACAAGGAGTTGCGCGACGAGGTCCGCGGCGTGATGGACAAGCTGGGCAAGCCGCTGGTGCTGCCGGAGGAGATCGTCCACTACTCCGAGTGGCTGCACGCCCTGCGGCACGAGATCAAGGCGCTGCAGGTCCGCGACCTGTCCAACATCGCCGTGACGGTGCACCCGGCCTGCCACTACTACAAGCTGGTGGAGGGCGACGCGATCTACGACGAGGACGTCTACGGCGGCCAGCGCACCGCGATCGTCAGCGGCCTGGCGCAGGAGCTCGGCGCCGAGGTGCGCGACTACTCGACCTGGTTCGACTGCTGCGGCTTCGGGTTCCGCCACATCCTGGTGCAGCGCGACTTCACCCGGTCGTTCGCGACGCTGCGCAAGATCGAGCGGATGAAGGAGGAGGCCGACCCCGACGTCGTGCTCACCCACGACACCGGCTGCGTGACGACGCTGGACAAGAGCCAGTTCGCCGCGCAGGCACACGGCCGCAACGTCGGCGTGGCCGTCCTCAGCGAGGCCCAGTTCGCGGCGCTCGCGATGGGTGCGCACCCCTACAAGGTCTGCCAGCTGCACTGGCACACCGCCGACTACCGCCCGCTGCTGGAGAAGATGGGCATCGACCACGAGAAGGCCTGGGCCGACTTCCAGGTCGACCTGGCCCGGCTCGAGCGCGGCGACAAGCGCTACCTGGACTGGGACGACGTCGACTCCTGACGGTCCCGCACCCGGCATCGCCGATCGCGGGCCGATCCCACCCGCCGTTCTCGAACGCGCCAACCCCCACGACCCCGACCCGTCCCGCCGACACGAACGAGGTAGGTATGCCGTCCGAAACCGTCGCCGTCATCGGCGGTGGCCCCGCCGGCCTCCGCGCCGCGCAGGTCGCCTCCGACCTGGGCCAGCGGGTCGCGCTGATCGAGGCGCGCGAGCGCCTCGGCGGTCGCCCGATCCTGGAGAACTACGCCGGTATCACCCCGCACGGCGAGCCGGCCGAGCCGCTGCTGCTGGGGATGGCCGCGTCGGTGACCGACTCCCCGCTGGTCGACGTGCACCTGTCCAGCGAGGTCGTGGCGGTCGAGGGTGACGCCGGCGACTTCCGGCTGACGCTGCACGGCCCCGACGGCGAGCGGCACGTCGAGGCGGGGTCGATCGTCCTGGCCACCGGGTTCCAGCACTTCGACCCGGGCCGCGAGACCCAGATGTACGGCTACTACGAGTTCGACGACGTCCTCGCGCTGCAGGACCTCGAGGCGATGCTCAAGCAGCACCAGGTCGTCCGGCCGTCCAATGGGCAGCCGCCGCGCAGCCTGTGCTTCGTCCAGTGCGTCGGAAGCCGCGACCGGCGCATCGGCAACGAGTACTGCTCGAAGGTGTGCTGCGGCGTCGCCTCCAAGGAGGCGATCGAGGTCCGCCAGCTGGTGCCCGACTGCAAGGTCTACATCTTCTACATCGACATGCGCACCTACGGGTACTGGGAGAACCAGATCTACTGGCCCGCGCAGGAGCAGCACCACGTCCAGTACGTCAAGGGCGTCATCACCGAGGTCCTGCCCAAGGGCGACCGCCTGGTCGTCCGTGGCGAGGACACCACGATGGGCCGGCCGATGGAGCTGGAGATGGACATGGTGATCCTGTCCGTCGGGATGGAGCCGTCGCCCGGCACCAAGGCGATGGCGCAGCTGTTCGGCGTGCAGCAGAACAAGTACGGCTTCATCGACGCCAGCGGCGCGCCGCTGGACCCGGTGGGCACCAGCCGCGAGGGGATCTTCGTCTGCGGCGCCGCGCAGGGACCGGCCGACCTCGAGGACAGCGTCTCGTCCGGCGCCAACGCCGCGGCCCGGGCCGTGGCATCGCTGCGCCGCGCCGCTGCCGTCACCGGCTGAGCGGGTCGTCATGCCCTCGGGTCCGGTCGTCGACACCCTCACCGCGCAGGACTTCCTGGCGGAGGCGCTCGCTCGCGCCTCCGCCGAGGACCTGCGCGCGGTGGGCGCCGACCTGCGCACCAAGACCGAGTCGGTGCGCCGGATCCTGGGCGACTCCCCCGAGCGCCTCGACGCCGAGGCGCTCGCCCGGCTGATGGGCTGGACCTTCTCCACCCGACGGCACGCAGCCGAGGTCCTGGAGGCCACCGGTGCCGACGAGCTGGCCGCGGCGGTCGCCGACCTGGTCACGTCGACGGACGCACCCGACGAGCGGGTGCGGCGCTTCGACGCGGCGGTCCCGACGCCCCGGGCGTTCGACCTGCCCGGCGAGATCCTGCACTTCTCCGCCCCGGACTCGTTCTGGCTGTGGACCCGATGGATGTGGGACCCCGACAACGACACCGGCGCCCTGCGGCTGGTCACGCTCGACGAGGTCGAGCTGGCCGGCGCCGACCGCGGGGAGACCTACCTGCTCGTCGGGCAGGCGCTCGCCTTCGTGGAGGAGACCGGCAAGGCCCGCGGCTTCACCGCCCTCGGCGAGGGCCTCTACGGCACCGACGTCTTCCTCGCCAGCGTCTACGCGGTGTACCTGCACACCGTGCTCGGCATGCGCATGACCCGCGAGTTCACCCGGCTCGCGCCACCCGTCGCCGAGCTGGTCCGTCGCCTGCTCGGCGTCCACTCCCGCACCACGGTCCAGGAGGGCTGACCATGCCGGTATCCGGCCGCAAGATCGCGCCCGAGGTCGTCGAGGTCGAGACGGCCACGGTCGCCTCCCCCATCAGCGGGCGGACGGTCGACCTCAGCGGCATGTGGAACCGGATGTTCGAGCCACGGGTGCTCGACGAGACCGGGCCGGACGGGTTCCTGCGCCTCAACGAGCTGCCCGGAGCGGAGTCGCTCGAGCGGTGCTACGGCTGCGGGAAGTGCGTCCCGGTCTGCCCGGTGGACGTGGTGGGCGAGTACGGGCCGCGCAAGCTGCACCGCAAGGTGCAGACCGGCACCGACCTGATCAGCGACGACGCCCTGTGGATGTGCACCACCTGCGGCAACTGCCTGCGGGTGTGCCCCAAGGAGGTCGACATGATCCAGATCATGCCGGCCGTCCGCGAGGAGGCGCTGGCCCAGGGATCGGTCCCGGCCGAGCTGCAGACCGTCTTCGAGAACACGTTCCGCTACGGCAACGCCCTGGGCGCCAACCCTCGCCGTCGCCCGGCGTGGGCGAAGACGTCCGGCATCCACGTACCGATCATGGCCGACCTCGGCCGCCCGGTGGACGTGCTGTTCTACGTCGAGGACTACTGGAGCTACCACCCGCGCGGCAACGCCGCGGCCCGGGCGATGGTGCGGGTCCTGCACGCCCTCGGGATCGACTTCGCGATCCTCGGCGCAGAGGAGAAGACGATCGGCGACTCGCAGCGGATGGCGGGCGAGAAGGGCCTGTTCGACGCCCTGGTCGAGGACGTGACGGCCACCCTGTCGAAGTACGAGTTCAACCGCATCGTCACCCCTGACCCGCACGCGTTCAACGCGCTGGTGAAGGAGTACCCCAAGCGCGGGTTCAACTACGACGTCCTGCACTACACCCAGCTGCTCGCGCCGCTGGTCGACCAGATGCACTTCAGCGGGACGATCGAGTCCAAGGTCACCTTCCACGACCCTTGCTACCTCGGCCGCCACAACGGGGAGTACGACGCGCCCCGCACCCTGCTCAACGCCATCCCCGGCCTGGAGCTGGTGGAGATGGGCCGCTGCAAGGCCGCCGCCTACTGCTGCGGCGGTGGCGGCGGCGGCATGTGGCTGGACGGCTTCATGAGCGGCCACGTCAGCGAGCGGCTGTCGGAGCGCCGGGTCCGCGAGGCGGTCGAGTACGGCGCCGAGATCCTGGCCGTCGCCTGCCCGTACGAGGTGTCCCGGTTCGAGGACGCCGCGAAGTCCACCGGCAACGAGGAGCTGCAGGTTCGCGACGTCATCGAGCTGATCGACGCTGCCATGGGCCACGGTGAGTAGCCCGCGCACGCTGCGGGTCCTCGACCTGGGCCACGTCGACGGCCTCCGCAGCCAGACCGCGTGGCATGCCCTCGGGCACGTCGCGCCGCGGCCCGGTGAGGTCACGCTGTCCTTCCAGCGCTCGCGCGACCCGTACGTGTGCCTGGGCCGGCACCGTTCCCGCGACGAGCTCGACCTCGAGTACGTGGCCGCCCAGGCACTGCCGGTCTTCCGGCGGATGGTGGGCGGCGGTCCCGTTTACCTGGACCGCGACCAGGTGTTCTTCCAGCTGTCGCTGCCCGCCGCGGAGGTCTCGCCCCGCCGCGACGTGGCGCTGGCCACGCTGCTCGAGCCCGCGGCGGCGGCGCTGCGGACCTGCGGCGTGGACGCCGTGCTGGACGCCGCGGGTGAGATCAGCGTCGGTGCGGCGAAGGTGTGCGGCCACGGGGCCGGCCAGATCGAGGACATGGTGCTCGTGGTGGGCAACCTGATCCTCGGGTTCGACCACGAGCGGGCCGCCCGCGTCCTGCGCACGTCGTGCGAGGCCACGACCGACGAGCTGCTGCGGCTGATGCGGCGGTACGTGCACCCGACGCCCGTCGACGCGGGCACGTGGCAGCGGGCGATGGTCGACGCGTACTCGGCCGCGCTGGCGGTAGACCCCGTCGCCGGCGGCCTGCGCCCGGACGAGGTCCGCGAGATGGAACGACTCGACGGGGTACTGGCCCGCCCGGACTGGGTCGACGCGGTGCGCCGTCAGGCCCGCGACGTCCGCACGCTGAAGGTCCGTGCCGGGGTCTGGGTGCACGAGTGGACCCACGAGGCCGGCTGCCTCGTCGTCAGCGTGGCGGACGGGCATGTCGACAACGTCCTGGCCGTCGGGTCGGGCCCGCAGCCGCGGGCGCTCGTCGGCGCCCCCGTCGACCGGGCCCGCGAGGCGCTGACCCGCGACCGGATCGAACCCCTGGCCGCGGCGCTCGCGGCCGTCCCGACAGGAGGCGTGAGCCGATGACCGCGGAGCCGCAGCCGCAGGTGGAGAGCGTGACCGTCGAGGGCTTCACGCTGCCGGCCGACCGCCTCTACGACCCGGTCACCCACGTGTGGGCGCTCCCGATGCCCGACGGGACGGTCCGGCTGGGCCTGGACGCCCTGAGCGTGGAGACGACGGGGACCCTGGCCGGCCTGGACTTCCTGCCGGAGGGCACGCCCCTGCAGCGGGGCACCGCCTACGGCACGATCGAGGCGGCCAAGTTTGTGGGACCGCTGGCCTGCCCGCTGTCGGCGACGTTCGTGCGGGGCAACGCCGCCGTGCTCGCCGACCCCGGCCTCATCGAGCGCGACCCGTACGGCGAGGGCTGGCTGGCCGACGTCGCCCCGGCCGACCTCGACGGCGAGCGGGTCCTGCTGCTGTCCGAGCCCGGCGAGCTGCTCACCTGGCTGACCGGCGAGGTGGCCGACTACCGCGAGCGGGGGCTGATCGCCGAATGACCTCCGTCCTGGAGACCGAGCCCGCCCGCCGGCACGACCCGGCGGTCATCGACTTCTACGCGCCGGGGCTGAAGCGCTGGCAGACCTCCGAGTGGGTGCCGGAGTCCCCGCAGCGGTTCCTGCCCATCTCGGTCACCGGCTCCGCCTGCGCCCTGTCCTGCGACCACTGCCAGACCAAGGTGCTCGACGGCATGGCCGCGATCCCCGCGGGCGAGGACCTGTTCACGGTCGCCGAGCGGATGCGGGCCAAGGGCAGCGAGGGGATCCTCGTGTCCGGCGGGTCCACCCGCACCGGCGGCGTCCCGCTACTCCCTCACCTCGACCACGTCCGGCGGATCCGGGCCGAGCTCGGGATGAAGGTCATCGTGCACTCCGGCGTGGTCAGCCCCCGCCTGGCCGAGGGGCTCGCCTCCGCGGGTGTCGACGGGGTGATGCTGGACATCATCGGGTCGACCGACACGGTGCGCGACGTCTACCACCTCGACCTGACCGCGGAGGACTTCGACCGGTCGCTGGAGGTGCTGTCGGACAACGGGTTGCGGATCATCCCCCACATCGTGCTTGGCCTGCACTACGGGGAGTTCCGCGGTGAGCACGCCGCCCTGGAGATGGTGGCCCGCTATCCGGTGAGCACGCTGATCCTGGTCGTGCTCGTCCCGCTGGTCGGCACCCCGATGGCCCACCTCCCGCCGCCGCCCACCGACCAGGTCGTCGGGTTCTTCGCCGAGGCCCGAGCCGCCGTACCCGAGCTGCCCGTCAATCTCGGCTGTGCCCGCCCGATGGGCCAGGCGAAGCGGGAGATGGACATCGCGGCCGTGGACCTCGGCCTGGACGGGATCGCCTACCCGGCCGACGGCGTCATCGCCTACGCCCGCGAGCAGGGCCGCACCCCCCGGCTGTACGAGTACTGCTGCTCGCTGACCTGGACCGGCGACGACGTCGCCTACGACCGGGTGGAGGTCGCC
The DNA here is from genome assembly GCA_041393815.1 of Candidatus Nanopelagicales bacterium. Taxonomy (NCBI): domain Bacteria; kingdom Bacillati; phylum Actinomycetota; class Actinomycetes; order Candidatus Nanopelagicales; species Candidatus Nanopelagicales bacterium. Next base: position 94,509 of record JAWKJK010000003.1, on the reverse strand, counting down.
TCGTGACGACCGCGACCGGGCGGCCGGTCGTACGGCTGCTGCACGACGAGGAAGTCGGCGCGGCGGACGGCCTGGCCCTGGACGAGGCACTGATGGCCTCGGTCGGGCGTCGGGCCGCCGAGCCGATCCCGACGCTGCGGCTCTACACCTACCGGTCCCACTGCGCGCTCGTCGGCCGCTACCAGAGCCTGTCGGCCGAGATCGACATCGACCGCTGCGTGGCCACCGGCACCGAGTTCGGCCGCCGGCCCACCGGTGGCGGAGCGATCGTGATGGGCCGCGACCAGCTCGGCGTGGCCCTCGTCGTCCCCGCTCCCCCGCGCACCCCGCAGCAGCTGATCCGGCACTGGGCGGCCGGGGTGCAGCAGGGGCTGGCGCTGCTGGGGATCCGGGCGGAGTTCGGCGGGAAGAACGACCTGCTCGTCGACGGGCGGAAGATCGCCGGTCTCGGCGTCTACACCGACGGCGACGGAGCGGCGCTCTTCCACGCGAGCGTGCTGGCAGACCTCGACGTGCGGACCATGCTCGACGTGCTGCGCATCCCGGCGGCCAAGCTGGAGCGGCACGGGGTCACCGCGGTCCAGCAGCGGATCACCACCGTGACGCGGGAGACCGGGATCGCGACCGACGCCGACGGTCTGCGGGCATCGATCGCCGCCGGCTTCGCGTCCGCTCTCGGCGTCGACCTGGTCCCCGGCACCGTGACGGCCGACGAGACCGAGCGCGCCGCCGAGCTGGCAGAGACGGTCTATCGCTCCGACTCCTGGCTGTTCCCCGCCGACACCGCACGCGACGGCACCGGCAGCGCCACCTTCCGCTCGCCGGAGGGCCAGGTCCGCGTCTTCCTGGCCGTGCGCGAGTCCCTGGTGAAGAGCGCACTGTTCACCGGTGACTTCACCGCTCCCCCGCCGGCGCTGACCGCGCTGGAGGCCGCACTGCGCTGGGAGCGGCTGGACCGCAAGCACGTGACCCGCGCCGTCGTCGCCGTGCGCGAGCGGTACGACCCGGCCTGGGACGACGACGACGTCGTCGTGACGGCCCTGCTGACCGCGGGCGAACGGGCCCGCACGCATGCCGCTGCGCACCCCGCGCGCACCGGCGGTTCCTGCTACTTCCCCGAGGTGGGCTGACGCCGATGACGACCATCCCCCTGCCCATCACGCCGGTCGGCGCGGCGGTCGAGGAGCAGCGCGACAGCCCGGACTGGGTGCGCATCTCGATGGCCAGCGCCTACGCGCTGCGCTTCATGTCGGGACGCTTCACCCGCGACTTCGACTTCGGCGGCATCAACCTGCTGCTGAACTACGACAACGGGTGCCTGTCCGACTGCGGCTACTGCGGCCTGGCCCGCACCCGCCCCGGCACGTACGAGGACAAGTCCTTCATCCGGGTGGACTGGCCGCTGGTGGCCACCGACGAGCTGATCGACCGGATGGCCCGCTACGAGGACCGGCTGACCCGGCTGTGCATCTCGATGGTGACGCACGGGCACGCGTTCGCCGACACCTGCGAGATCACCCGGCGCATCCGGGCCCGGGTGCGCACCCCGCTGTCGATCCTCGTGGCACCGCCCACCCTCAACCGCGACCGGCTGGAGACGTTCCGCGACCTCGGTGTCGACATGATCGGCATCGGCCTGGACGCCGTCACCGAGCAGCTGTTCCGCTCGATCCGCACCGACGTCCCCGCCGGCGGGCTGTCCTGGGACAAGTACTGGGAGGTGCTCGCGGACTCCCGGGAGCTGTTCGGGCCCTGGAAGGTCAACGTGCACACGCTGGTCGGGCTCGGTGAGACCGACCGGGACATGGTGGACATCTTCTGCCGGCTACGGGACCAGCAGATCTACTCGTACCTGTTCTGCTTCAACCCCGAACCCGACTCCCGGATGGCCGAGCACCCGAAGTCGACGCCGCAGCGGTGGCGCCGGATCCAGCTGGCCCGCCATCTGGTCGAGGTCGAGGGCTACCAGGCCGAGGACTTCCGGTTCGACGACGACGGGTTCCTGCTCGACGTCGACGGCGACGTGCCGGTCGTCACCGCGGCCATCGACTCCGGCATCCCGTTCATGACCAACGGCTGCCCGGGCGAGCAGGGCGAGCCGGGCTGCACCCGGCCGTACGGCTCCTACCGGCCCTCCGAGGGCTTCCGCGACTACCCCTTCCTGCCCACCGCCGACGACCTGGTCGAGATCCGCGAGCAGCTGGCGCTGCCCGCGCTCGCGACCGACCCCAGCTAAGGAGAAGCGATGCGTGTCGCCGTGATCCTCAAGGCCGTCCCCGACCTCGTCGAGGAGATGGAACTCAACGACGACGGGACCGACCTGGACCGCGAGTACCTCAAGTTCGTCAGCAACGAGTGGGACGAGCAGGCGCTGGAGGAGGCGCTGCTGCTCAAGGACTCCGACGGCGTCGAGGTGACGGCCGTCGGACTCGCCGACGACCAGGACATCGAGCAGGCGCTCTACACCGCGCTCGCCAAGGGCGCCGACGCCGCCGTGGCGGTCGACGGCGCGGCCGGCATCGATACCCGCAGCCGGGCCGCGGCCCTCGCGGAGTGGCTGTCGGGCCAGCAGTTCGACCTGGTGCTGACCGGCGTGCAGGCCCCGGACGACCTCGACGGGCAGCTCCCGTCGGCGCTGGCGGCGGCCCTCGGCTGGCCGCACGTCTCCGTCGTGGTGTCGGTCGGGGTCTCCGGCGGCACCGCCACGGTGCGGCAGGAGTTCGCGGCCGGTCGGGCCGCGGACCACGAGGTCACCCTGCCGGCCGTGATCGGCGTGCAGGTCGCGCGGCAGGCCCCGCGCTACGCCCCCGTGACGCGCGTGCGACAGGTCATGCAGGCCGGGGGCCTCGGCACCGGCTCGGTGTCGCCCGCCGCCGCCGACTCGGGGCTGAAGGTGCGCCGGATGTACCCGCCGGAGACGTCCTCGCACGCCGAGATGCTCGAGGGCAGCCCCGAGGACGTGGCCGCCAAGATCGTCGAACTGCTGCGCTCGCGCGGCCTGGTGAAGGGGTGACGGGGATGACCGCGAACGTACTGGTGCTGGCCGGGCACATCGGCGGCCAGGTCGACGAGGCGACCTACGAGATGCTGGGCAAGGCCAAGGAACTCGCGGCCGCCTGGGGCGGTCAGGCCGAGGTCGCCGTCCTCGGGGCCACGGGAGCCGCGTCGCAGCTCGGTGCCGCGGACGTGGTGGTCACGATGGACCACCCGGCGCTGGCCGACTACAGCCCGCAGGCCTACCAGGAGGCGCTGTCGGCGGTGCTCGCCGCCCGGGAGCCGCGACTGCTGCTCCTGCCCAACGACACCATGGGCCTGGACCTCGGCACCTCCACCGCCGTGGTCTGGGACGCCGCCCAGGTCGCGTACGTCATGGGGCTGGAGGCCGACGGCGACGCCGCCGTCGCGACCGCCCAGATCCTCGGCGGCAAGATCCTCGCCGAGGTCGAGATCACCGCACCGCGCGGCGTGTGCACGGTGATCGGGGGGTCGTTCCCCGCGGCCGCGGGCCAGGGCGACGGGTCGCCGGAGGTCGTCACCGTGGACGCCCCGGCCGCGCTAGGCGACCTGAAGGTCCGCCTGGTCGAGACGATCGAGGCGCAGGGCGGCGACGTCGACATCACCGCGGCCGACCTGCTGGTCTCCGCCGGCCGCGGCGTCGGCTCGGCCGACGACCTCGAGACCGTGCAGGAGCTGGCCGACGCGCTCGGGGCGCCGCTGTCCGCGTCCCGGCCCGTCATCGACGCCGGCTGGCTGCCCAAGAGCCGCCAGGTCGGCAAGTCCGGCCAGAAGGTCAAGCCGAAGGCCTACCTCGCCTTCGGCATCTCCGGTGCCCCCGAGCACCTGGAGGGCATGCGCAACGCGGACCTGATCATCGCCTGCAACACCGACGAGAAGGCGCCCATCTTCGACGTGGCGCACTACGGCACGACCGTCGACCTGTTCGACCTCGTGCCCGCGCTCGTCGACGAGATCGGAGGGTGACACGCGGTGGGTGGCGCTGAGGAGACCCGCGAGGTCTTCGACGGCTTCAGTCCGGCGGCCCAGATCACGTTCTACGTGCTGGGGACGCTGGCGATCCTGGTGTTCCTGTACGGGGCGTGGCTGCGCATCCGCAAGTACCGGCGCGGGCGTCCGGCGCTGCGCGGCAAGGTGATCTGGCACAACCTGAAGCACCCGTTCAGCATCCGCGACAAGGACACCGTGTCGGTCGGCCGGCTGGCCGCCAACGGCACGATCGTCAAGCGCAACCACTGGATCGGGCTCGCGCACTTCGCCGTGTTCTGGGGTTTCATCGCGCTGTTCATCGGCACGGTGATCCTCACGATCGACGCCGACATCGTGCGCAAGCTCAGCGCCACCTTCGGCGACGAGGAGGTGTCCTTCTTCCAGGGCACCTTCTACCTCGCCTACTCGTTCATCCTCGACACCCTCGGCCTGGCCGCGGCGATCGGGCTGATCTACCTGGCCGTGCGCCGCGGCCGGGCCCCCGCCCGGCTGGACTACACCCGTGCGGAGCAGCCGGAGGAGGGCTACTCCCGCAAGAACATCGTGCTCGGCGACTGGGTGTTCATCGGGCTGTTCGCGGGGATCCTGCTCACCGGCTTCGTCATCGAGGGACTGCGGATCGTCGAGTACGACTTCCCGCCGTGGGAGGTCTGGTCACCGGTCGGCTGGATCCTGGCGCGAGGGTTCGCCGCGCTGGGCATGACCGCGGCCGTCGCCGGGACGCTGCACCTGTGGTTCTGGTGGATCCATGCCCTGCTCGCGCTCGGGTTCATCGCCTACATCCCGTTCTCCAAGGCGATGCACATCATCATCGACGCGGTCAACCTGCTGGCGACCGACAAGAACTCCGTCCGGCACCTGCCCGACCAGGACAAGGAGTCCGGACACATCGGCTACCGCCAGCTGTCCGACTTCACCTGGAAGGAGCTGCTCGACCTCGACGCCTGCACCAAGTGCGGCCGCTGCCACGAGGTGTGCCCGGCCCGCACGGGCGGGGCACCGCTGTCACCGCGGGACCTGATCCTCGACCTGCGGCAGTGGGTCGACACCCAGTCCGGCGGGGTCACGCTCCTCGACCGGGAGGACCGCGACCAGGCGACCGGACCGCTCGCGGGTGCCGACGCCACGGTCGCCGGCGACGTCATCAAGGCGTCCACGCTGTGGTCGTGCACGACGTGCATGGCCTGCGTCGAGGCCTGCCCGGTCGGGATCGAGCACGTGCCGACCATCGTCGAGATGCGCCGCACCCTCGTCGACGAGGGGACGATGGACCCGACCCTGCAGCAGACGCTGCAGAACCTCGCCTCCCAGGGCAACTCCTTCGGCAAGTCCGCCCGGCAGCGGGCCCGCTGGACCAAGGGTCTCGACGTCAAGATCAAGGACGCCCGCAAGGAGCCGGTGAAGTACCTGTGGTACGTCGGCGACTACGCCTCGTTCGACGAGCGGCTGCAGGCCAACACCCGGCTGCTGGCGACGGTCCTGACCGAGGCGGGCGTCGACTTCGGGATCCTGTACGAGGGCGAGCGCAACACCGGCAACGACGTGCGGCGGGTGGGCGAAGAGGGCCTGTTCGAGATGCTCGCCGAATCGAACATCGAGGCCCTGCAGGCGGCCGAGTTCGAGGAGATCTTCACCACCGACCCGCACACCCTCAACGCCCTGCGCAACGAGTACCCCGAGCTCGGCGCCTCGTACATCGTGTGGCACTACACCGAGTTGCTGGTGCGGCTGATCGAGTCCGGGGACCTGCGGGTCGGGTCGCTGGACCGCAAGGTCACCTACCACGACCCGTGCTACCTCGGCCGCTACAACGGGGTCGTCGACGCACCACGTCGGCTGCTGGAGCTGATCGGCTGCGAGCTGGTCGAGATGCCGCGCAACAAGAAGAACTCGTTCTGCTGCGGGGCCGGCGGCGGCCGGATCTGGATGGACGACAGCATCCTGACCGAGCGGCCCAGCGAGAACCGCATCCGCGAGGCCGCGACCCTGGACGTGGGCAGCTTCGTCGTGTCCTGCCCCAAGGACATGTCGATGTTCTCCGACGCGGCCAAGACGACCGGCCACGACGAGGCGATGACCGTCATCGACATCGTCGGCCTGGTCGACGAGGCGATGGTGCGGGAGGGAGTCCCCGCATGACCTGCCCCTGGTGCGGCGTGCAGACGCAGGGCCCACGCTCCCTCCTGGAGCACCTGCGTGACGAGCACGCCGACCAGGTCCGGATCACCGAGCAGAACGACCAGGTCTTCTACGAGATGCCGTGCCCCCTGTGCGACCAACGGCACCGGCAGCGGATCAAGAAGGGCGGCGACCCGGACTTCCTGGCCCGACACGACGCGCAGGTCCGGCTGGTCGCGCTGGACATGCTCGTCACCCACCTCATGGCCGAGCACGAGCCCGGCATCGCAGTGGAGGCATGACATGGCATCCGTACGCAACTGCAACATCCCCGAGGACCTGTACTACGTCGTCGACAAGCACGTGTGGGCGCGGCCGGAGGGTGACCTCGTCGTCGTCGGGATCACCGACGTCGCGCAGAACCTGGCCAAGACCCTCATCGCCGTCACGCCCAAGAAGATCGGCCGCGCGGTGCGGGCCGGGCAGAACGTCGCCACGGTGGAGTCCGGCAAGTTCGTCGGTCCGGTGCCCGCCCCCGTCGGCGGCGAGATCGTCGAGGTCAACCAGGCGGCCGTCGACCGGCCGGCGCTGGTCAACGAGGACCCGTACGGCGACGGCTGGATCGCCAAGCTGCGCGCGTCGGACTGGGACGGCGAGTCCGCAGCCCTCGCGACCGGTGACTCCGGGGTGGCGGCGTACGACGCCTTCCTGGCCGAGCAGGGCATCTCCTGCGAGGACTAGATGACCGAGCGGATCTGGAGGGGGTGCGTCGTGCCGGACGACCGGTTGTACGACGTCGACCTCAACGTCTGGGTCCGCCTCGAGGGTGACGAGGCCGTCCTCGGCATGACCGACGTCGCGCAGTCCATGGGCGGCCGGATGGTGTCGGTGTCCTGGAAGCGCCCCGGGAAGCGGGTGGAGCGCGGCCGCCCGGTGGCCGTGATCGAGAGCGCCAAGTGGGTGGGGCCCTTCCCCACCCCGCTGAGCGGCGAGGTCGTCGCGGTCAACCGCGAACGGTTCGACGCCGATGTCGCGATCGCCAACCGGGACCCGTACGGAGAGGGCTGGCTCGTCCGGGTCCGCCCCGACCAGCTGGAGGAGGAGCGCGGCCACCTCGTCGACGGGGTCACCGCGTACGAACGGCTCAAGGACTACATCGACGAGCACCAGGTCCACTGCATGCGCTGCGAGGACTGACCCGACCCGCCTGAACCACCGACCCTCCCAGGAGGAGCCATGTCCGACCCGACCGACGACTTCGTGCCAGAACCCGGCAAGCGGCTGGCCATCATCTGCTGGAGCAACGACCTGGACCGGGTGTGGCCGGTCATGATCCTCAGCACCACGGCGGCCGCGTCGGGAATGGAGGTGGATGTCTTCTTCACCTTCTGGGGACTGCGGGTCCTGCAGCGCAACGAGATCCGTGTCACCGGCAACAACCTGATGCAGAAGGGCGAGTCCCTCGTCGACCGCGGCGGCACAGAGCACCTCAAGCTCGGCAAGATCAACTTTGCCGGGGCGGGCACCCGGATGATCAAGGCGCTGGCCAAGGAGCACAAGGTCGCGAGCCCGACCGAGCTGATGGAGATGGCACTCGACCTCGGGGTCCGGATGTACCCCTGCCAGATGACGATGGACCTCTACGGCCTGTCCAAGGACGACTTCATCGACGGGCTCGGTCCGACGATGGGCGCCGCCTCGTTCCTGGACATGGCCGCCGACGCCGACATCACGCTGTTCATCTGACGGTGACCGAGCGCGCTGCCCTCGTCGGGGTGCTCGTGGCCGATGCCGGCTGGGTCGCGCGCGCCGTCGACCCCGCACTGGACCGTGCCGGGGTCGTGGTCGACTGGCGCCCGCGCGACGCGGCGGTCGCGCGTGCGGGCGCGCCCGACGTGGTGCTGGTGGACCTCGACCGGGCCGACGCCCTGGACGTGGTCGACGACCTGCGCGCCCGGTGGCCGACGGCGGTGGTGTCCGGCTACCTGTCGCGGCCGGACCCGGAGCGTTGGGTGGACGCCCAGCGCCGCGGGTGCGACCTGGTGGTCAACAAGGGAGCGCTCCCCCGCGCCCTCGGCCGTCGGCTGGCGTCCGCGGGGACCGCCCGGCTGTACCCGCTGTGCGATGCGGCGGACCTGGCCGGTCGACTCGGCCTGGTGGCCCGGGTCGACGACACCCCGGTCGGGCCGGTGGCGGTCTACCAGGTGGACCGGCACGTCGTCGCGTCCGCCGACCGCTGCCCGCACGCCGGTGCGGTGCTGTCCGAGGGAGAGCTGGAGGGCGCCGTCGTCACCTGCCCGCGGCACGGCAGCCGGTTCGACGTCATCACCGGCGCCCGCGTGCGCGGGCCCTCCGACGACCCGATCGCCGTGCACCGCACCGTGACCACCAACGGCCAGGTGTTCCTCGTCCTGCCCGACGGCGGCACGCCGTCCGACAGCGGCACGTCCGGCGTCAGTCGTCGGTGAGGATGTCGACCCGATGGCCGGCGAGCACCGTCCCCACGATGCGCTGGAGGCTGGGCGGCACGTCGCACACGCCCGCGTCGATCCCCGCCGACCGGGCCTCGTCCAGGAGCTCCCGCAGCGACAGCGCCCCGGTGACGTCCACCCGACCCAGCTTCTCCAGGTGCACCAGCAGGCGCGTCACGTCCGGGTTGTCGGCGAGCAGGTCGTTGACCCGCTGCTCCAGCGAGGGGGCGGAGGCGAAGTAGAGCACCCCGGCCGGGTGGACGTGCAGGGTGTGGCCCTCCACCTCGACGTCGACCTTGAGCTGCAGCTCGCGCCACAGGTGCACGACCGCGGCCAGCCCGATGCCGAGGATCACGGCGATGTCGACGCGCGGCGCCAGCGCGAGCGTCGCGACGAACGTGGTGGCGGCGACCCCGAACTGGACCTTCGACAGCCGCCAGAACTCGATCACCGGCCGGGGGTCCACCAGCTTCACCACGGCGGCGATGACGATGCCGGCGAGCACGGCCTTCGGCAGGGTCGCCAGCCACATCGTGAGGGGCAGGATGGCCAGGACGGTCAGGCCCGTCACGGTGCCCGACCAGCGCGTGCGCGCCCCCGCCAGTCGGTTCAGCATGCTGCGCGAGAAGGATCCGCCCACCGGGTACCCGCCGACCAGCCCGGAGGCCAGGTTCGCCGCCCCCTGGGACACCAGCTCCCGGTCGGGGCTCCAGTGCTGGCGGGTCTCCGCGGCCAGCCGCCGGGAGATCGCGACCGGCTCGGCGAAGCCGACGAGCGCGATGACGACGGCGGGTACGAGCAAGGCCCCGGTGGACGACCACGGCAGGTCCAGCGGGTTGGGCGGCGTGGCCACCGGGAGCTCCCCCACCTGGGGACCGCCGAGACCGGTGGACGAGCTGAGCACGATCGCCAGCACGACGATGATCGGGACGATCGGGAAGGTCGCGGGCAGCCGGCGGACCAGGAGCATCGCCGCGACGGTGACGAGCCCGAACGCCACCGCGCTCGCGCTCCAGGCCCCCGGGTCCCCGAGTGCGGCCAGCGCCGAGGTCACCGGGCTGCTGGTGGTGGCGGACACGCCCAGCAGCGACGGCACCTGCGACAGCAGGATGATCAGGCCGGCCGCGGACGTGAAGCCCACCAGCACCGGCTGCGACATCAGGTACGCCAGCACCCCGGCGCGGGCCAGCCCCAGCGCCAGCCGGACCGCACCGACGAACACGGCCAGCAGGGCCGCCAGCTGCACGTACTCGGAGGTCTCGGTGGGCGCGAGGCCGGCCAGTCCGCCGAGCACGAGCAGCGAGGTGATCGCCACCGGACCGGTGGCCAGGTAGGGCGAGGAGGCGAAGAACGATGCGGCGATCGGGGCGGCAGCGGCGGCCAGCAAGCCGGATGAGGGGGGCAGGCCGGCGAGCAGGGCGTACGCCACGGCCTGCGGGATCAGCACCGCAGCGACGCTCACCCCGGCGACGAGGTCGTGGACCGAGGGACGCACCGGCGCCTTCTGCCGTGCCACGTCACCTCCTGCTGGCGGTCCCTGCACCCATGCGCAAGTATGTATGCCTCATGCGCCGGAGTCGGCCCGGAAGGGAGGTCTGATGGACCGCGAGACCGCGTTGGAGATCCACGACCTGCACGCGCGACTGTGCAAGGCCATCGCCGACCCCAAGCGCCTGCTCATCATCAACGAGCTGCGCAACGGGCCGATGACGGTGGGCGAGCTGGCCGACGCGCTCGGCATGGGCCAGCCCAACACCAGCCAGCACCTCGCCGTCCTCCGCGAGCGCAGCGTGGTCCAGGCCGAGCGCAGCGGGCCGCACACCTTCTACTCGCTGAACGGCGACAAGGTCGTGCAGGCGATCGACCTGCTGCGGCAGTTCATGGCCGAGGAGCTCGGCAGCGCGAGCAAGCTGGGCCGGGTGGCCGCGCGGACGCCGCCGGCGATGTCGCAGCTCTGATCGCACCGCTCCCTCCCCCGTTCGTCCCTCACCAGGTCCGCCTGCGTCGCCCGCGGCGGGGCTGACACGATGGGGCGTCCGCGAGCGAAGGAGTCCCCGTGAGCAACCTCGACCCGCGCGCCGGGACCCCGGCCCTCCCGAGCGACCTCGTCGACGTCCCCGCGCTGGTGACGGCGTACTACACGCGGCACCCCGACCTGGCCGACCCGGGCCAGCGGGTGTCGTTCGGGACGTCGGGCCACCGCGGGTCGGCCCTGGACGCGGCGTTCAACGAGGACCACATCGCGGCCACGACGCAGGCGATCTGCGACTACCGCTCGGCCCAGGGCATCGACGGCCCGCTGTTCCTGGGGCGCGACAGCCACGGACTGAGCCTGCCGGCGTGGACGACGGCGCTGGAGGTGCTGGCGGCCAACGGCGTCACGGTGCTGGTGGACAGCGGTGAGGGGCTGACCCCCACGCCCGCTGTCTCGCACGCGATCCTCGCCCACAACCGCGGCAGGGGTCCGAACGACCCGGCGCTGGCCGACGGCATCGTGGTGACCCCGTCGCACAACCCGCCCCGCGACGGCGGGTTCAAGTACAACCCGCCGGACGGCGGGCCGGCCGGCTCGGACATCACCCGGGTCATCCAGGACCGGGCGAACGCCTACCTCGAGCAGGGCCTGGAGGGGGTGCGCCGCACCCCCTTCTCCCGCGCCCGCGCCGCCGCCACGACCGAGGCCCACGACTTCCTCGGGCGCTACGTCGACGACCTGCCCGCCGTCGTCGACATCGACGCGATCCGCGCCGCGGGCGTACGGATCGGCGCGGACCCGCTGGGCGGAGCCAGCGTCGACTACTGGGCGGCGATCGCGGAGCGGCACCGACTCGACCTCACCGTGGTCAACCCGCTCACCGACCCGACCTGGCGCTTCATGACACTGGACTGGGACGGCAAGATCCGGATGGACTGCTCGTCGCCGCACGCGATGGCGTCGCTGATCGGGCAGCGGGACCGCTTCGACGTCGCGACCGGCAACGACGCGGACTCCGACCGGCACGGCATCGTGACCCCCGACGGGGGGCTGATGAACCCCAACCACTTCCTGGCCGCCGCCATCGACTACCTGTTCGCGCACCGGGACGGATGGCCCGCGTCCGCGCAGGTCGGCAAGACGGTGGTGAGCTCGTCGATGATCGACCGGGTCACGGCGGCGCTGGGGCGGGGGCTGCTGGAGGTCCCGGTCGGGTTCAAGTGGTTCGTACCGGGGCTGCTCGACGGGTCGGTCGCGTTCGGCGGCGAGGAGAGCGCGGGGGCCTCGTTCCTGCGTCGGGACGGGTCGGTGTGGACCACCGACAAGGACGGCATCATCCTCGCGCTGCTCGCCTCGGAGATGCTCGCCGTGACCGGGGAGACGCCGTCGCGACGCTACGCCGGGCTGACCGAGCGGTTCGGGGCGCCGGTGTACGCGCGCGTGGACGCCCCGGCCAGCCGGGAGGAGAAGGCGGTCCTGGCCGCCCTGTCCCCCGCCCAGGTCACGGCCACCGAGCTGGCCGGCGAGCCGATCACCGCGATCCTCACCGAGGCGCCGGGCAACCACGCGCCGATCGGCGGGCTGAAGGTGGTGACCGTGGACGGCTGGTTCGCCGCCCGCCCGTCCGGCACCGAGGACGTCTACAAGATCTACGCGGAGTCCTTCCGCGGACCCGAGCACCTCGCGCTGATCCAGCAGCAGGCCCGCGAGGTCGTCTCCGCGGCCCTCGGCTCCCCGTAGCCCGCCCCACTTCCCGTTGTGGTGCCGGTTCCGTCAGCTACAGCACACGGAACCGGCACCGCAACGGATGGGGCGACACGGGGCGCGACACCGGGCCGGATCGCACGCAGCGAGCCGAGGCCCGCTGCTACGGTCGCACGCACGCCGTGGCGCTCGGGCGCCCCGTCGGGAGGAGGCTGCTCTGACCGGTCTGTCACGCCGCGCGTTCCTGGCCACGGTCGGGGCGCTCGCCGCCGCCTGGGGGCTCCCCCGTGCCGCCGTCGGGGCCGCGCTCGCGGCCCCGATGACGCCGTCGGAGGCCCCGACCACCCTGCTGGAGACGATCCGGCTCACCGCTCCGCGGTACAAGCAGTACCGCACCCTGGTCGCCGCGCCCGGGGAGCCGCACGTCGTCCGCGAGGACCTGCTCGGGGCGGCCCCCGCCGACGACCGAGCGTCCCGGCGCCGGTCACTGACCTACCTCGGCCACCTGTCCGACATCCATGTGATGGACGCCCAGTCACCCGCGCGGCTGGAGCCAATGGCGGGGCAGAGCGCGAGCCTGTGGGCCGGCGTGGTGCGGCCGCAGGACACGCTCACCCTGCACGTCACCGCCGCGATGGTCGCCGCGATGTCCGCCGCCCGGGTCAGCCCGGTCACGGGCGCGCCGATGGCGGCAGCGGTCGTCACCGGTGACGTCGCCGACCAGCTGTCCCAGCTGGAGCTGGAGTGGTACATCAGCAGCCTCGACGGACAGACCGTCACCCCCGACAGCGGCCAGCCGGGTGTCTACGAGGGCGTGCAGGTCTGGGACGAGGCCACCTACGCCTACCACCCGGACAACCCCGACGGGGACTGGTTCGGGGAGTACGGGTTCCCGCGCATCCCCGGCATGCTCGAGGCCGCGATCAGCTCGCCGGTGGAGTCGGTGGGCCTGCCGGTCCCCTGGTACGCCGTCTACGGCAACCACGACACCACCCTGAACGGCACGTTCTCCATCAACTCCCAGCTGAAGGCATGGGCGCTCGGGTCCCGCAAGGCGTCGACGTGGACCGCACTCGGCGAGGCCAGCTTCGAGGGCCTGGCGATGGACACCAGCCCGTTCGGCCGCCTGGTCAACTCGGTGATGAACAACTTCGGGTTCCAGCCGGGCATCCACTCGGTCACGCCCGACCCGGCGCGCAAGCTGCTCGAGCAGACCGACTTCATGGCCGCGCACTTCCAGACCACGCCGGTCCCCGGTCCGGTCGGGCACGGCTTCACCCAGCGCAACCTCGACACCGGCGAGACCTGGTGGTCGGCGGACATCAGCCCGTACGTCCGCGCCTTCGGCCTCGACACCTGCAACCAGGTGGCCGGGCCGGACGGGGCGGTGCCGCAGAGCCAGTTCGACTGGCTGAAGGGTCAGCTGGCGCAGGCCCAGGCCGAGAACAAGCTGTGCGTGGTGCTCAGCCACCACAACAGCACGACCCTGGAGAACGGCGCCACCGCGGTCTTCAACCCCGGCGAGAAGCTCTACCACGCCGAGGAGTTCGTGGCGATGCTCAACGAGTTCCCGAACATGGTCGCGTGGGTCAACGGCCACACCCACATCAACACGATCTTCGCCCACCACCGCGAGGGCGGCGGCGGCTTCTGGGAGATCACGACCGCGTCGTGCATCGACTTCCCCCAGCAGCAGCAGATGATCGAGATCGTCGACAACCGGGACGGGACGCTGTCCATCTTCACCACGACGCTGGACCACGCATCCCCCGCCGCCTGGACCGAGGGCGACCTGTCCGCCGTCGGGCTGGCGTCGCTGAGCCGGGAGCTGTCCGCGAACGACTGGATCGAGAACCCGCCGATGCGGCTGGGCTCCCCGCTGGACCGCAACTGCGAGCTGCTGCTGCCGGCTCCGTTCGACCTCAGCACGATCACCGACGCCGACCTGGAGCGCGCGCACGCCGAGCAGCGGGCCCGCCTGGTCGCCTACGAGCAGGGGCAGCCGTCATGACCGGCGTCCGCACCGACCCGCACCGCCGTCGACGGAGGGGCCCGGTCGCCGTGGTGCTCGCGGCCGCCGGGCTGGCCGGGCTGGCCGCGCTGCTGTCCGGGTGCTCGCAGGTCGACGCGCTCGCCCAGGTCTCGGGCGTCCCGGAGGCCACGCTGCGGATTGCGGCCAACGACCTGCTGCTCGAGCAGGACGTCGCGATCCTCGAGGCGCCGGTGTGCCGCAAGGAGACCGACAGCTACCGCTGCGAGGGCACGACCCAGGACGGAGACCCGATCGAGGTGATCGCGCCCCTCACCACGCCGCTCACCATGACGCTCACCGTCGGGGGCACGCAGCTGTACTCCGGGGACGTGCAGGCCGTCATCGACCGCAACGCGGAGGCCACGTCGTGAGCGCCGTCGAGACCGTGGACACCCCCGCACCGGTGGAGCGTCGGTACGGGTTCTCCGTGCTGCTCAGCGGGTTCGCCCGCATGGTGCGGGCCTGGCGTCCGGTGCTGGTGGCCGTCGTGCTCAACACGGTGGTGCAGGCGCTGCTGACGTGGCCCGACCTCACGCCCGGGCTGTCGCTGTGGTTCCTGCTGGCGTCGGCCGTGTCGTTCGCCGCGTTCCTGCTCGCCCTGGCCCTGCAGGTCTCCGCCGCGCTGCACGCCGTCGACGGCCCGGTGAGCCTCGGAGCGGCCATGGCCACGGCCCGGGAGCGGCTGGGGTGGTTCAGCCTGCACGCGGTGCTGCTGCTCGTGGCGGTGATGATCGGCCTGATGCTCTACACGGTCCCCGGACTGGTGGTCATCGCGCTGACCCCGTTCGTGCTGCTCGCCGCGATGGACGGGCGCCGCAACGTGGTCGCCACGAACTTCCACGCGATGGGTTTCCGCTTCGGGCGCTGGCTGCTCACGACGGTGGTCCTCGCCGTCGTGCTGTTCGTGTTCTTCCTGCTGGCCGCGCTCAACTCGTTCTTCATCGGCGGGGTGATCGCGTCGGTGATCGCGTGGCTCGTGCTCGGGCTGCTCTCGGCGTGGCTGCTGTGCGCGTGGGCCACGGTCTACCGCAGCACCCCGGCGGGCGCGCAGGAGCAGGTCAGCTCGGCAGCCTGAGCCCGGTCATCCCGCCGTCCACGGCGAGGATCGCACCGGTCGTCGCACCCGACCCCGGTGAGGCGAGGAACGCGATCGCGCGCGCCACCTCCTCGGGGGCGACGAGCCGCCCGATGGCCTGGCGCTGGCGGAGCCTGCGCATCGCCTCGTCCGCGTCGCCTGACGACGCGAGCAGCCGCTGCACCCACGCGGTGTCGGTGGTGCCCGGAGCGACGCCGACGACCCGGATGCCGTCCCGGACGTAGTCCGCGGCCATGGCCAGGGTCAGCGCGTGCACCGCCCCCTTGCTCGCGGTGTAGGCCGCCCGCTCCGGGACGCCGACGCTGACGACGGCGGATCCCACCGTGACCACGACGGCGGACCCCGAGTCACGCAGGTGCGGCAGCGCGGCGGCGGTCACGCGCGCGACCCCGACGACGTTGATGTCCAGGACCCGGCGCCACTCCTCGTCGTCTCCCGCCGCGACGTCGCCCACGGCTCCCACCCCGGCGGCATGCACGAGCACGTCCAGGCCGCCGTACGACGACGCGATCTCCGCCACGGCGGCCTCGACGGAGCTGCGGTCCGTCACGTCGCACCACAGCGACCGCCACGGCCCGTCCAGCGCCTCAGTGGTGTCGAGGACGACCACGCGTGCACCACGGTCCGCCAGCTCGCGAGCCGTCGCGGCCCCGATCCCGCCGGCCCCGCCCGTGATCGCCGCGACCAGCCCGTCGAAGTCCGTCATGCGTCTGCCTCCTCGGTCCTCGGCCCTCAGGCCGGTGGGATGCGGGGGTCCACGTGCACCTTGGGTCCCGGCCCGCTGCCCTCCGGCCGCTCCCCCGCCAGCACCGCCGCGACCCCGTCGAGGCCGACCGTGGCGGCGACCAGCGGCCGCGGGTCGACCTGCCCGCGCGCGTACGCGTCGATCGCGCCGGCCAGCCCGGGCGACGCGCTCAGCACGCCCACCGCGGTCACGTCCTTCAGCACCAGGGTGCGGGTGTCGATCGGGCTGGGCTCCCCGGCGAGGCCGATGTAGACCACGTGCCGGCCCGGCTCGACCAGGTCCAGGGCGCGGGCAGGCACGTCGGCGCCGTAGGTCGCGTCGATCACCGCGTCGTACGGACCCTCCGGCGACGCACCGGGGTCGTGCACGTGGTCGACGCCGAGGTCGCGGGCCAGCGCGAGCGTCACCGGGTCCACGCCGGCGAGGTGCACCTGCGCCCCGGTCCGGCGGGCGAACAGCGCGCACAGCATGCCGATCGTCCCGCTGCCCCAGACCAGCAGACGATCACCGGGACGCAGGTCCGCGCCCTCGACGGCCCGCAGCGCGTTGCCGCCCGGCTCCACCAGCGCACCGGCGGTTGCGTCCACCGTGTCGGGCAAGCGGTGCAGCGCCCGCACGGGTACGGGGAGCCGCTCGGCGAGCGCGCCCGGCCAACCGCCGCGGATACCGATCTCGTACCGGTCGGCGCACACGTGCTGGCGGCCGCTGCGGCAGCGGGCGCACGTGCCGCAGCCGAGCATGGTGTCTCCGGTGACCCGCGAGCCGACCCAGCCCTGGTCGACCCCGGGGCCGGTCTCGACCACGGTCCCGGCCCACTCGTGGCCCAGCCGCAGCGGGTACGCCGCGTGCCCCTGGTGCAGGTAGGCCATCACGCCGGTGAAGAACTCCACGTCGGTGCCGCACACCCCGACCCGGTCGACCTCGACGACCGCCTCGCCGGCGCGCGGCACCGGCGCGGGCACGTCCTCGACCACGCCCCGCCCGGCTCCGGTGACGACGAAGGCCCTCACCCGGCGCACCCTAGACGGCCGGGTCCTCCTGCGTGCGGGCATGGGTCAGCAGGACGGTGCACGACGCATGCCGGGCCACCGCGCTCGCCGTGGAGCCCAGCCGCAGCCGGCGGAAGCCGAGCAGGCCGCGGGTGCCCAACGCCACCACGTCGGGTCGCACCTGGTCCATCAGGTCGAAGAGGCTGGCGCGTACGTTCACCACCAGGTCCAGCTCGCCGGGGCGCACCAGGCGACCCTGCACGACAGCTCCCGCCGCGGCCAGGGCCTCCGCGGACTCGGCGACCGCGGGCTGCGGATCGTGACCCCGCTCGACGACGCCCGCCACGACCACCTCCAGGCCCTCGAGCCACGGCAGCGCGAGCAGCGTGTCGCAGGCGGCCCGCGCGTGCGGCGAGCCGTCCACGCACAGCAGCACGCGCCGGGTCGTGCGCGCGGAGCGCACCATCACCAGCGGGACCGGGGGCTGCTGCAGGAGCCACTCGGCGGTGCTGCCGATGTGCAGCGCCTTCCAGACCCCTGCCCCGCGGTGACCGATGACGAGCAGGTCGCCACCGGCGTGCGTGAGCACCAGCCGCGGGTCCCCGTCGGCGCGCAGGTACTCGACGCCGTCGAGCCCGGACTCCTGGAACGCGCGTCGCGGCTGCGGCGGCTCCCAGCCGTGCAGCCGCGCCTCGTCCTCCGGCGGCGGCGGCCCGATCTCGGGCAGGTGGGCGTGCACCACCCGGGCCGACCATCCCGGCCACACGTGGTTGTTCACCCACAGCCACGCGACGTCGGCCCCGTCCGAGCCGTCGTCGCCGAACGTGAGGACCCGTCGTACCGGGCCGCTGAGGGTCGTCATCTCGGGCCTCCCGACATCGGTGGCCGAACGGGAGCGCGGCCGCCCTCCCTGACTCCAGCCCACCACGGCGCGGCCGGCTCCGCCGGAGGCGTTGGTCCCCGTCCGGGTGCGACGCGGCACCCCGTCGTGCGGGCCCGTCAGGGGGCCGCGACCACCCGCTGCCGCTGGGAGCCCAGGCCGTCGATGCCGAGCGTCACGACGTCTCCGACCTGCAGCCACGGGGACGGCGACAGCCCCAGCGCCACGCCCGGTGGCGTGCCGGTGCTGATGAGGTCCCCGGGCTCGAGCACCAGGAACTGGCTGAGGTGGTGCACCAGGAACGTCGGCGTGAAGATCATCGTCGCCGTCGACCCGTCCTGCCGCCTCTTCCCGTTGACCTCCAGCCACAGCCGCAGCGCGGTCGGGTCCGGCACCTCGTCGGCCGTCACCAGCCAGGGCCCGCACGGGGTGAACGTCTCCGCCGACTTCCCCTTGCCCCACTGGCCCCCGCCACGCTCGAGCTGCCAGGCGCGCTCGCTCACGTCGTTGACGACCACATAGCCGGCGATGGCGTCCCGGGCCTCCTCCTCGTCGGCGAGGTAGCGGCAGCGCCGACCGACAACGACGCCGAGCTCGACCTCCCAGTCCAGCTTGGTGGCCCCGCGCGGGAAGAAGACGTCGTCGTCGGGACCCACCATCGAGTTCGGCGGCTTGGTGAACACGATCGGCTCGGCCGGGATGGGTGCGCCCGCCTCGGCGGCGTGGTCGGCGTAGTTCAGGCCGATGCACAGGACCTGGTGCGGCCGCGCGATCGGCGCGCCGACCCGCTCCCCCGACCACGGCGTGACCCGCCCCGCGGCGACCCGCTCGTCGACCACGGCCGACAGCCCCGCCAGGGCGCCGGAGCCGAGGAACCGCTCGTCGACGTCGGGCACGACGTCGGAGACGTCCACGTAGCCGGCGTCGCCGACGTGCACCGCGGGCCGCTCCTGGCCGCGCTCGCCGATCCGCATCACCTTCATGCGAGGTCCTCCGGAGTGCCCGTCGCGACGAGGTCGCCGGACAGGAAGCGCACCACCGTGTCGGCCAGGACCGGGCCGCGGTCCTCCTGCAGGAAGTGGCCGGCGTCGCGGATGGTCACGTGCCGCACGCCGGCCGCCCCGGGCACGGTCCGCTGGAACACCCGCTCCCCGCCCGCGGTGATGGGGTCGGAGTCGGAGAACGCGGTGAGCAGGGGGCGGTCCCACGCCGCGAGCACCTCCCACGCGCGCCGGTTCGCGTCGGCCGCGGGGTCGTCGGGCGAGGTGGGCACCAGGGCGGGCAGGGCGCGGGGGCCGGCCTTGTACGACTCGTCCGGGAACGGCGCGTCGTACGCGGCCACGACCTCCGGCGCCAGCGGCGTGCGGCATCCGCCCGACACGATGCCGCCGACGGGGAACTCGGGGGTCTCGCGGGCGAACCGCTGCCAGGCCGCGAAGGCGTCCGTCAGCGGTCGGTCGCCGGTGGGGAGGCCGGTGTTGGCGACTACGGCGGCGGTGAACCGGTCCGGGTTCTCGGCCAGCACCCGCAGGCCGATCAGACCACCCCAGTCCTGGCCCACCAGCGTCACGCCGTGCAGGTCCAGGCCGCCGCCCTGGTCCCCGAGCACCGCTGCGGTGACCCAGCCGACGTGGCGTGCATACGTGTGGTCCTCGGGTCGTGCCGGCTTGTCGGAGCGGCCGAACCCGACCAGGTCGGGAGCGACGACCCGAAGCCCGGCGTCGACCAGCACCGGGACCATGGACCGGTAGAGGTAGGACCACGACGGCTCGCCGTGCAGCAGCAGCACCGGCGCCGCCGCCGGGTCACCGACGTCGAGGACGTGCACGCGCAGCGCGCCGCCCTCGTCGTCGTCCACCTCGACGTAGCGCGGGGCCCACGGGTAGTCGGGCAGGTCGGCGAATCGCTCGTCCGGCGTCCGGAGTACGTCCATCGCGCCACCGTAGCCCGTGCCGGGCGGGCCCTCCGGCCCTGCCGCGCGGACGGTCGGCGGTGGTCTGCTGGGCGGGAGACCGCCTCGCCCGCGGGAGGTGCGTCATGGGGTGGCCCGTCATCACCAAGGACCCGACGATTGCGGCCGCGGCCGTGCTGCCGGACTACGACGCCGTCGCCGCCGACTTCACCTGGGACCGAGCCCGCGACTGGCTCGACGGCCTGCCCGGCGGCGGGCTGAACATCGCGTACGAGGCGGTCGACCGGCACGTCGCGCACGGTCGCGGCGACCGGGTCGCGCTGCGGTTCCTGCGGCGTGACGGGGTGGACGCCGAGCTCACGTACGCCGACCTGGCGACGGCGACGGGCCGGTTCGCGCAGGTGCTGACCGAGCTCGGCGTGCAGCCGGGCGAGCGGGTCTTCACCCTGATGGAGCGCAAGCCCGCGCTGTACGTGGCACTGCTCGGCACGCTGCGGCACCGCGCGGTGTTCTGCCCGCTGTTCAGCGCGTTCGGGCCCGAACCAGTGCGGCAGCGGCTCCAACTGGGCGACGGTGCCGTGCTGGTGACGACGCCGGCGCTGTACCGGCGCAAGGTGGCACCGATCCGCGACGAGCTGCCGGCCCTGCGGCACGTGCTGCTGGTGGGCCCGGGACAGGAGAGGGTCAGCGATCCGACGGCCCAGGACTTCGACGCGGTGATGGCGGCGAGCGACGCGGTGGAGCCGTTCACCGACACCGATCCCGAGGACATGGCGCTCGTGCACTTCACCAGCGGCACGACGGGAACGCCGAAGGGTGCGGTGCACGTGCACGACGCGGTGGTCGCGCACCACGCCACCGCCCGGTTCGTTCTGGACCTGCGCGACGACGACGTGTTCTGGTGCACCGCCGACCCCGGCTGGGTCACGGGCACGTCGTACGGCGTCATCGCCCCGCTCACCTGTGGCGTGACCGTCGTGGTGGACGAAGAAGAGCTCGACCCCGACCGCTGGTACTCGCTGCTGGAGCAGGAGCGGGTCACCGTCTGGTACACGGCGCCCACCGCGCTGCGGATGCTGATGAAGGCGGGGCTGGACCGAGCGCAGCAGCACGAGTTCCGCGACCTGCGGCACGTCTGCAGCGTCGGTGAGCCGCTGAACCCCGAGGTGGTGCTGTGGGGCGAGGAGGCCTTCGGCCGACCCATCCACGACACCTGGTGGCAGACGGAGACCGGCGCGATCATGATCGCGAACTACGCGAGCGTGCCCATCCGGCCGGGCGCCATGGGCCGCCCCGTCCCGGGGATGACGGCGGCCATCCTGTCCCGGGAGCCGGACGGGTCGCTGTCGCTGGACTCCGACGGGCTCCCCGTCGTGGTCACCGAGCCGGACACCGAGGGCGAGCTCGCGCTGGGCACGCCGTGGCCGTCGATGATGCGCGGCTACCTCGGCGCCCCGGACCGCTACGCCACGGCCTTCCGCGGCGGCTGGTACCTCAGTGGGGACCTGGCCAAGCGGGACGCTGACGGCTGGTTCTGGTTCATCGGGCGCGGCGACGACGTCATCAAGTCCGCCGGCCACCTGATCGGCCCGTTCGAGGTGGAGAACGCGCTGCTGGAGCACGAGGCGGTCGCCGAGGCCGGGGTCATCGGGGTGCCGGACCCGGTCGCCGGCGAGGTCGTCAAGGCCTTCGTGGCGCTCAACCCTGGCTACGAGCCGTCCGAGGAGCTGCGGCTGCAGCTGGTCGGCTTCGCCCGCTCACGACTGGGTCCCGCGGTCGCCCCCCGGGCCATCGACTTCCGGGACGACCTGCCGAAGACCCGCAGCGGCAAGATCATGCGCCGCCTGCTGCGCGCCCGCGAGCTCGGGCTGCCGGAGGGCGACCTGTCCACCCTCGAGGGGGCACGATGACCACCGCGGTTGCGCTGACCAGGGAGTCAGCATTGTCGCTGCACCGGGAGATGCTGAGGATCCGCCGGTTCGAGGAGCGCTGCGTCGAGCTCTACAGCGCCACCAAGATCCGCGGCTTCCTGCACCTCTACATCGGTGAGGAGGCGGTCGCGGTCGGGGTGCTGGCGCACCTGCGGCCCGACGACGCCGTCGTCAGCACGTACCGCGAGCACGGCCACGCCCTCGCGCGTGGCGTGCCGATGGACGCGGTGATGGCGGAGATGTACGGCCGGGTCGAGGGCGTCAGCCGCGGCCGCGGGGGCTCGATGCACCTGTTCCACGCGCCCGCTCGCTTCTACGGCGGCAACGGAATCGTCGGCGGCGGCCTACCGCTGGCGGTGGGTCTGGCGCTGGCCGACCGGATGCGCGGCGACGACCGCGTCACGGTGTGCTTCTTCGGCGAGGGCGCCGTGGCCGAGGGCGAGTTCCACGAGTCGATGAACCTGGCCGCACTGTGGGGCCTGCCGGTGCTGTTCCTCTGCGAGAACAACCTCTACGCCATGGGCACCGCGCTGGCGCGGTCGGAGTCGGAGACGAACCTCACCCTCAAGGCCGCGTCGTACGAGATGCCGGCGTGGACGGTCGACGGCATGGACGTCGCCGCGGTGTGGGAGGCCGCCCGGCGTGCCGTCGAGTCGGTGCGCGACGGCGGCGGACCGCTGTTCCTGGAAGCGCGGACCTACCGGTTCCGGGCGCACTCGATGTACGACCCGGACCGCTACCGCGACAAGGCCGAGATCGAGGCCTGGCGCGAGCGCGATCCGCTGCTGCTGTCGGCCCGGCGGCTCGAGGCCGACGGGTTGGCCGACGCGGACGCGCTGGCCGCGATGGACCAGCAGGCCCGCGACGAGGTGGAGGCCGCGATCGAGGCGGCCGAGTCCGGCACCGACGAGCCGGTCGAGGAG
This sequence comes from Candidatus Nanopelagicales bacterium, assembly GCA_041393815.1. NCBI lineage: Bacteria > Bacillati > Actinomycetota > Actinomycetes > Candidatus Nanopelagicales > Candidatus Nanopelagicales bacterium. Next base: position 71,728 of record JAWKJK010000003.1, on the reverse strand, counting down.
CTGTTGCGCTTCGTCACGTCCGAGCTGGTGGGAGGGGGTGCGTCATGACGCGCAGGCGCACGCGGCCGGATCACGCCGAGGCCGAGATGGTGAAGACCACGTACCGCGAGGCGATGCGGGAGGCCATCCGTGCGGCGATGCGCGCGGACGACCGGGTGTTCCTCATGGGCGAGGACGTGGGTCCGTACGGCGGCGCGTTCGGCGTCAGCCTGGGCCTGCTGGAGGAGTTCGGCGAGGACCGGATCCGGGACACCCCGCTGTCGGAGTCGGCGTTCGTCGGCGCCGGCATCGGGGCTGCGCTGGCCGGGATGCGACCGATCGTCGAGGTCATGACGGTCAACTTCTCGATGCTCGCGATGGACCAGATCGTCAACACCGCCGCGTCGATGCTGCACATGAGTGGCGGGCAGTTCCACGTCCCGCTGGTCATCCGGATGACCAGCGGGGCCGGCCGCCAGCTGGCCGCGCAGCACTCCCACTCGCTGGAGAACTGGTACGCCTCGGTGCCCGGGCTGCGGGTGCTGGCGCCGGCGACGCTGGAGGACGCGCGCGGCATGCTCGGCCCCGCACTGGCGGACCCCGATCCCGTGGTCATCTTCGAGCACGGGTCGCTGTACAACGCCGCCGGAGACCTGGCCGCCGACGCGGGCGACGTCGACATCGAGCGGGCAGCGATCCGCCGCGAGGGCGACGACGCCACGGTCATCACGTACGGCGGATCGCTCCCCGCGGTGCTGGACGCGGCGGACCTGCTGGCCACGGACGGGATCCACGTCGAGGTCGTGGACCTGCGGGTGCTGCGGCCGCTGGACCGGCCGACCTTCGTGTCGTCCGTGCGCCGGACGCACCGCGCCGTCGTCGTGGACGAGGGCTGGCGGACCGGGTCCTTGGCCGGCGAGGTGTCCGCGGTCCTGATGGAGGAGGCGTTCTTCGACCTCGACTCCCCCGTCGCGCGCGTCTGCACCGCCGAGGTGCCGATCCCGTACGCCCGGCACCTGGAGCTCGCGGCGCTGCCCAGCCCCGAGCGGGTCGTGGCGGCGGTGCGCGAGGTGGTGGGCGACCGTGGCTGAGTTCGTGATGCCGTCCCTCGGCGCGGACATGGACGAGGGGACCCTGGTCGAGTGGCTGGTCGCCCCCGGCGACCACGTGCACCGCGGCCAGGTCGTGGCCGTCGTGGACACCTCCAAGTCGGCGATCGAGGTGGAGGTGTTCGAGGACGCGGTGATCGAGGCCCTGCTGGTGGACCCGGGGACGACCGTGCCGGTCGGGGCCCCGCTGGCCCGGCTGGACACCGCGGGCGCGTCCGCCGGACCTGAGGGCGTGCCGGCGGCGGAGCATGCGGACGAGGCCGCCGGGGCACCGGTCGCCGCGATGGCGGCGGTGGGTGCGCCCTCGCGTCCGACGGCGGTCGCCGCACGGGTGCCCCCGACCGTGCGGCACCTGGCGCACGAGCGCGGCGTGGACCTGGAGTCGCTGCACGGCACCGGCCCCGAGGGCGCGGTCACCCGAGCCGACGTCGAGGCCGCCGCACGCGCGGCGGCCCCGCGGACACCGGCCGCGGAGGCGACCCCGGCCGCGCACACGCCCGCACCCGCGACGAAGACGACGCGGCGTCGCCGTCCCGCGGCCGCGCGGGGACGGGTCGCTGCGTCCCCGTACGCCCGCCGGCTGGCGGCCGAGCGCGGCGTGGACCTCGGCGCCCTGCACGGCACCGGGCCGGACGGGACGGTCCGGGCCGAGGACGTCCTCGCCGCAGCGACCGCCGAGAGCCCGGCACCCCCGGCGGCCCCACCGGCGGACACCGCCACCGCTCCCCCGGCCGCTGCGCCGGGCGTTGCGCCGGCCACCGAGCCGGACCGCGGGCGGGCCGGACGGGAGCCCGGTCGGAGCCGCGCGCTGGCTCCCGTACCGCTGACCGCGGAGGGGGCCGGCGACGACCGGGCCGCCGCGATGCGGGCGGCGATCGCGACGCTGATGTCGCGGTCGGCGCGCGAGATCCCGCACTACTACCTGCAGACCACGATCGACCTCGGGCCGGCGCTGGCCTGGCTGCGCGAGCACAACGCCGACCGGCCGCCCGCGGCGCGGGTCGTACCGGCGGCGCTGCTGCTCAAGGCCTCGGCCGCCGCGGCCCGGAAAGTGCCGCAGGCCAACGGGTTCGTCGTGGACGACGTGTTCCGTCCCGCCGAGCACGTGCACCTCGGCGTGGCGATCTCGCTGCGCGCGGGCGGCCTGGTCGCCCCGGCGATCCACGACGCGGACACCCGCGACGTCGACGACCTGATGGCGGCGCTGAAGGACCTGGTGGCCCGGGCCCGAGCCGGCCGACTGCGCGGGTCGGAGATGGCCGACCCGACGATCACCGTGACCAACCTGGGCGACCAGGGGGCCGGACTGGTGCACGGGGTCATCTACGCCCCGCAGGTGGCGCTGGTGGGCTTCGGCCGCATCGTCGAACGCCCCTGGGCCGTCGACGGCATGCTCACGGTCCGCCCGGTCGTCACGGCCACGCTGGCCGCCGACCACCGGGTCACCGACGGGCACACCGGCGGGCTGTTCCTGGCCGCGGTCGACGCGGCGCTGCGCGACCCGGGCAGCTGGTGACGGCGGCCCGCATACCCATCCGACACCGGAGGCGGACATGAGCACCGAGACCGCGCGCGCGAGCGTGCAGGCCGCGCTGAGCCGGATCGCCCCGGAGGTCGACCTCGACGACGTCGACCCCGCGGCGGACCTGCGGGAGGAGGCGGACCTGGACTCCCTGGACTTCCTCTCCCTGGTCGAGGCCCTGGCCGCGGACCCGGGGGTGGAGATCCCGGAGTCCGACTACGCCCGGGTGCGCAGCCTGGACGACCTGGTCGGCTACCTCGCCACCCACGGCGCCTGACCCGGGGCCTGCCCCACCCCGCGACGGAATGAGTCCGGGCGTTGCTTGCGGGCGCGAATTCGGCCCCCAAACAACGTGGGGACTCATTCGGTCGCGGTAGACGGGCCGGTCGAGGGGGCGCTCGCGCGACGGGCGCACCTGTCAGGCGTCGTCGGGCCAGGTGGTGGCGTGGATGTCCTGCACCGCGTGCAGCAGGGCGACGGCCTCGTCGTGCGGGCGCTGGAAGGAGTTGCGGCCCATGATCGTGCCGAAGCCGCCGCCGAGCGCGGTCTGCCGGTTCTCCTCCAGCACCGCCTCGGTCCCCTTCGCCGCCCCGCCGGAGAAGATGACGATCCGGCGCCCGTCGAAGGCGCCCTGGATGACGTGCCGGACCCGGTCGGCCAGCGTCCCGAGCGGCACCCCGGCCTTCTCCAGCGCCTCCCGGGCGGCCGGGTTCTCGATCCGGTCCGTCGGCGGCTTGACCTTGATGATGTGCGCGCCGAGCTGGGCGGCGATCTGCGCGGCGTACGCGACCACGTCGACCGCGGTCTGGCCCTCCTTGGACAGGCCCGAGCCGCGGGGGTACGACCACACCACGACCACCAGGCCCGCGGCCTTGGCCTCCGCGGCGAGCTCGCGCAGCTCCTCGTACATCTCGTTGCGACCGGCGGACCCCGGGTAGATCGTGAAGCCGATCGCGGTGCAGCCCAGCCGCAGCGCGTCGTCGACCGACGCCGTGACCGCGGGCACCGGGTCGGGACCGGAGTACAGCGAGTCGGAGCTGTTGGCCTTGAGGATCAGCGGGAGCTGGCCGGCGTAGGTCCGGGCCCCCGCCTCGAGGAAGCCCAGCGGGGCGGCGTACGCGTTGCAGCCGCCGTCGAGGGCCAGCTGGAAGTGGTAGCGCGGGTCGTAGCCCGCCGGGTTCGGCGCGAAGCTGCGCCCCGGCCCGTGCTCGAAGCCCTGGTCCACCGGCAGGATGACCAGCTTCCCGGTCCCCGCCAGCCGGCCGTGGTTCAGCAGCCGGTAGAGGTTCCCCAGCGTCCCGGGGTTGTCGGCCCCGTACCAGGACAGGATCTCCTGCACGCGCTGCGTGGTCATCCCCGCCGCCTCCTTCGGTTCGCGGGCATCGCGAGCAGGAGCTCTCGCGGGCCCTCTCCCCCAGCCTGGTCCCCGGGTTCCCCCCGCTCCCAGGGCCGCAAGGCCCCGACCGGCTGCGCCGAGCCGGGGGCTGGGGCAGGGTGGACGGGTGCGGCTGCGGGTGCGGCACGGGACGCTGCAGGCCGAGGCGACCGACGCGGTGGCCCGGTCGGCCCGGCCGCGCCTGGTGGACTCCTCGCAGCTCATGCGCGCGGCCGGCCCCGTGGTGGCGGAGGCCTGCGAGGACCTGATCCGGCACGAGCCGCGCTACCACCACGGGGTCCCGGCGGGCGAGGCCGTCGTCACCGGCGCCGGGGCGCTGCCGGCGCGCCTTCTCATCCACGTGGTCACGCCCGACTTCTCGGTACGCCAGGACCGGACCCACCTGCTGGCCCAGGCCTACCGGTCCTGCCTGGCGGTCGCCGACGACTACGGCGTGCGCAGACTGTCGCTGACCCCGCTGGGCTCCACCTACCCGTACTGGCCGCTGCCGGAGGTGATCCGGATCGCCCTCACGACCCTGGAGAACACGCCCACCGGCGTCGACGTCGCGACCCTCGTCGTGCCCACCCCGCAGGCGCTGGAGGTCTTCGCCGAGGCCCTGGCCCGGCGGTGACGGCCCCGCCGGCCGGATGCGCGCAGCCGCGTCCTACCCGCCAGCGATCGCCGACCGCGACGGCGGCCCGCCATCCGCGGACCGACACACCGGGCCCGAGCACCGGGACATCGCGCTCATCCACCGCGACAACCGGGCGAGCACGGCCGGGCTGGCCCGTTTCGCCCGGTTGTCCAGCTGGTAGGTGTCGGTGGTGAGGAACAGCTGGCGGGACCCGTCGAGGTACTCCGCGTACACGTAGTCCTTGGTCCGCAGCGAGGTGAACGGCCGCGGCATCACCCGGGTCTGGTAGTCCGGGTCCCCCGGCAGCGCGTAGCCGAGGTGCTCCACCAGCACCCGCGCGCGCCAGGGACGCCCGGGGTCGGTGAGCAGCGGCAGCAGGCTGCGACCGTCGACGAAGTCGGGCACGCTGGCGCCGAGGGCCTCCGCGATCGTCGGCGCCAGGTCCACCCCGGACGCGAGCGCGGGCACCTTCTGGCCGGCCGGGATCCCCGGCCCCATCATCACCAGGGGGACGACGACGTCCTCGTCGTACACGGTCTGCTTGCCCGCCCCGAGCCGGTGCTGCCCGAGGTGGAACCCGTTGTCGGAGGTGAAGACGACCAGCGTGTCCTGGTCCTTGCCGGTCGCCCGCAGCGACTCCTGGACACCGATGACGAGATCCGCGATGGACTCGCTGGAGCGCAGCTGCTTGCGCCACAGGTCGTCCATGTACGCCTTGAACTCCTTGGTGGCTGCGGGCTTGCGGGACAGCCACCGCGGCGACCAGCTGGGGTCGCGCACGTCGTACGACGGGGTCCGCGGTGCCTTCATGCCGGCGTACTTGGTCTTGTACTGCTTGGCCGGGGTGGCCGGTTCGTGCGGCGTGAACGGCGCGACCACGAGGAAGAACGGGTCGGGCGTGGCTTCGATGAATCGGATCGCGTCCGAGCGCATGACGTCGGTCAGGTAGTCCTGCGGCTGCCAGCCGTAGGCGTAGATCTGACCGTCGACGTTGACGTTGTAGCCGTAGCCCTTGTACGAGGTGCCGAACGGGCCGAACCAGTGGTCCCAGCCGTTCGGCACCGTCTCGCGCGGGGAGTCGCCCGGGTAGTCGTTGAGGAACTTGCCGATGTAGCCGGTGGTGACCCCGGTGCGCCTGACCCAGGTGGCCAGGTCGTCCTGGTCGTAGCCGTAGTCCCGGTAGGCGGGCCACCCGCCCTCGGGCCGGACGTTGCCGGCGATGTCGTGGTTGTGCAGGTACTGCCCCCGCAGGAAGCTGGTGCGCGACGGGCAGCACAGCGAGTCGGCCACGGCGTAGCGGGTGAACGTGGTCCCCTGCTGCTCCAGCGCCTTGAGCCGCGGGACGGTGTTGAACACGTCGTAGCTCATGTCGTCGGCCATGACGACGACGACGTTGCGGTACGGCCGTACCGGCTCGACGGGGGCAACGGGGTCGCCGCCGGGCGCGCCTGCCTCGGTGCTGCCGTCGTCGGCACGCGAGGTGCCGGTGGGGACGGCCACGAGCAGGGCCGCGAGCAGGGCGACCAGCAGGGCAACCAGCAGTCCCGGGCCGCCGAGGGGCACGACGCTGCGGGCGCGGCGGCGGGCGCGCGGGGGCACGATGGTGGAGGTCATGACCCCTCCATGAAAACCCATGCGGGGTGCCCGGCTCGACACCGACACCGGGACCGGGCGCGTCGGCCGGGGTCGAGGCACCGCGCCGCGCGGTCCGCAACGCGGCCCGAGCGCGGCCCGGAGTGGGGCCGACAGCCGCTCTCCTCAGCGTCGGATCGCCCCCGGCAGCACGAAGTCGTAGCGGCCGCGCAGCACCCGGGTCCGCAGGAACCGGTCGGCCCGACGCAGCCGCAGGAACAGCTCCAGCTGGTCGGCGTCGGCGCGGTAGTAGTCCGACACCTCCTGGGCGGTGACGGCCGCGTCGCCGGGTCGGTGCACGGCCAGCCAGCCGTTCACCGCGTCGAGCAGCACCGGGAGCCGCTCGGGCTGCCCCTCCTTGTGCACGTTGCCGAGCAGGTCCACCGCCACGGTGCGGGCGTCGAAGTAGTCGTCGAGGTAGGCCTCGACGGCGCGCTTGCGCCGGTAGTAGGCCCGCAGCCCGGGCGGGACGGCGGACAGGAAGATCTCCACGTCCAGCCGGTATCCGTCGCCGTCCCGGACGAACGGGGTGCCCACGTCCAGCAGGGCCAGCCGCGGCGTCCCGTCGGGCCCCGCCTCGCCGGTCAGCGCCCAGTTGGACAGCTGGGCGTCGACGGCCGACTCCAGCCCCCCGGCCTCGTTGCCGGCCAGCACGGTGTCCACCCGCCCCAGCACGGCGTCGACCAAGGCGCCCAGCGCCGCGTCGTCGGCGCCGGCGAGCGCGGCGTGCCCGAGCCGGTCCGCCGCGACCAGCGGCTGCAGCAGGTAGACCACGGGCGGCTGGCCGGCCCGGTCCACCGTCACCGGGAACGTCGGCACCGTGTCCACGCCGAGATCGGCCAGGCGGTCCAGGTAGGACCGCACGAGGTTGACGTAGCGCTCCGCCGCGGCGGCGTCGGTCAGCCCCGACATCCGCTTGGCCACCCACCCGGGCAGCCCGGGCAGCACGAGCGCGGCGCTGACCTCGCCGTAGGCGAGCACCCGCAGTCCGTCGACCCGCTCGGGGTGCGCGGGATCCAGCTCGGCCTCCAGGTCGCGCAGGGCCGCGGGGGCCTGCGCTGGCGGCGAGGCCGCGCCCCAGGGGGCGCCGGCGGCGTCCCCCGTCACGCCGCCCACCCCGCCGCGACCGCCATGGCCCGGTCCATCGCCTCCGCGGCGCGGTCCAGCAGCGCGTCGTCGAGCAGCAGCCCCGGCTTGACCTGCAGCACCGACGGGTCGAACCCGGCGAACATGGCCCACACCCCCTGGTCGTACAGCGCCCGGGTCATCAGCGGTCCCCCTTGCTCGTGGGCGAACCGCAGCCCGACGACGAGCCCGGTCTGGCGCACCTCGACCAGCCAGTCCGGGTGCCGCGCCTGCAGCTCGGCCAGCGTGTCCGTCACGCGCGCGATCAGGTGCCGCACGTGGTCCACGGTCTCCGGCCTCGTGGTGATGTCGAGGACGGTGCGCGCCACGGGGCAGCCGACCTCGGCGCCGCCGAAGGTCGAGATGTGACCCCATCCGTCGTCCTGCAGCCAGCCGGCCACGGCGGGGGCCAGCACGGTGGCGGCCATCGGGTACATCCCGCCGGACAGACCCTTCCCCGTCACGAGCACGTCGGGGACGACGTCGAACAGCTCCACGCCCCACAGCCGGCCGGTGCGCCCGAGCCCGGTCTGCACCTCGTCGGCGACCAGCACGGTCCCGTGCCGGTCGCAGGCGGCGCGCACCCCCGGCAGGAAGTCGGGGTCCGGTACGGGGAACCCGAGGGTCGCCGGCACGGTCTCGACGATGACCGCGGCGACGTCCTCCCCGGCGAGCGCGACGTCGACCGCACCGGCGTCGCCGTACGGCACGCGGGCCACGTCCGGCGAGTCGCTGAGGAACGCCGACGCCGCGCGCTCGTCGCCGGCGGCCAGCGCGAGCCCGGTGTGGCCGTGGTAGGCCCCGCTGAGGGACACCACCCGGCGCCGCCCGGTCACCCGCCGCGCGGTCTTGAGCGCGACGTCGATGGCCTCCCCGCCGCCGCTGGCCAAGACGCTGTACGTGAGGTCGCCGGGGGTCAGGTCGGCCAGGCGCTCGGCCAGCAGCGCCCGTTCCGCGCTGGGGAAGTGGTGGTTGCCGATGTCCAGGTGGCCCGCCGCCTGCACCAGCGCCTGCACGACCTCGGGGTTGCGGTGGCCGAGGTTGTAGACCCCGCCGTTGAGGTGCAGGTCGAGGAACTCCCGGCCGTCGAGGTCCCAGAACCGGTAGCCCTCGCGTCGGCCCATCACCAGCGGCAGCCCCATGGCGGTGAGCGTGCGGACCCGGTTCGGGCACACGTACCGCTCGGCCAGGTCCAGCGCCGCGGGCGCGTCGAGCGGGGGCACGGGTTCGGTGCGACTCATACCGGCGATGATCCCGCGCCGACGGGAGCGGGAGGACGCGATCGCCCCGATGCCGGGCGGGCGCATCGCTCACGCTGAGCAACGGCATGGTCACGGCGGGCGCCGGACGGATCACGACGCCGTCGTGTCCAGGTCGCGAACTCGTCACGAATTGGGACCAAAGTCCCTTGGCTCACGGGCCGAACGGGGGAATAGTGAGGGGACCCTGACCTGATCCACTCGAGGAGGCTCAGACCGGTGGTGGCCCCCGACGACGTACGCCCGCAGGCGCCCGTGCCCGCGCACGAACGCCCCCGCGTGGTCCCGGACGTCAGGACGGCCGCGACGCCGCCGGCGGAGGCGCTGCCGACCGGAGCGGTGCCGACGGAGCTGCCACAGGTGGTGTCGGCACCCGCCGACGCCTCGGCGCTGCTCCCGGATGTCGCCGTCCCCCCGACCCCGGCCCCGCCGGTGTCGCTGCCCGACGTGACCCGGGTCGAGATCGAGCTGGGGTCCGGGACCATCCGGCGCGGCTCCCTGCTCGGCGCGGTCGCGACCGTCGAGCGGCACGGCCCCGGTGGCTGGGTCCCGCTGCCCGACGCCCTGGTCCGGCTCACGTTCACCCCCCTCGGGGGAGGCGATCCGGTGCGGTCCTCGGCCGTGACCGACACCCGCGGCCGGGCCCGGTTCGCGGCCCGGCACGACGCCAGCGGCACCTGGTCGGCCACCGTGGAGTCCTCGACCGGCACCCCCTGCTCCACGGCGCGGCTCGTCGTCGTGCACGACTGACCAACCGCCCGACCTCCTCGCTAGCCTCGTCCACGTGGACGACTCGAACGACCTGCGCGGTCTGTTCGCCTCCCACCACGGCCTGATCGTCGCCGACGTCCGGGAGGAGTCCCGCTTCCTCGCCGAGGTCCGCGACGCGGCCGCGTCCCTGCAGTACCCGGTCTGGACCTGGTCGGTGACCCGCGGGCTCGCGCGGGACGGGATGGGTGCGCAGACCAACACCGTCGATCCCCGAGGCGCCCTGGGGTTCGTGCGCGACGTGCGTGCCCCCGGGGTCTACGTCTTCCTCGACGCCCACCCGTTCTTCGAGGACCAGGTGGCGGTCCGGCTGGCCAAGGAGCTTGCCCTCGGTGCGGCACCCGGGCAGACGGTGGTGCTGACCGGTCCGGACCCACGGGTGCCCCCGGAGCTGCGCGGGGTGGCGCTGCCCTGGCGGATGCGACCACCCTCCCGGGCGGAGATGCGGGTCCTGGTCGAGCAGGTGGTGGCCCGGCTGCGCAACTCGCACTTGACCGTCACCCTGCCCGAGGGCGGCGTGGACGCGCTCACCGACGCGGTCGCGGGACTGACCACCGCGGAGGCCGAGCGCGTCATCCTGCGCGCGGCCTTCGATGACGGCGGGTTCGTCGACGGCGACCTGGAGCGCGTACGCCGGGCCAAGGCCGAGCTGCTCTCCGCCGACGGCCCGCTGGAGCTGATCACGCTGGACGCCTCGCTGGACCAGGTCGGGGGCCTGGACCGGCTGAAGGCGTGGCTGGCCGAGCGCGGCCGCGGGTTCGAACCGGCCGCGCGCGAGTTCGGCCTCGAGCCGCCCCGCGGCGTGCTGCTCACCGGCGTCCCCGGCTGCGGCAAGTCGCTGGTGGCCAAGTCGCTGGCCCGCACCTGGCACATGCCGCTGGCGCTGCTGGACGCCGGCCGGCTGTACGGGTCGTACGTCGGCGAGTCGGAGTCGCGGCTGCGGGCGGGGCTCGAGGCGGTCGAGGTGATGTCCCCGGTGGTGCTGTGGGTCGACGAGATCGAGAAGGGCTTTGCCCCCCAGTCCGGTGCGGGCGACGGCGGCGTGAGCCAACGGGTGCTCGCGACGTTCCTGCGCTGGCTGCAGGAGCGCCCGGACGGGGTGTTCCTGGTGGCCACGGCCAACGACGTGGACCGGATCCCGCCGGAGCTGCTGCGCCGCGGCCGCTTCGACGAGATCTTCTTCGTCGACCTGCCCCAGCGCGGGGAGCGCGAGCAGATCGTCCGGCTGCACCTGGCCGACCGCCGGCGCGACCCGGCGGTGTTCGACCTGGCCGCGATCGCCGCGGCCACCGAGGGCTTCAGCGGGGCCGAGATCGAGAGCGTGGTGGTCGGCGCCCTGTACCAGGCGTTCGCGTCCGGCGGCGACGTCACGACCGAACTGCTGCTCGCGGAGGCCGCGGAGACCGTGCCGCTGTCACGCATGCGCTCCGAGGACGTGGCCCGGATCCGGGCGTGGGCCACGTCGCGGGCCGTCGCGGCGTCCGCGCCGGAGCTGTGACGGCGGGCCCGCTCCCGGCTACTTCTTCCCCGGCTCGTCCCGGCCCGCCAGCTTGCGGAGCCCGCCGCGGACGAGCCCGCCGAGAAGCACTCCGAGCGCGAACACGATCAGCACGAGCAGCCAGGTGGGCAGGCTGAAGTCCAGCCAGAGGAACTGCACGGACGACGACTGCAGGTTCTGCACCAGGAAGACCACGAGCACGACCACGATCGCTGCCACGGCCACGGCCCGGCCGGACAGCCCGCCGGTGCTCCCGTGCGGCGCCACCCGCTGCTGGCGGCTCTCGTCCGACATCGCCCACGCTCCCGATCCCGATGGTGCTGCCTGGCGGCTCACGGTAGCGCCGGCGGGCGAGTCCCGGTGCGGGAGCGGAGCGGTCCGCGGCAGAGTGTCCCCGTGACCGCGCAGCCCACCCCGCTGACCCGCGCCGAGCTCGTCCGTCGCCTGGGCGCCGCCCGGGTGTGGTGGCTGGTGTCCGCCGATGCCGAGCACGGGCCGCACGCCGTCCCGGTGTGGGGCGTCGCGGTCGACGACACCCTGGTGACGTACGTCGACCCGAGCGCGCGTCGCTACGCGCAGCTGAAGGCCGACCCGCGCTGCGTCGTGCACCTGGAGAGCGGCACCGAAGTACTGATCGTGCGCGGCACCGCCACCGACATCGGGGCGCCGGCGGAGCACCCGGCCGTGGTCGCGGCCTACCGTGCGGACTACCCGGGCGAGGGGGACGCCGAGTTCCTCCCGGACGTGCCCGAGATGGCCGGCATCAGGTTCCTGCGGATCGACCCGACGTCGGCGATGGCGTGGGACGTCGACGACTTCTTCGCGTCCCAGCGCCGGTGGAGCGCGGGCTCCCCCGCCGCTGAGTGACGCGCCCAGGGGCCTGCGCGCGCTAGTCCTCGCTCACCCAGACGGCTGCGGCGTCCTGCTCGACCACCGGGAACACCCGGATCCGCGCGGGCATCATCCAGGCGAAGGCGTGCACGCTGTGCCGGACCCAGTCGGTGTCGGTCACGACCGCGATGCGCTCCCAGCGGGAGAAGTGCTCCGTCCCGACCTTGGCGTCCTCCCACATGCCGCCACCGCTGTAGCCGGTGAACTCCGGACCGAGCACGTACATCACCCGGATCCGGTCGTGCCGCGACAACGCAGCACGCAGCGCCGGGTCGAGCACCTCGGTGTAGTCGCGCGCGGTCACCTCGCCCTTCGCGACGAACCCGACCACGTCGTCGGGCAGCCCAGGGATGAGCTCGATCATGCGTCCTCCGTTTCCTCGAGGGTCTCCTCGGCCTGCTCCACGTCCTCCTCCGACCTGCCCGGCGGCAGGGCGAGGGTGGCCAGCAGGCCGATGAACACGAACCCGGCGGCCGCGAACGCCGTCCGCCGGATGGAGTCTGCGAACGCGACCTCCGCCGCCTGGGCCACCGGCTCACCGCCGGGCTGCTGGGCCAGCGACGGGATGACGGTGCCCGCGGAGGCCTGGACCGTCTCGGCCACGGTGGCCGCCTGCGCCGGCGACACACCTGGCACTTCGGACACTCGCGACTGGGTGTCGTTGGCCAGGCCGACGAACAGGATGGTGCCGAGGATGGCGGTGCCCAGCGCCGAGCCGACCTGCCGCGCGGTGCTCTGCGTGCCCGATGCCTGGCCGCTCTTGCGGACGGGGACGTCCACCAGGATCAGTCCGGTCAGCTGGGCGCTGGCGTAGCCGACGCCGGCGCCGTACACGACCAGCCAGGCGCACATGACCCAGATGGAGACGTCCACGGAGATGGTGGCGCCGAGACCGACGATGCCCACGATCTCCAGGACCAGGCCGAGCCGTGCGACGAACCGCGGGCTGCGCCGCAGCGCGAGCTGGGCGGCCGTCGGCCCGGCCAGGAACGCGCCCAGCGCCAGCGTCGCGAGGATCGCGCCGGCACCCAGGGCCTCGAAGCCCAGCGCGGACTGCAGGAACAACGGCAGGGAGAACAGGATCCCGAACTCGCCCAGCGACACGATGAGCGCGGCCAGGCTGCCGAAGCCGAACGTCCGGATCCGGAACAGGTCGAAGTCGAGCAGCACGGTGCGCTGCCGGCGCTCCCGGCGCGTCTCCACCACGTAGAGCAGGACGAGGGCGACGGCCGAGACCGCGAACGACACGGGCACCGGCGAGATGCCGCCGGCCGGGTAGTCCACACCCAGCAGCCGCTGCTCCCCCAGCGCGGACCACCACCCGTAGTTGCGTCCCTCGATCAGGCCGAACACCAGCAGGCCGATGCCGACCGCGGACAGCAGCGCGCCGACGACGTCCGTACCGGGGCGGTCGCGCTCGTCGCGGCTCTCGGGCACGTACAGCAGGGAGCCGACGACCAGGACGACAGCGACGGGAACGTTGATGTAGAAGGCCCACCGCCACGAGTGGTACTCCGTCAGCCAGCCGCCGAGCAGCGGCCCGACCGCGGCCATCCCGCCGATGATGGAGCCGTAGATCGCGAAGGCGATGGTGCGGGCCCGACCCTGGTAGGTCGCGTTGATCAGGGACAGCGACGTCGGCGACATCATCGCCCCGCCGACGCCCTGCAGCGCCCGAGCCGCGATCAGCGCATTGCCGGAGTCGGTGCGGGCGGCGAGCATGCTGGCGACGCCGAAGACGATCGCGCCGAGGATGAACACCCGGCGACGGCCGAACCGGTCGCCGATGCGGCCGAAGATGATGAGCAGCGCCGCGAAGACCAGCGAGTAGATGGCGTTGACCCACTCCGCGTCGACGGAGTCGATGCCGAGCTCACGGATGATCGACGGCAGCGAGACGTTGACGATGGTCGCGTCCATGATGACCATCGAGATGCCGAGGCCGATGAACAGCATCGGCGTCCAGCGACCACCGCGTGCCGTGGTTGGGGTCACGCGTCGACCGTAGGGGCCCGGGCCGGGTCGTTGCCCGGCGAATCGGACGCCCGGCGGGAACTGTCTTCGGCCTCAGCCGAGGCGGTGCAGCGCGGAGACGACCGCGTCGGCCACGACGTCGACGTCGGGCGACGACGCCGCGTCGCCGGTGACGCCGACGTCGATGCGACCGTCGTAGCTGAAGATGCCGACCGTCGTGCGGCAGTGGCCGCCGACCGGGATGACCGGGTGCATGGCCCGCACCCGCCGCCCCATCAGGTACAGCGGGAACTGGGGCCCCGGCACGTTGGTGACGATCGTGTCCATCAGCCAGTCGACGGCGCTGAAACCCACGGCGGGGACCACGGCGTCCTGCACGGCCGAGGGCATGGTGTGGTCCACGACGTACGTCAGCACCGAGCCGAGCACATAGGCGTGCGCCGCCTTGAGGTGCTGGCACTCGTCCACGCACGCCTCGAGCCGGCGCAGCGGGTCGTCCTCCCCCACGGGCAGGTGCACCAGCAGCGCGCTGATCTGGTTGTCCGCGCTGCCGTCACCGGCGGCGCGCAGCGACACCGGGACCAGCGCCCGCACGGTCTGTCCGGGACGCAGGTCCCCGCGTGCGTCGAGCAGCTCGCGGAAGCCCTCGGTGACGACGGCGAGGATGACGTCGTTCACGGTGCCGCCGTGCAGGCGGGCGACCCGCTTCACCTCGTCGAGGTCGAGCTCGGCGGAGGCCCAGTGGCGCCGGTCGCCCACCGCCCCGGTGAGGCTGCTCGGCGGGTGCGGCACGACGGACCCGACGGCGGCGGACAGGTGCGGCAGCATGCCGATCGCGCGGCCGAGCGCGCCGACGGCCGCTCCGGCCAGGTGGGCTCCGCCGGACAGCATCGCGGTCAGCGGGTCGCGACGGCCGCGGTCCTCCGCCCGGTCCGGGCCCGCTCCGGATGGCGCAGACCGGGAGCCGTGCTGAGGACCGTCCACCTGGGCCTGCGCCACCATCTCGCCCAGCGTGCGCCCACCCTCCGGCTCGAGGTCGAACCCGTGGCCGAGCACGGCCATCGCGCCCAGGCCGTCGACGGCGGCATGGTGGATGCGCCAGACCAGCGCCCAGTCGCCCTCGGGCAGACCATGGACGAGCCACGCGTCCCACAGCGGCCGGTGCCGCGGCATCGGCACCTCCATCACGTGGGAGACGGCCCGGTCCAGCCGCGACCGCTGGCCGGTCCGGCCGTCCTCGGGGACGGTGCGGGCGTCGAGGTGGTGCACGTGGTCGTGGACGTCGGGATCGACGGGGACCCAGGTGGGCCGGCGGACACCGGCCGGGTCGGGGACGATCCGCTCGGAGAGCCGGGGCATCATCGGCAGCCGGGAGCGGATCATCGCGACCAGTTCGTCGTCGCCGGGCACTCGGCCCTGGCACACCGCGGTCACCCCGATGGCGATCGGGGGACCGTCCGCATCGACCTCCAGCCACAGCGTGTCGAGGGCCCGCAGGCGCTCCGGTGCGACCGAGTCGTCCATGGGGACCACTGTGCTGGCGGGCGCCGGCGACGGCCACCGGTCCAAAGCCCCCACCTCGGAGGGAGGCGGTCCTCCCGCAGCGGCCACCGGACCGCTACCGTGTGCCCCCACGCCACGTGCCCCCAGGAGGCTCGCATGTCGCTCGGTCCGGTCGAGGTGACCGTCCTGTCGTTCCCCGGCAGCCAGTTCAACGGTCAGGTCGCCCCGGCGCTGCGCCGCGTGGTGGAGCGCGGGGACATCCGCGTCATCGACCTGGTGTTCCTCAGCCGGGACGAGAACGGCACGCTGGTCTCCACCGAGGTCGCCGACCTCGCCGACGACGACCTGAACGTCGTGGACGCGATCGTGGAGGACATCGCCGGCCTGATCTCCGAGGACGACATCGACCTCATCGCCGAGGAGATCGAGCCCGGCTCGTCGGCCGCGGTCCTGGTCTTCGAGCACGCCTGGGCCCGGGAGCTGGCCGACGCCATCGCCGGCTCCGGCGGCCACGTCGTGATGAACGAGCGGATCCCCCGCGACATCGTCCAGGCGGCCGTCGACGCGCTCGCCGAGGACGCCGAGCTCGACGCGGCCGACGACTGACCGCGTTCGCCACCGACCACTCCCGAACCCGACACAGCCCCCGGAGGCAGCCATGATGCGTCGTCCCGTCGTCCGCCGCGGACGGCCCGGACTGGTGGGGACGGTGGCCCGTACCGCCGTCATCGCCGGTACCGCGACCGCGACCAGCAACGCCATGAACAAGCGCGCGGCCTCGAAGGCCGAGCAGCAGGCGCAGGCCGAGGCCTACCAGGCCCAGCAGCAGCAGGCCGCCATGCAGGCCGCCGCCCAGCAGGCGGTCGCTGACGCCCAGGCGCAGCAGGCCGCTGCGGCCCCCGCCCCTGCGCCCGCACCCGAGGCACCGGCGGCACCGGCGGGTGGCGACGACGTGATCGCCAAGCTCCAGCAGCTCGCCGACCTGAAGGCCCAGGGCATCCTCAGCGACGAGGAGTTCGCGGCCGCCAAGGCCAAGCTGCTCGCCGGCTGACGGGCGCGCGCCGTGGCGCGCCTCCTGGTCGTCCAGCACACGCCCTCACCCGCCGTCCAGGCCATGCTGGAGGCGGTGCTGCGCGGCGCCAGGAACCCGGAGGTCGGCAACGTCACCGTGGAGGTCCGCGCAGCCCTGTCGTCGGGGGCGGCCGACGTCCTCGCGGCAGACGCCGTCATCCTGGGGACCCCGGCCAACATCGGCTACATGAGCGGCGCCCTGAAGCACTGGCTGGACGGTGTCTACTACCCCTGCCTCGAGGTCACCGTGGGGCTGCCCTATGGCCTTTTCGTGCACGGCAACGACGACACGACCGGTGCGGTGCGCTCGGTGGAGAAGATCACGTCAGCCCTGCGCTGGCGCCCGGTCGCTGCTCCCGTGACCGTGGTCGGGGCACCGGGCAGAGCCGATCTCGACGCCTGCGAGGACCTCGGTGCCGTGGTCGCCGCCTCGATCGGGCTCTGACGCTGGTCAGTCACGCACCGCCGCTGTACGTTCCCCGACGTGGAGTGGGCCGAGCATCCCAACGCCGTCACCTACCGCCGCACGGCGGACGCGTTCCGGTCCGGGGACACCGAGCTGCTCGCGTCGCTCATCGACCCTGACGTCGTGTGGCATGTTCCCGGCACGCACGCGATGGCGGGCGAGATCCAGGGCCGGGACCGGGTCCTCGCCTGGCTCTCCCGGTTGCGGCCGCTGGGCTTCCGGCTCACCGAGCACGACGTCTTCGGCAACGACGAGCACGTCTGCGCCCTCAGCATCATGGGTGCTCGCCGCGACGGCGTGGACGTGCAGACGCGGGTCGTCAGCGTCTTCCACTACCGGTCCGGCAAGCAGGCCGAGCGATGGATGTACCCGGAGGACCCCGCCGCCTGGAACTTGATCTTCGGCGACTGACGAGACGGCGTCGGGTGCCGCCTGCCACAGGCTGGCAGGATGCCGGGCGTGGCTGACACCGACGAGGTCCTGTACGAGGTCGCCGACGGCGTCGCGACCATCACCCTGAACCGGCCGGACAAGCTCAACGCGCTGACCCCGGGGATGGGTCGGCGCTACGCCGACCTGCTGCACCGGGCGGATGCGGACCCGCAGGTGCGGGCTGTCGTCGTCACCGGCGCCGGCCGCGGCTTCTGCTCCGGCGCCGACCTCGGCGTCCTCGCCCAGGGGCCGGACGCGCTCGAGGGCTTCCTCGCCGACCAGCGCCTCGACGACCTGCCCACGACCGCGCTGACGCTCGGCGTGCCGGTCATCGGGGCCGTCAACGGACCCTGCGCCGGCATCGGCTTCGTGCTGGCCCTGTGCACCGACGTGCGCTTCGCCGGCCCGGGCGCGCGGATGTCGTCGTCGTTCGCGCGGCTCGGCCTGACCGCCGAGTACGGGATCGCCTGGCTGCTGCCCCGGATCGTGGGGCTCCCCCGCGCGACCGAGATCCTGCTCAGCGGGCGCACCGTCGACGCCGAGGAGGCGCTGCGGATCGGGATGGTGCACGACCTGGTCGACGATCCCCTGGCCGCCGCGCAGGCGTACGCCGCCACGCTCGCCCGCGAGTGCTCGCCCGCGTCGATGGCCACGATCAAGGGCCAGCTGCTGGCCGCCGGTGACGAGGGGCTGGAGACGACGGTCACGACGTCCCTGGACCTGATGCGGGCGTCGTTCCGGTGGCCGGACCTCGCCGAGGCGCTGGTGTCCCGCCTGGAGAAGCGGCCGGTGCGGTTCCCCGACCGCTGACGTCGCGGCCGGCAGCGTCCGGGCGCTACGCCACGCCGGAGTGCGCGAGCGCCGCCCGCAGCAGCCGGTCCTGGCCGCCGGTCATCTCCCCCGCCACCAGCGGCGACAGCGCCTCCTGCGGCGACATCCAGGTCAGGTCGAGCGCGTCCTGGGAGGGCACGCAGTCCCCGTCGCAGGGGACAACGTAGGCCAGGCTGACCGCGTGCTGGCGCGGGTCGTGGAAGCCGGTCACCGACGGGTCGGGGAAGTACTCCACGACGGTGAACGGCTGCGGGCTGGTCGGCACCCGGGGCAGCGCCATCGGCCCGAGGTCCTTCTCCAGGTGCCGCAGCAGGGCGTCGCGCACGCGCTCCCCGTACAGGACGCGACCGGACACGACGGCCCTGCTGATGCTGCCGTCCGGCATGGCGCGCAGGAGCAGTCCCACCCGGGTCACGGCGCCGGTGGGGTCGACGCGCACGGGGACGGCGTCCACGTAGACGATCGGCAGCCGCTCCCGCGACTGCTCCAGCTCCTCGCGCGACAGCCAGCCCACCCTGCTGTCGGTCATCTCGCTCACGGTGACTCCTCGGCTCGGCCCGAGGTGATGCTGCCACGCCGAGGCCGCATCGCCGATGCCACCACCCGGACCCAGCGGCTCGGACTCGACGGCTCCGGCCCTGACCCGGGCGTCAGCGCCGGGCCCGGTGGCGTCGCAGCACGGCGGCGGGGAGGGCCTGCAGCTGGCAGCCCCCGCAGAACACCGGCTCGGGGACCGGTGTCACCACGGCGACGTCGCCGAGGGTGACGACCACGACGACGCTGCCCGCGGGGTCCACGCGCCAGTCGACGGCGGCTCCCCGCGGTACGTCGATCCGGTGCGCGCTGTAGAAGTCGCGGGCACCGCAGCCGGCGCAGCTCAGCGGCACGAGCTCCTCGGCCACGCCACCCCTCTCGCGCCTGCCTTCCCCGCAGCGGCAGGCTAGGGCGGGCGCGTGAGCGCCGGATCACCCGATCGGCCCGATCCGGGGGTCGTCCGGCCTACGGTTGCGGGCCCGATCTGCCGATAACGTGACCACCAGCCCGCCGTCTCGGGGGTGATCTCACCGTGGCAGCGCACGACGCGTACGCGATCGGGGCCCCGGACGCCCTGGTGGCCCTGGCCGAGGACCTCACGGTCTCGTGGGTGAACCGAGCGGCCGAGCGACTCTTCGGCTGGCGCGGATCGGACTGGTACGGCGCCCACGGCCTGCAGCTGGTGCACCCCGACGACCTGGAGTTCGTGGCGGTGTCCCTGGTGAGCGTCGCGGAGAAGGAGGTCGGCAGCCCGATCGAGGTCCGGATCGCCAGCGCCACGGGCTGGCGGCTGGTGGAGCTCATCGGGTCCTGGGTCGACGCCCCCGAGGAGGCTGAGCGCCAGGACGGGACGGACCAGCCCCCCGGGCGGGTCCTGCTGCTGAGCATGCGCGACCTGACCGAGCGGCGGCGCTGGGAGGTCGCCGCCTCCGACGTCGACACGTTCCGCGCCCTGGTGCACAACTCGTCCGCGGTGCTGCTGCTGGTGCACCCGGACGGAACCGTCGACTCCGCCTCCGGGGCCCTGACCCGCGTACTCGGTCACGACCCGGAGGTCGTGCAGGGCATGACGTTCGCCGACCTGGTGCATCCGGACGACCGGCACGTTGTCTCCGACGCGATGGGGCGGCTGCGAGCCGGTCGCGCGGCCGCGGGAACCCGCGAGTCGGTCGAGGTACGGCTGCTGCGCCGTGCCGGCGGGGACGTCCCCTTCGAGCTCACCCTCGCCGACCTCGTCGACGACCCGACGGTCGGCGGTGTCGTGGTCAGCGGGCACGACATCACCCGGTTGCGCGCCGCCCAGGACGCACTGCAGCACCTGGCGCTGCACGACCAGTTGACCGGACTGCCCAACCGCTGGGCGCTCACGCGCCGCCTGGCGGACGCCCTGCGCCAGCCCCGGCCGCCGGGGCGGGAGCTCGCCGTCGTCTTCGTCGACCTGGAGCGGTTCAAGCCCGTCAACGACCTGTTCGGCCACGACGCCGGGGACCAGGTGCTGGTCGAGGTGGCCCGGCGACTGGCCCTGCTCGCCCACGCCAACGCGTTCGTCGCTCGGCACGGCGGAGACGAGTTCGTCCTCGTCACCGAGGTCGAGGCTGACGAGGTGGCCCTGCTGCGCGGCCGGGTCGAAGACGCGGTGGACCAGCCGCTGCACCTGACCGCGGGGCCCGCCCAGGTGCACGCCAGCGTCGGTGTCGTGCTCGCCGGACCCGCCAGCACGCCGGACCGGCTGCTGGCCGAGGCGGACGCGGACATGTTCGTGCAGAAGCGGTCCCGCCGTGGTGGGCCGGTGTCGTCGGTACCCGTCGCGCGCCGACGTGCGCTGGCGGAGGACCTCGGCTCGGCCCTGGAGAGCGACGAGCTGGTGGTCCACTACCAGCCGATCGCCGCCTTGGACGACGGTCAGGTCGTCGCGGTGGAGGCGCTGGTGCGCTGGCAGCACCCGGAGCTCGGTCTGCTGCCGCCGGCCTCCTTCTTGCCGATCGTGGAGGACCTCGGCCGATCCCGGGAGGTGGACGCGCTGGTCCTGCGGACGGCCTGCGCCGCCGTCCAGGCCCACCACGACCGGGACCTGACGCTGACCGTCAACGCGTCACCGAGCCACCTCACCCGGCCGGGCTTCCCCGACCTGGTCGACGAGGTCCTGGACGAGACCGGACTGGCACCGGAACGGCTATGGATCGAGGTGACCGAGCACGCGGTGATGGAGCGGGCGGCGGCCGGTCCGGCGTCGTCGCTGGTCGCCGTCTTCGACCGACTTGCCGCTCTCGGCGTCGGCGTCGCGATCGACGACTTCGGCACCGGCTACTCGTCGCTGAGCCACCTGATGGCGCTGCCGGTGCGGGGCCTGAAGATCGACCGCTCCTTCGTGGAGGGGATCGACCACGACCGTCGCAGCCGGGCGATGGTCGAGGCGCTGGTGACGCTCAGCACCGCGATGGACCTCGAGGTGGTCGCCGAGGGCGTCGAGCGCGCGCCTCAGGTCGCGGCGTTGCGAGACATCGGCTGCCGACTCGGCCAGGGATACCTGCTCGGCCGACCGGCTCCCCGCCTGCCGCGTCCGGGCCTGCGAGTGGTGCCGCGTCCGGACCAGGCGCGGGACGCGCGCCCCGCCGGGTAGCTCCCTGGGCGCTCAGACTGCGCGGGCGACCGCCGCGTCCGTCGTGCTGAGGTCCGCGTGCACGGGGGCGGCCTCGGTCAGGTCGATCACCCGACGCGCCACCGCGGGCCCGGCGACGTACGCGTGGCACAGCGAGCAGAACAGGTCGCCGGTGACCCGGCGCAGTTCGAGCACCTCGCCGTCAAGGTCCTCGCGGCGCTGCATCACGTAGTCGTGCTCGTCGCGGTACCAGGTCACCCGGGCGTCACCGGCGTCCGGCTCGGAGTCCACGGTGTAGAAGCTGGACGCCCCGCAGGAGGGGCACGTCACGGGAGTCGCACTTCCGGACATGTCTGCCTCCTACGAACGGATGACCCGGCACCGTCATGGTAGCGCCGCGTAATGGGAGTGTCACGCTCTCTCTCCGGAGCCAGCAGCCAGCGTGTCGGGGGTCGCCCCTGGTCACGGCCGGGGGCGCACCCCCGACTGCGGCACCCACGCGACCACCAGCGCCGACCACCCGTCCGGGGCCCCGTCGTCGGCGCGACGCCAGGCCAGCACGTGTCCGGGACCGTCCCCGTCGGCCAGTCGGACCCAGCACGCCCGAAGCTCGTCCGATCCGTCCGCCGGCCGCTCCGCCGGTCCTGGGGCGGACGCCGCGTCGGCCGGCCCGGTGGCGGGGGTCCCCGCCACGGCGGCTCGCTGGGCCAGCGTCGACCCCCGCCTGCCCCGCGTCATCCCGCCCGCCACCGCGCCAGTATGTCGTACAGGTGTACGAGCGTCTAGCGCTCGCGGCCGGTGCCGCCGTCCGGAGGGTCAGGCCAGGGCGACCTCCTTGGCGGCCCGCTCCCCGGACTCCACGGCGCCGTTGAGGAAGCCGTAGTAGTCGCTCGACGTGTGCTCCCCGGCGAAGTGGAAGGGGCCCTCCGGCCGCTCGGGGATCCCGAACAGGCCGGTGTACTGCCCCGGTCGGGGGCAGGTGTAGGCCCCGCGGGACCACGGGTGGAGGTGCCAGGCCGACCGGTGGGCGCGCCCGTTGAACGCGGCCTCGGTCCCGGGGAACACCGGGTCGACCCAGCGCAGCACCTGGCGGACCTCCCGCGCCGACGCGTCGCCGAACGGCGCGCCGGTCCAGCCGCCCAGGGTGGCCGAGCCGCCGGGGAACTGGCACAGGATCCCCGGCGAGTCGGCGGTGACGACGGTGGACCCGGTGCCGGGCTGGCCGACCGAGTCGTCCCACAGGCACTGGAACTGGTCGACCGGCGAGTACGAGACTCCGCCGTAGCCCTGCGCCAGCCACGGGCGCCGGTCGGTCTGGAGCTGGATCTTTCCGTTGGCGCCCAGCCCGAGCTCCCCGATGGCGCGCAGCTTGTCCGGCGCGAAGCCCGAGGCCGACAGATCGACGTCGCGCAGCAGGGTGAACGGCAGCGCGAGGATCACGCGGTCGGCGACGACCTCGACGGTCCGCGCACCGTCCTTCAGGGTGAGGCCGGCGGTCCCGTCCGCGCGCCGGCGCAGCGCCACCAGTTCGTGGCCGGTCCGGATCGTGCCCTTCGGGAGGCCGTCGACCATCCGGCTGATGATCTGGTCGTTGCCTCCGTCGACCGTGAACCGCTCGTCGGACCCATTGATCGGGTCCAGCGAGTTCTGCGAGTTCCACCCGAGCAGGTAGACCAGGTTCAGCGCGGACTGGTCCCCCGGGTCCAGGCCGTATTCGGCGATCGCGTTGCTCTGCATGATGCGGCCGAAGCGGCTGGCCAGGCCGCCGGGGACGTTCTGCTCGATCCACTCGTCCACCGTCATCCGGTCCAGGGCGATGCTGGCCGGCGTCGCCGTCGTGACCGTCTGCGGGTACGGGGCCACCGCCAGGGCGTCCTTCGCGGCGCGCCACACCTCGCCCCAGTCGGCGTTGGCCTCGTCGTAGGAGTACCGCGCCCCGTCCACCCAGTACACGTCACCGTACGGGGGCTGGTTGCCGCCGCCCACCTCCCGCAGCGTCAGCCCGAGACTGTTCACCAGGTTGCGGATGGTGTTGTGGTCGGTGTTGATGAAAGCACCGCCGCGCTCGACGGTCTGGCCGTGGTCGAAGTAGCCGCGCAGGGTCCAGCAACGGCCCCCGACCCGGTCCGAGGCCTCGTACACGGTCGCCCTGATGCCCTTGACCTTCCACAGCCAGTGCGCGGCGCGGATGCCGGCGAGACCGGCGCCGACGATCGCCACACTGGGGCCGCCCTTGCTCGGCGCGGCACCCGCGGGTGCGGCGGAAGCCACCACCCCGGCCGCCGCCAGGCCCGCGGTCCCCGCAAGGAGTCGACGGCGGCTCAGCGCCGGCCGCGCCGCGCCCGCCAGGACCTCGTCGACGGGAATGCCCGTCCGCTGTGACTCCGCATGCGCCGCCAAGACCCGGCGGACCCGTCCCGTCCCGTGCGTGAACCCCCGCATGTCCCCCTCCTCCGGTCGTGCGTGGACCCGACCCTAGGAGGCGCAGCGCCGTCGACGCGGTGTTTCGCGCGATCCGCTCAGGCCGCGATGGTCCGTTCCGCCCGATCCCGCAGGCCCAGCAGCATCCTGCGCTCCATGACGAAGGCCACCGGTTCGACCATGTGCCACAACAGGTTCTGGCCGTCCGGGTAGGTCAGTCGTTGGCGCACGACCAGCCGGGTGGCCGTGCCGCCCGCGATCGGTCGGAGCACCCACTGCCAGGTTGCCGTCCCGGCCGGGTCGTCGGGTCCGGGCACGTCGTGCGGGGGCTTCGGGTCGGCCCCGACGAGCACGAGAGCCGTCGGCGGCTCGACCCGCTGCACCCGGAAGCACGGGTATCCCTCGGGTCCCAACCGGATGAGGTCGCCGTCGGCGACCTCCTGGTGCTGCGGCAGCAGCACGTCGGCGCTGTGGATGTCGCAGCGGACCAGGTTCTCCAGGCCGTCGTAGCTGTAGAGGCCTCCCCTGCCCTGCCCGATCTGCGCGAGCCAGGGCCAGACCGCCGCGACCGGCGCCCGGACCGTGACGGCCCGGGTGTACGTCAGTCGTGGCCGCTCCACCAGCTCGTCCCCGGGCATGGACGCCAGCGACTCCGCCGCGGTCGCGCCCCAGCGGTTGTACCGGCGCCGCACCAGGGGGGCTGCCAGCAGCGTGGCCACCACCTGGGGCCCGCCGACGGCGATGTCGCACACCGCCGACCCGGTGCGACCCTGCCGGCCCATCGCCGCCTCCTTGCGCTCGGCGCTACTAGTCCGTCCCGGTGGGATGCTGCCCCACGGCAGGTCCGCTGGTCAGGGACCGAGGGCCCGTGACCGCAGGGCGAAGGCGAGGACGCGATGGACCCCACCGGGGGCGTGCTGCGGCTGGGACGACCCGGTTCGCGCCGGCTGCTGTTCGTCCCCGGGTTCCTCGGTTCCCCCGCCGGGTACCGGTCGCTGCTGGCTCCGCTGGCGGTGGCGGGCCTGGAGGTCGTAGTCGTGGGGCTGTACCGAAGGGGGCCGCGGGCGCTGCTCGGCCACCCGTCGCCGGCGGAGGAGGCGATGCTGCTCGAGTCGCTGTGCCGTCGGACCCGCGACGAGGGCCGTGAGCTGTGGCTGGCCGGTCACTCCCGTGGCGGCCAGGTCGCGTGGCGCGCGGCAGGAGCGGTGCCACCGGACGGCCTGGCGCTGGTCGATCCTGTGGACGGCGCCGGCCCACGGACCCGGCCGGACGCCAGTCGGACGGCGCCGCACGGCCTGCGCCGGACCCTGGTGGTGGGCGCGGCACGAGGCGGTCGCTGCGCACCTGAACGCCTGGGCCACCGGGCATTTGCCGCCGCCGACCCGCGCGCATGGCACGCCGCCGTCGACGACTGCGGCCACGCCGACGTCCTCGACGGCTGGGAGCGCGCGCTCGGGCGGCGGCTGTGCGGCGGCGGGCGCGAACCCGACGCGGCACGCACCACCGTCACCGCGCTGCTGCGCGCCTACCTCGACGACGCGCTCCCGGCCGACCCCGCCGCCACGGGCTTCCAGCCGGCCGGGGCCACGGTGCCGGTGGCCTGGGACTGAGCCGCGGGGTCTTCCAGGCCGAGCCACCCGAGCACGAGCGGGGCGGCGACCGCCTGCTCGTACAGGCTCTGGTGGGTCGCCTCGGGCACGATCCGCACGGTGACGTCGACGCCGCGACGGTCGAGGGCGTCGCCGAGCATCGACGTCTGGGTCACGGGCACCAGGGTGTCCGCGTCGCCGTGCAGGAGTAGCACCCGCAATCCCGGCCAGGGGCCACCGTGGTCCGCCCACCAGGTCGGGTCGCCACGCTGCCACCGCTCGGGATCCTCCCCCGGCGCGACGCCGAACAGTGAGACGGCGACCTCCGCCGCCGCGCCGACGCGGTAGACGCCGGCCAGGCCGACCAGGGCGTCGATGTCGACCGCTGGGTCGGGGCAGTCCGCACCGAACTCGTTGCCCGCCAGGGTCACCAGCGCGGCCAGGTGGCCCCCGGCGGAGTGGCCGAGCAGCACGACCTGCTCGGGCGCGACGCCACGCCGGGTCGCGGTGGCCGCGGCCCAGCGGACGGCGCAGGCCACGTCATCGGCCGGCTCGGGGAAGACCGCACCGGTCGACGCGGTGCCATACGTGATCGTGGCGGTCGCCGCGCCCGCCGAGGTCAGGGTCTGCGCCAGCGGGACCAGGCCGGCGGGGTCGGCGGTCTGCCATCCGCCGCCGGGGACCAGGACCACCAGCGTCGCGGGGCCGGTGGCCACGGGCAGGCGGAGCGTCGCGGACAGCCCCGGGCGGTAGTCCGCGGTGACGACCCGCGCGGCCGGGTCCTCGGACCCGGCCGAGGATGGGGCTGCGCGGGTGTCGCCTGTCGTCGCACAGCCACCCACGAGGGTCAGCAGGGCGGCGGCGAGGGCCGCCACCGTCGCCCCTCGGCCACTCCACCGGAGCTCGCGGCGCACCTCACCACGGTGACGCGACAGCGGACCGGACGCCAGAGCCGTCCGCCCGAACCTGTTGCCAGGGGCCCCCACACCTGTTGGGGTGTGCGTGTGTCCCAGGACGACGTCGACCTGCTCGTCATCGGCTCCGGCCCGGGCGGGCAGAAGGCGGCCATCGCGGCCGCCAAGCTCGGCCGCCGGGCGGCCGTCATCGAGCGACGGCACATGGTGGGCGGCGTCTGCATCAACACCGGGACCATCCCGTCCAAGACCCTGCGCGAGGCCGTGCTCTACCTGACCGGCCTCAACATGCGCGACCTGTACGGCCAGAACTACCGGGTGAAGGAGGACATCACCGTCCAGGACCTGCTCGCGCGCACCCAGCACGTCATCGGCCGCGAGATCGAGATCGTGCGCAGCCAGCTGTTCCGCAACCGCGTCACGCTCATCAACGGGACCGGCCGCTTCCTGGACCAGCACACCGTCGCGGTGCGGCCGCACGACTCCGAGCACGACCGGGTCGTCTCCGCGGAGAAGATCGTGATCGCCGTGGGCACGCGCCCGGCCCGGCCGGAGCAGGTCCAGTTCGACGGCCGCCGCATCGTCGACTCCGACGGGATCCTCGAGCTCGACACGGTGCCGCAGACCATGGTCGTGGTCGGCGCAGGCGTCATCGGGATCGAGTACGCGTCCATGTTCGCCGCGCTCGGGACGCGGGTGACCGTCGTCGAGCAGCGCGACCGGATGCTCGACTTCTGTGACGCGGAGATCGTGGAGGCGCTGAAGTTCCACCTGCGCGACCTGTCGGTGACGTTCCGCTTCGGGGAGACGGTCGCCTCCGTGGAGAGCGACGACAACGGGACGGTCACCACGCTGGCCAGCGGCAAGCGCATCCCGGCGGACACGGTGATGTACTCCGCCGGCCGCCAGGGAGCCACCGACGACCTCGACCTGGAGGCGGCGGGCCTGACCGCGGATCGTCGCGGGCGGATCGCGGTCGACGAGTGGTTCCGCACCGACGTGCCGAGCATCTATGCGGTCGGCGACGTCATCGGGTTCCCGGCGTTGGCCGCGACGTCCATGGAGCAGGGCCGGCTCGCCGCGTACCACGCCTGCGGCGAGCCCGTGCACTCGCTGCTGTCGCTGCAGCCGATCGGGATCTACACGGTGCCCGAGATCAGCTACTGCGGGCGCACCGAGGACGAGCTGACCGAGTCGTCCGTGCCGTACGAGGTCGGGATCTCGCGCTACCGGGAGCTCGCTCGGGGCCAGATCATCGGGGACTCGTACGGGATGCTCAAGCTGCTGGTCTCGACCCAGACCCGGCACCTGCTCGGAGTGCACGTGTTCGGGACCAACGCCACGGAACTGGTCCACATCGGGCAGGCGATCATGACCTGTGGCGGCACGATCGACCACCTCGTCGACACGGTGTTCAACTACCCCACGCTGTCCGAGGCCTACAAGGTGGCCGCGCTCGACGCGATGAACAAGATGCGCGCGGTGGAGCGATTCTCCGCCTCCTGATTCTCCAGTCAGGAGTGCCGGGTCAGCGGGTGCCGACCAGGTGGGCGGGCAGGACGCCGGCGTCGTCCAGGGCCGCATCCAGGAGCGGGCCGTACCGCCCCGTGACCAGGTCGCCGAACGGGTCGGTGGTGTAGCGAGCCAGCTCCCGGTAGGGCAGCGTGAGAGCCGCGCGCATCGCCAGCAGCCGCACGTGCTCCTCGTCGCGGACACCGGCGAGCAGCAGACTCGCGGCACCGAGCTCCCGCATCCGTCTCAGCCGGATGGGTACGTAGACCACGAGGATCGCCAGGGGCGGGACCAGGCCGATCAGCCAGCCGAGGACCACGGCGAGCCGGTGCACGGTCTCCTGCCCGGTGACGCCGAAGGACACCAGCTCGCCTCCGGTGGCGTTCCCGGCGGACGCGAGCCCGTCGCGCAGCGACTCCCCCACGATCGGGAGGCCGCCCACGGCGTCGGCGGCGCGGTCGAAGCCGCCCTCGATGCTCGTGCCGGTCTCGATCAGGCCGTCCGCCAGCACCTGCAGCCCGTCGACCAGCCGGTAGACCGCCACCCCGGCGACGACGAAGAAGACCAGGCTCACGACGACGATCGCGTCCCGCAGGAACGTCCAGCGACGGGAGCGAGGGACGTCGGGGTAGGGCTTGTAGCGCGTGGCCATGGCGTCTCCCGGGACTCCGGACGCTCGTCGGCGTCGGTGCCCCGTCAAGCCGACGAATCCCAGGTCGTTGGTCCACGTGAGCGTGGGAGCGGCCGTCCCGGTCGCCGTGGCCGACCAGGCCTGGCCCCGCGGGACGACCCGGACCGTCGAGTCGAGCTCCACGGCGAAGTCCAGCGTGCGGGCGCTGACCTGGCCGCCGGTCCAGCGCACGAGTCTGAGGTCGGTGCACACGGATGCCTCCCGGCGTCGACGGGAACCCGTCCGCAACGGCGGGCCGGGCCCTCTCGGACGCTAGCCGGGACGCGCCGGGGAGGCGCGGCGCACGCGTGGGCCCTCGCACCAGGTGTGTGACGCTCGCCACGGGCCGTCGCCACCCGATCCGTGGTCGATCCTGCTGCTCACGACCGAATCCGTTGCGACGCTGCGGTCCTCCCGAGGGATGCTCCCTCGAGGTGAATGGAAGGTGAACGACACACGAACGCAGGGCCACGGCCAGACGTCCTGCTCGTTGCATACTGAGGACCCGACACCCGCGTGACCAAAGCCCTGGCACGCGTCCCGGAGGCGGTGATACCCGCCGTCCCCGGACCGCCCCCGGTGGCCGGCACCGCCCGCCGCCCCGACCGCATGGAGGCGTCCATGACCGCGACCACCCTGGTCACCGGCGTCGGCGACGCGCTCGGCCGCCTGCTGCGGCCCGACCTCAACGAGCTGCTCCTCACCCTCGACGGGCTCGACCTCACGGTGGACGACCTGCTCGCCATCGCGCGGGCGGCCGACGTCCCGGACGAGCCCACCGAGTGGCCGCTGGCCGGCTGACCGCCCGACCGACCGTTCGGGTCCGGCAGCCCGTCGGCATCCGGCACGATGGCGCGATGACGACGCTCGCCGACTTCCCGCGCCACCCCCTGCTGTTCGGGCCGTCCCCGGTCCACCCGCTCCCCCGCCTGACCGAGCATCTCGGCGGTGCGTCGGTGTGGGCCAAGCGGGAGGACTGCAACAGCGGGATCGCGTTCGGCGGCAACAAGACCCGCAAACTGGAGTACCTCGTCGCCGACGCCCTGGCGCAGGGCTGCGACACCCTCGTCTCGATCGGCGGCGTCCAGTCCAACCACACCCGGCAGGTCGCGGCCGTGGCGGCCCACGTCGGGCTGAGGTGCGTCCTGCTGCAGGAGTCATGGGTCGACTGGCCGGACGCGGTCTACGACAAGGTCGGCAACATCCTGCTCAGCCGGCTGGCGGGCGCCGACGTCCGGCTCGTCAACGCCGACTTCGGGATCGGCTTCAAGCAGTCCTGGGAGAACGCCCTGCAGGAGGTCCGTGACAACGGCGGATCTCCGTACGCCATCCCCGCAGGCGCCTCCGCCCACCCGCTCGGCGGCCTGGGCTTCGCCGGCTGGGCGTACGAGGTCGCCCAGCAGGAGCAGGAGCTCGGCGTCTTCTTCGACACCGTCATCGTCAACTCCGTCACCGGCAGCACGCAGGCCGGGATGGTCGCCGGGTTCCGCGCGCTGGAGCAGGCGGGCGGGCGACCCCGACGTGTGCTCGGCATCGACGGGTCCGCGAAGCCGGCGGAGACGCACGCGCAGATCACCCGGATCGCCGCCGACACCGCAGCGAAGATCGGCGTCGAGGCACCGGTCACCGCGGCGGACGTGGAGCTGGACGAGCGCTACCACGCCGGCATCTACGGGATCCCGGACGGGCAGACGCTGGACGCCATGCGCACCGCCGCCCGGCTCGAGGGCATGATCACCGACCCGGTGTACGAGGGGAAGTCGATGGCGGGGTTGATCGACCTGGTGTCCCGCAAGGAGATCGACCCGGGATCGACCGTCCTGTTCGCCCACCTGGGCGGGCAGCCCGCGATCAACGGCTACAGCGCGCTCTTCGGCTGACCGCCGAGGACGACCGGTGACCGACGACCTCGGCCGCGCGGCGGTCGACCTGACCCGGGACCTGGTGGCCGTGGACTCGGTCAACCCCGGGCTGGTGCCCGGCGCACCCGGTGAGCGGGCCGCGGCGCTGCTGGTCGCCGACCGGCTGGACGCCGCCGGCTACGAGGTGGCGCTGGTGGTGCCGCCAGAATCGCCGGATCGGGTGAGCCTGCTCGCCGTGCGGACCGCCGGACCAGGACCCGCGGTGGTGCTCAACGGGCACCTGGACACCGTCGGCGTCGACGGCATGGACGACCCGTTCACGGCGCGCATCGAGGGCCAGCGCATGTACGGGCGCGGCACGTGCGACATGAAGGCAGGTGTTGCCGGGCAGGTGGTGGCCGCGGAAGCGCTTGCGGCCCAGGGTGTTGCCGGCACCGTCGTCTGCGCGTTCGTGGCGGACGAGGAGGACGCCTCGCTCGGCACGGAGACGGTCATCGAGACGATGGCCGGACGCGGGCTGCGCGCCGACGTGTGCCTCGTCGGGGAGCCGACCTGGCTGGACCTGGCCGTGGCGCACCGCGGCTACGCCCTCGTGCGCGCGACGATCCGGGGCCGAGGCGCCCACACCTCCCGCCCCGAGGAGGGCGTGGACGCGATCGCCCACCTCGGCCGGCTGCTCGCCGCCGTACGGGAGCACGACGATGCGCTGCACAAGGTGCCGCCCTACCCGCTGCTCGGTCACGGGTCGCTGCTCGTCTCGGTGGCCCGCGGCGGATCTGCGCCCTTCACGATCGCGGCCGAGGCCGAGGCCCTCGTCGAGCGGCGGACCCTGCCCGGCGAGCCTGTCGACGTCGCCGTGCGCGAGGTCCGCCAGCTGCTCCGGGACATCAACGACGCCGAACCGCTCGCCCGGGCAGAGGCGCAGGAGGTTCTCGCCCGCGACGCCTGGGAGGCGGACTCCACCGGCGCGGCGGAGGAGCTCATGGGACTGCTGCGGAGCGCGCTGCCGCGCGCGGGCGCCGGCGCCCCGTCGCACGTCGGCGCCCCCTACTGGATGGAGTCGGCGCTGTGGCAGCGCGCCGGCATCCCGGCCGTCGTCTGCGGACCGGCGGGCGGGGGCCTGCATGCCGTGGACGAGTGGGTGGACCTGCGCCAGGTCGCCGCGTACCCGGTGGCGCTGGTGGACGCGGTGGGTGCCTACCTGACCGGGACGTAGCCCGGACGACGCACTGCGGCAGGCCCTGCCACCGGTGGCCGCGGTCGGCGATGACCGCTGGTTGAGTAGCCGGTCGGGGCCCGGTAGCCCTGCCGGACCTGCCTGACCCCCACCGCGACCCCCCAGAGAAGCAGGACGGTGTAGGCCGCGGTGCCTCCGGCAGCCGGCGCGGGCAACCAATCCCGCCGCGATCTTCCGCGGAAGATCGACTGCGGCTAGCGTCGTGCCCCATGTCGGCCGCACGGCGCACGGTCCTGACCCTGCTGGCGTTGGCGGTCGTGGCCGTCCCCACCGTGTCGGGTCCGCTCGGGGCTCAGGCGGACACCACCTCCCGGACCGCGACGTCCCGGACGACGACCACGCCCGCCGCCATGGCCCCCGGGACGTCCGCCGGGACCCCGCAGCAAGTCGCCGCCTCGGCGCGGACGCGAGTGACCACGCAGCTGACCGCGGCGGACCACCGACGGGTGGAGCGGACCCTGGCCCGCATGACGCTGGCGGAGCGGATCGGCCAGCTGTTCGTCGTGAGCTTCGCCGGGACGGCGTCGAAGTCGACCAACGCCACCAACGCCAAAGCCAATCGGCAGGCCCTCGGGGTCGACACCGCGGCGCAGGCGGTGCGCCGGTACCACGTCGGCGGGGTCATCTACTTCAGCGCGAACATCACCTCACCCCAGCAGCTCGCGGCCCTGTCTGGCAGCCTGCAGCGCACGGCGGTCGACAGCGGCGCGAACGTCCCGCTGTCGATCTCGATCGACCAGGAGGGCGGCACGGTCTGGCGGCTGGGTACGCCCGCCAGCATGTCGCCGGGGAACATGGCCGTGGGCGCGACCGGTGACCCGCGCAACGCGTACCTCGTCGGCTCGGTCATGGCCCAGGAGATGCGCGCGCTGGGCGTCACCTGGAACCTCGCGCCGGTCGCCGACGTGAACACCCAGCAGTACAACCAGGTCGACGGCGCGCGCAGCTTCGGCGACGACCCGCAGCGGGTGCCCGCGTACGTGCGTGCGGCCGTTCAGGGCCAGCGGGCCGGCGGCGTCGCGTCCGCGGTCAAGCACTTCCCCGGCCTGGGCAGCTCCAAGCAGAACAGCGACGTGGCGATCGCGCTGTCCAGCCAGACAGCGGCTCAGTTCCGATCGCGGGACCTGCCCGCGTTCGCCGCCGCCATCGACGCCGACGTCGAGTCGGTGCTGACCGCGCACCTGGTCGCGCCCAAGCTCGTGGGCTCGACCACGCCGACCAGCCTGTCCCGCCGGGTGATCACCGGGATCCTGCGCGACGAGCTGGGCTTCGACGGCGCCGTCATCACCGACACGCTGCAAGCCGCTGCGCTGCAGGCCATCCCGCCCAAGCGTGTTGTGGTCCAGGCGATCCTCGCGGGCAACGACATGCTGCTCATGCCAGTCAACCTCCCGGCCGCGGTGCAGGCCATCCGCTCGGCGGTGCGCGACGGGACGATCACCCGGCAGCGGCTGGACGACTCCGTGCGCCGCATCCTGGAGATGAAGCTGAAGGCCGGCATGCTCGACCCGCCGTGGCGCGGTTCGCTGGCCGAGATCGGTGCCACCGTCGGGACGCCCGACCACCTGGCCACGATGGGGCGGGTCGCGCTCGACTCGGTGACGCTCATCGGCCCGAAGGGCGCACGCGTGCCCCTCGGTCCGTGGGTCGACGATGTCCTGGTCGCCGGCACGGGGACCACCGCGGTGCCGCAGATGGCGTCGACGCTGTCCGCCATGGGGTTCCGTACGACGTCGATGGTCACCGGCTTCGGCGCCACCGCCCAGACCATCGCCGGCGCGGTGGCCGCCGCGCGCAAGGCCGATGCGGTGGTGCTGCTGACCTACGACGTCTTCGGTGACGGCGGGCAGAAGCGGCTGATACCCGCGCTCATCGGCACCGGGGTTCCCGTGGTGGTCGTGCCCGTCGATGGCCCGTACGACGCGGCCTGGGCCTCCGGCGCCGCCGCCGTCGTCACGTCGTACGGCTACACGCCGACCAACCTGCAGGCCGTCGCCAGCGTGCTGGTCGGCCGCACGCCCACAGGAAGGCTCCCGGTGGCGATCCGCACCAAGGGGCTGCCCCCGCACCGGATCCAGTTCCCCCGCGGCTGGGGTCTGGCCTGGAGCAGCTGACCCCGTAAGCCCGGATGCGCGCACGGCGGGCCTCTGCCTGCCGGCCGTCGTTCGGCAGTTCCGAACGGGACGCCCCCGCCGGTCGGGCCTTCGCCACCCTGGTGCCGGGTCAGGAGATCGTCCAGCGCCACCGGGAGGAGCGCCCGTGTTCGACGTCGCGATCGTCGGCTCCGGCAACATCGGGACCGACCTGCTCTACAAGCTGCTGCGGTCGCGGACCGTCCGGCCCCGCTGGATGGTCGGCGTGGACCCGCAGTCCGAGGGCCTGGCCCGGGCGCGCAGCCTCGGGCTGGAGACGTCCGCGGAGGGCGTGGACTGGCTGCTGGCCCAGGACGAGTTGCCCACGTTCCTGTTCGAGGCGACCTCGGCCAAGGTGCACACCGCCGCAGCACCCCGCTACCTGGAGGCCGGGATCACGGCCATCGACCTCACGCCCGCGTCGGTAGGGCCGTACGTGGTCCCCGCCGTGAACCTCACCGACCACGTCGGCGCGGTCAACGTGAACATGGTCTCGTGCGCCGGCCAGGCGACGATCCCGATCATGCACGCCATCGACCGAGTCGCGGACGTCGAGTACGGGGAGATCGTGGCGGCGCTGTCGTCGAAGTCCGCCGGGCCCGGCACGCGCCTGAACCTGTCGGAGTTCAACGAGAAGACGGCCCGGGCGCTGCAGCAGGTCGGCGGTGCCGACCGGGCCAAGGCGATCGCGATCATCAACCCGGCCGAGCCACCGATGATCATGCGGGACACGGTCTACGCGGAGGTTCGCCGGCCGGACGCACCTGCGATCGAGGCGTCCGTGCGCCAGATGATCGCCGATGTCCAGCAGTACGTCCCCGGCTACCGGCTGCGCCTCTTCGACGTCGAGGGCAGCCGGGTGACCGTGATGCTCGAGGTCGAGGGCGCCGGGGACTTCCTCCCCACGTACGCAGGCAACCTGGACATCATCACCGCCGCGGCCGCCCGAGTGGTCGACGTGATGGCGTCGGCCAGACAGCGGTCGGCACGCAGCGTGGAGGTCCCGGCATGAGCGACCTGATCCACCTCGTCGACACCAGCCTGCGGGACGGGTCCAACACGGTCGGGCACCAGTTCACCACCGAGCAGGTGGCGGCCGTCGCCGGCGGCCTGGACCGGGCCGGCGTCGGGACCATCGAAGTCGCGCACGGCGACGGGATCGGTGGCTCGTCGATCCAGTTCGGCCGGGCGGCCGCCACGGACCCCGAGTACGTCGCCGCCGCGGTGGGCGCCTCGACGCGGGCCAGCATCGCGGTGCTGTACGTCCCGGGGATCGCGACCCTCACCGACCTGCAGGGCTGCATCGACGCCGGTGCCACGACGGTGCGCGTCGCCGTCCACTGCACGGAGGCCGATTGCGCGCAGCAGCCGATCACCTGGGCCAAGGACAAGGGCCTCACGGTGATGTCGTTCCTGATGATGAGCCACATGCTGCCGCCGGACCGGCTGGCCGACCAGGCCGCGCTGCTGGACTCGTACGGCGCCGACGTCGTCTACGTGGTCGACTCCGCGGGGGCCCTGGTCCCCAACACCGCCGCCGAGCGGGTTGACGCGCTGCGCCAGCGGATCAGGGCTGACGTCGGTTTCCACGCGCACAACAACCTGGGGGTCGGGGTCGGCAACGCGCTGGCCGCCGCGGAGCGCGGCGCGACGTACATCGACGGGTCGCTGCGCGGGCTGGGGGCCGGCGCCGGCAACGCCGCCACCGAGGTCCTCGCCGCGGCGTTCACCCGGGCCGGCTACCCCATCGACGCCGACGTGTTCACCCTGCTGGAGACCGCCGAGCAGGTGGTGGCTCCGATCATGCAGCGACCGCAGGTCATCGACGAGACCGCGGTGATGATCGGCTATGCGGGCGTCTACTCGACGTTCTTCCACTTCGCCAAGCGCGCGTCGCAGAAGTACGGCGTGCCGACCAAGGACATCATCTTGGAACTCGGGCGACGGGGGGTCATCGGCGGGCAGGAGGACATGATCGTCGACGTCGCCGCCGAGATGGCCGGCCTGCTGGAGCCGTCCGGCAGTTGAGCGCCTGCGGATCAGGAGTCTGCCGGGAGGAGCCCCGCGGCGTACGCCCCGGCGTACGCTGAGCCGGTCCCCCGGCGGTGAGAGGCGCATGCTCCAGACGATCCAGAAGATCGGTCCGTTGCTGGACCTCTTCACCATCGAGCACCCCGAGTGGGGCGTGAGCGAGGCGGCGGAGGCACTGGGCGTACCCCGCTCCAGCGCGCACGCGCTCATGACCAGCCTGGTGGACACCGGCCTGCTCACCACGTCGGGACGCGGGCGCTACCGGCTCGGCTGGAGGATCGTCGAGCTGTACGAGACCATGCGCGCCGGCACCAACCTGCGCTCGCTCGCGGCGCCCGTGCTGCGCGCCCTGAACGAGGAGACCGGGGAGACGACGAACCTCGCCGTGCTCGTCCGCGGCGAGGTGCTGTACCTGGACAAGTTCGCCGCCCGCCACCAGGTGTCGGTCGCCGGGCTGCGGGTCGGTTCGCGGCTCGCTCCGCACTGCTGTGCCCTGGGCAAGGCCCTGCTCGCCCACGCCAGCGACCGGCAGCTCGCCCAGGCGCTGGACTCCGCGCCCCTGCGGCGCTTCACCGAGCACACCATCACCGACCGGGACGTCCTCCTCGCGGAGCTCGCCGAGGTGCGCGCCACCGGCGTGGCCCACGAGACCGGCGAGGTCGTGCCGGCCGTGGCCTGCGTGGCGGCGCCGGTCCGGGACGCATACGGCGTCGTCGTCGGCGCCATCAGCCTGTCCGGGCCGGAGTTCCGCGTCCTGCCCAAGCGCGAGGAGCTCGACCGGGCGGTGAAGGGCGCCGCCGCGCAGATCGGCCGCCGGATCTCCGAGGCCGAGGGGCTGCCCGTCGTGACGCCGTTCGACGACCCGACCCGGTTGGGGACGGACTGAGCCAGGACGCGGTCGCGGCTCGTTCCTAGAGGATCCCGCGGCGGATGCCGCCGTCGGCCGACAGCGTCGCACCGTGCAGTGCAGCTGCCCCCGGCTCCAGCAGCATGGTGATGACCCCGGCCACCTCCTCCGCGCGCGGCAGGCGACCGCTGGGGTATTGCGCGAGCAGGACCCGACGGGCCTCCTCCTCGGTGACGCCGTCCCCGACGGCGCGCGCGGCGACCAGCCCGTCCACGCGGGGGCTGTCGAACGGCCCCGGTGCCACCAGGTGGACGGTGGCACCTCGGCGTCCCAGCGGACCGGCGAGCTGACGCACCAGGTTGGCCAGCGCCGCGTTCGCGACCCCGGCCAGCGGTGAGTGCTCGGACGGTTCCGCGCCCAGGTGACCGCCGACGGCCACGATGCGGCTCCCCGCGACCAGCCGGTCCCCCACCGCGTCGAGAAGCCGGAGCAGGCCGCCGGCCTTGAGGTCCACGGCCCGGCCGAGCTCGGCGGGGTCGACGTCCAGCACCCCCGGGGAGCCCGGCAGCCCGACGGCATGGACGGCCATGGCGAGGTCACCGGGCGGCAGCGCCGCGCGGATCGTCATGACCGCTCCCGCGGACGCGAGGTCGGCCGCGACGGACCACGACTCGCCGACCCCGATTCCGGCGCCCGACCGGCTCACCGCGAGCACCCGCATGCCACGCCCGGCGAGGTCCGCCACCAGCAGGCGGCCGAGAGTGCCGGTAGCCCCGGTGACCACGGCGACGGGGGGTGCGGCCACGTCGGCGACCCTAGTGCGCCGGGCCGCTGCGGGACCTAGGTCCCGGGTGCTCCGGACGGGCGCGGGGAACGGGCGCCCGGCGTTCGGGAATCCCGAACGGTCCTGTGTGACCCAGGTCGCACTGCGCTTCCCTGAGGGTGCAGCAGCACCCGATCCGACCCCGGTCTGACCAGCCCCGGGACAGGCCGCCGAACAAGGGAGCACGCGAATGGGCGTCATGCGCCTCGGGTACGTCCACGTCCGTGTCACGGACCTGGACGAGGCCCGGAAGCACTACGGCGAGACGGTCGGCCTCAACGAGGTCGCGGCCGACGGGAACACCGTCTGGTACAAGGGCTGGGACGAGTGGGACCACCACTCCGTCGTGCTGGAGGAGGGTGGCGTCGGTCTGGTCAAACTGGGCTTCAAGGTCCGCTTCTCCGAGGACCTCGACCGCTTCGAGTCCGCCGCCCAGCGGTTCGGCCTGCCCACGACCCGCTTCGCCAAGGGCGACAACCGCGAGGTCGGTGACGGGTTCAGCGTCTCGCTGCTGGGCCACCAGGTCGACTTCTACCACGACATGACGTACGTGGGCACCGACGTCGGCACCTTCAACCCGATGTCCGCCCCGCGACACCTGCGCGGCATCGGCGCCCCGTTCCTGGACCACATGCTCATCAAGGGTGACGACGTCGAGACGGCGGAGCGCTTCTTCGTCGACGTGCTCGACTTCGCCCCGGTGGAGCGCATGGTCGCCTCCCTCGACGACGGCGCTCCCCTGATCGCGACCTGGCTGTCCTGCAGCAGCAAGACCCACGACATCGCCCTCATCAAGGGCGAGGACGGGGGACTGCACCACTTCACGTTCCAGCTGCGGGACTGGAACAAGGTCCAGGACGCCGGCGACATCCTGGTCATGGACGACGTGCCGATCGACATCGGACCCACCCGGCACGGCATCACCCGCGGCGAGACGATCTACTTCTTCGACCCTGCCGGCAACCGCAACGAGGTCTTCGCCGGGGGCTACAACTTCAACTACGACCGTCCCTGCGTCACCTGGACGATGGACCAGCTGCCGCGCGGCCTGGACTACTACGCGCGCGAGGCCAAGGACACGTTCCTGACCGTCTACACGTGATCCGGCCCGCCTGAGCCTCGGTCGGCGGACCACGGGCTGTCGGTGCGCGTCCGGCGCTCGCGCCGGTGCACCGACAGCCGGTCCGCCGACAGGGAGGATGGCCACCATGCCGATCGTCACCTACCACCTCGTCGAGGGCCGTCACACCGACGGGGCCGTGGCCGAGCTGCTGCGCCGCTCGTGCGCCCTGTTCGCAGAAGAGCTGGCGTGCCCGGTGGACCGGGTCCGCGCGTTCGCGCACGAGCACCGGGCACCGCTGGTGTGCGTCGGGGGCGACCTCGTCGCGGACGGCGCCGAGGAGGCGCCGTACTTCCACTTCATGCTGCTGGAGGGACGCCCGCTCGACAGCGCCCAGCGTCTGCTGGCCGGCTTCACCGACCTGCTGGTCGAGACCCTCGGCGTCGAGCGCTCCCGCGTGCGGGGCGGGATGTGGCCGGTCGAGCCGGAGCGCTGGGCGGTCGGGGGCGTCCCGGCCGCGACCGTGCGCCGGGACGAGGTGGCCGCCCGACGATCGGCCGCCGACCCGCGGCGGTAGGCCGGCCCACCGACGACTGTGGTGCCGGTTGCGTGAGCTGTAGCTCACGCAACCGGCACCACAAGTCAGTTGTCGGAGCGGGATCTACCCCAGCAGGGCGTTCGGGTCGACGTCCGGCGGCAGCAGGACGGCGTCGATCGCGTGGATGACGCCGTTGGACGTGACGACGTCGGCCTGGATGACCGTGGCGTCGTTCACCTTTACGCCGTCGGCCGTCGAGAGGGTCACGGTCTGACCCTCGACGGTGGCCACCTCGCCGTCGGTGACATCAGCGGCCATCACGTTCCCCGCCACCACGTGGTACGTGAGGATCTTGGTGAGCAGCTCCTTGTTCTCGGGCAGGAGCAGCGCGTCGAGCAGACCGTCGGGCAGGGCGGCGAACGCGTCGTCGGTCGGGGCGAAGACCGTGAACGGTCCCTCACCCTTCAGCGTGTCGACGAGTCCGGCCTCGGTGACGGCGGTCGTCAGGGTGGTGAACCCCTCGGTGGTGCTGGCGACATCGACGATGTCCCCGGTGGCCGACTCCTCCTGGGTCTCGTCCGGCATCGACTCCTCGGCGGTCGCCGAGGCCGTCGCGGCGGGCTCCGTCGTCGATGCCGCCTCGTCGGACGAACTGCTACAGGCGGCCAGGGTCAGCGTGGCGGCGACGGCGGCCGCGGCGATCGCGATCTTCCTCATGGCGGTGCTCCTTCTCGGTGGGGCGGTCGTCATGCGTCGAACGCGCTGGACGGCGCTCTGATGAGTACTTCCGCCGCTGACCCGCCTACGGATGCACCGTCGTCGGGGGTCCCCGGGCTCCGGACGCACGCAGCGGCCCCCGGTGTCCCTCACGACCACCGGGGGCCGCTGCGTGCTTCTGGCTCCTGTACTCAAGGACGAACGACGCCGGTCCCGGTCGCGGTGACCGCCAGCCGCGACCCTCGACGTCGTGCCCACCGGGCGGGTCGGGGTCCTGCTTCGCCGGCGAGGACGTTGCCGGAGACTCGGGGTGTGGACGCGCACCTCGACGCCGCGCTGACGGGAGCGCGCGCGGGCGACCCCGACGCGTTCGCCGTGCTGTATCGCGGGATGCAGCCGCTGCTGCTGCGCTACCTCTGGTTGCTGGCCGGGCCCGACGCGGAGGACGTGGCCGCCGAGACGTGGGCGTCCGTGGTACGCGACCTGAGCGCCTTCGAGGGTGACGCCGGAGCCTTCCGCGCCTGGTTGTGGGCCGTGGCCCGCCACCGGTGGGCGGACGAGCAGCGGCGCCGCATGCGCCGCCCGGTCACGCCCGTCGAGGACCTGCCGGAGGACCCCGGTGCCGCCCCGGACCCCGCGGACCTGGCCGTCGTGGCGGAGTCGACGCGCAGGGCACTGGTCATGATCGCCGCGCTCCCGCCGGCCCAGGCCGAGGCGGTCTTCCTGCGCGCCGTCGCGGGCCTTCCCGTGGCCGACGTGGCTTCGATCATGAACCGCTCGCCCGGGGCGATCCGCGTGCTGGCCCACCGCGGGCTGCGCACCCTTGCCGAGCGTCTCGGACCGGGCGGGGACGGACCGTAACGCCACGACCATCGGGGACGCTCTTGGGTACGTGAGCACCACCCGTGGCCCGGCACCGGAACCGTCCCCCGAGGACGTCCTCCGGATGGAGGCCGTCCTCGAGGGCCGGGCGGAGGCCGTGACCGCCGCCGAGGCCCGGCTGCTCGATCTGGTGGCCGCGGCGGCCGGACCAGGGGCCCCCGAGGAACTGACCGGTGAGGCCGAGGCCGTCGCCGCCTTCCGTGCATCGACGTCGTCGGCGGCCGACGCGGTGACGTCCCTGGCACCGCGGCGCGGACGCCGTCGCCTGGGCCGGGCTGCCGCGATCGGCCTGGTCGCCGGCGCCGTCGCGCTGTCGAGCGGGGTCGCGGCCGCCGCTATCACCGGATCGCTGCCGGCCCCCCTCCAGCAGTTCGTCCACGACGTGCTCGGCGCCCCGCCGCCTCCACCGCCGGCACCCGCGGAACCCACCACGGCCCTTCCGAGCGATTCGGCATCCGCCACGGCCACGGGAGCGACCGGCTCTCCTGGTGGCAGTGCGTCGTCGGGGACGACGGGGCTGCCGTCATCGACCGGTCGCCCGAGTGGGCCCGCGGCGCCCGTGACCGTGCGCGGTCAGTGCCTGGTGTGGATCTCGGGTTCGGCGAGCGAGCGGGCGGAGCTGCGTCCACGGCTGGCCGAGCGTGCGGGTGGCCCGCAGGCCATTGACGCGTACTGCGCCCGCGTGACGGGGACCGAGCAGAACGCGACACCGGGGTCGAACGGCCACGGGAACACCGGGGGCGACAACTCCGGTGGCAGCAACTCCGAGACCAACCCCGGTAGCGGATCCGGCTCCGGCACCAGCAGCGGCTCCGGCACCAGCAGCGGCTCCGGCACCGGCACCGGCTCCGGCACTGACAACTCCGGTGGCGGCTCCGGCACCGGCTCCGGCTCCGGCTCCGGCTCCGGCTCCGGCTCCGGCAGCGGCTCCGGCACCACCAACTCCGACAGCGGCAGCGGTGGCGGAACCACCGGCGGTGGCGCCAGCACCGGGACCGGCTCCGAGTCCGGCACCGGTGGCAGCGGCGCCAACTCGGGGGGCTCTGCCGGGAGTGCAGGCCCCGAGCCTGCGGCGCCCCGCCCCGGCAGGGCGGCGCCGCAGGCGCCACCGACCGCCCCGTCGACCGGACCGGTCGCGGAGGACTCGGGACCCACCCGGTCCACCTCCGCGGCGGACACCCACACAGGACACGACGACACACGAGAGGGATGACTCGCATGCGCACCAGCCGCCTTCTGCCCCTGAGCGTGGCGTTGGCGATCGCTGCGGCCCCCATGGCGGCCGGAACCGCCGCCCTGGCCGACTGCGGCCAGTGCCAGCACCCCGAGTGCTCGGGGCAGACAACCCAGACCCAGTTGCAGACCCAGCTGCAGACCCAGGAGCAGCTCCAGACCCAGCTCCAGACCCAGGAGCAGCTGCACACCCAGCAGCACGCGCAGACCCAGCAGCACGTGCAGACCCAGCAGCACGTGCAGACCCAGGGCCACCACGGTCAGAAGCTCGGCATCACCATGCTCGCGTTCGCCGGCCCGCGGGCCGACGAGATCACGAAGGTCCGTGAGCTCGACGTGACCGGTGGCGATGTGACCGTCAAGGTCCTCGTCCAGTTCAAGGCGAAGGTCGCGGTGAAGCCGGCCGCGCACGCGGTGGCCCAGTGGAAGACGACCGTCCCCGGTGGCTCCGCGGTGACCGGCACTCCGGACATCGCGCTGACCCGCACGGGCGCCGCGAAGCGCGTCAGCAACTGGCGGGGCAGCCTGGTCGTGCCGAGCACGGCCGTCAACGGCACCGTCTACTGCCTGACGGGGGCCAAGATCGACGACAATTCCGGGACGCTGAACCTGAGCACCGGTCAGGCCAAGCGCTCCTGCTTCACCGTCGTGAGCGCGGTCCTGCCGACCTCCTAACCGCACCGCACCGCACCGCACCAACGAGAAGTGGATCTTCCGCGGAAGATCCACTTCTCTGTGTGCCAGCCTCGGTGCGGACGCTCGGGGTCGTGTCATCGACACGGTCCGCCACACGGGTGCGACTGCCCGAAACGATCTTCGGCGGAAGATCGTTCTCCCGTCCGCCGGACCGCGCCCACCCCTCGCAGCAGGCGTGAGGCCGTCCCTGCGAGGGGACCAACCCACCAGCCTGACCGCGTCGCACACCGCCGTGAACGGGACCGGAGCGAGAAGTGGATCTTCCGCGGAAGATCCACTTCTCCGTTTCCGCGCGCGGCACGCGGACGGTGCACCACCGGGAGCGAACGGAGATTTGATCGGAACAGACTTGTATTCATTAGTCTCTTGTTCTAGCCTTCGGTCGTCACGTCGAGGAGGTGGCCACATGACCACGGCGACCGGTCCGGCCGACACCCGGATGATGGGGATCGTGCACGCGGCCCTGAAGCGCGACCTCCGCCGCGCCCGGGACGTCCTGGCGGCCGAGGCGCCGCCGGCGGGACGTCAGCGGACGGCACTGGGGCACCACGTCGTCTGGATGATGGAGTTCCTGCACGCGCACCACCGCAGCGAGGACGAGGGCCTGTGGCCCGTGGTCCGTCGGCACAACCCGGACGCGGCGAAGTTGCTGGACTCCTTGGAGGCGGACCACGCGCGGGTGTCCCCCGCCGCCGACCGCGTCACCGCTGCCGCGCGCGAGTACGCGCAGACGGCCGGCGACCCACCGCGGGCCGTCCTGGTCGCCGCCCTCGACGACCTGACCGAGGTGCTCGTCCCGCACCTGAACCGCGAGGTGGCCGAGGCGATGCCGGTCGTGGCCGCGAGCATCAGCGCGGCGGACTGGGACGCCGTGGAGCAGGAGTACAACCTCACACCCAAGTCCACGCGGCAGTTGGCGATGGAGGGCCACTGGCTCATCGAGGACATCGACCCCGAGGGGTACGA
Source organism: Candidatus Nanopelagicales bacterium (assembly GCA_041393815.1). Lineage (NCBI taxonomy): Bacteria > Bacillati > Actinomycetota > Actinomycetes > Candidatus Nanopelagicales > Candidatus Nanopelagicales bacterium. The sequence goes on along the minus strand of JAWKJK010000003.1, from coordinate 28,393 downwards.
GGTCGTCGTACACAAGGTGCCGGCCCTGCAGCGGTGGGTGCTGCTGTACGGCTTCGGTCCCGCCTATCGGCGCCAGGCCAGGGCGCGGTGGACCCCGACTCCTTCACCGAGCAGGCACCCCGCAGTATGACCGCGGACACCGCTGCGGGGCGGGCCCGACGGCCGTACCGATCCGCGCGTCGGCAGAAGCAGGCCGAGGAGACTGCCGCCCTCGTGGTGGCGGCAGCCACCACGCTCTTCGCAGAGCAGGGTTGGGCCGGGACCGGGATGCGCGACATCGCTAGGCAGGCCGGCGTGTCGGTCGAGACGGTCTACGCGAACTTCCGCTCCAAGGGTGAGCTGCTCCTGCGGGCCATTGACGTGAGCGTCGTCGGTGACACCGCGCCGGTGACGCTCTCCGAACGACCCGAGTTCGCGGCGCTCGGCACCGGGAGTCGCGGGGACCGGATCGCGGCCGCTGCCCGGTTGCTCGCCGGGATCAACCAGCGCACGTACGGGTTGCGCCGCGCTCTGTCCGAGGCGGGCGCCAGCGACGCGCAGCTCGCAGCCAAGATCCACGAGCTGGAGAACCGAAGGCGAGACAACATTCGCGAGGGCATCGCCCTGGTGACGGACCGCCCGGACGACGCCGACGTGCTCGACGCCCTGTGGGTCGTGATGGGCGCCGATGCGTTCGTCCTGCTCACGCAGGTCGGCCGCCGGTCGCTGGAGGAGTACGAACGGTGGCTCGCGGAGACGATCGACCGCCTGCTGGGCGATGGCGTCACCTGATCGGCGAGGGCACGGACCACGAGGAGGAGCCATGTCCGAGGTGCAGAAGGCCTCACGCGTCGAGGTGCTCGTCGACGCCACCGTGCAGCAGGTGTGGGACGTCGTGTCCGACGTCACCCGAGTCGGCGAATGGAGCCACGAGTGCCGGGGTGCCCGGTGGCTGGGCGCGACGCACGCGGCGCTGCCGGGAGCGCAGTTCCGCGGTCGCAACAGGGCTGGCTGGGCGATCTGGAGCCGTCAGTGCGAGATTGTCGCCGTCGACCCGCCGCGTGAACTGGCCTGGCGGACGGTCCCGTCTCGCCTGCTCCCCGACAGCACACTGTGGCGGATCGAGCTGGAGGCGCATGGGACGCAGACCCGCATCACCCAGTCGTTCCAAGTGCTGCTCGCGCCGTGGCTGCTGGACCGCTTCTTCGCCGCGGTCATTCCCCCGCACCGCGACAGGGACCTGCGGCTGGCCGAGGACCTCCTGCGGATCGGCGACGTCGCCCGCGGAGCCACCCCTGCTCGCACCGGGAGTTAGTTGCACCACCCGCGCGATCCCAGGCCGGGCAGCCCGACGCGACCTCAGCAGCGGTCCTGGAGCCCATCGGATCGACGACGAAGTGGATCTTCCGCGGAAGATCCTTCTCGAGTCCGCCGCACTGCGCCCCACCCCCACGCAGAACGCGAGAGGCCGTCCCCTTCTCAGGGACGGCCTCTGACGGCGAACACGGTGTGTCGGGCTGACAGGATTTGAACCTGCGACCCCTTGACCCCCAGTCAAGTGCGCTACCAAGCTGCGCCACAGCCCGTCGCCCCCGGGCCTGCCAGGAGCGGGGAAACCTTACCCGACCTTGGCAGCCCCTCCGAATCCGCGGGGCATGCTGGTATGCATGGCCGACGACGACGTCACCGACGCCCCGGACGCTCTCAGCATCCAGGAGCGCCTGTACCCCTTCCTGACCTGCTTCGGCTGCGGTCACGCCAACCCGAAGGGCCTGCGGCTGCGCAGCTTCCCCGACGCCGACACCGGCGCCGACGCCGACGGGGAGCTCGGCGCCGTGATCGCGTCGTTCGAGCCCTGGCCGGAGCATGACAACGGCGGCGGGTTCCTCAACGGCGGCATCATCGCGACCGTCCTGGACTGCCACACCGCAGCCGCGATGATGCTGCACGGCGAGCGCACCGGCCTGGTGCCACCGGGCAGCGGGCTGGCGTACGTCACGGCCGGCCTGGACCTGCGCTACCTGCGCCCGACTCCGCTGGCCGGACCGCTGACGCTGCGCGCCTGGGTCACCGACGCGGACGAGGACCGGATGCTCGTCACCGCCGAGCTGCACGCCGACGGCAAGGTCCGGGCCACCGGTGCGGCGCTGTGGAAGCGCTGGCGCGCCCGCTGAGGACGTGGGCACGCGCCCGGCTCAGCGCCGGCGGCGCTTCTCCCGCACCCGGAGGTTGACCCGGATCGGCGAGCCGACGAACCCGAACTCCTCGCGCAGCCGCCGCTCCACGAACCGCCGGTAGCCGGCCTCCAGGAACCCGGTCGTGAACAGCACGAACGTGGGCGGAGCCACCGACACCTGGGTGCCGAACAGGATGCGGGGCTGCTTGCCGCCCCGGATCGGGTGCGGGTGCGCGGCCACCATCTCGGCGAAGAACGCATTGAGGCGACCGGTGGAGACGCGGGTCTCCCACCCGGCCAGCGCGGAGTCCAGCGCGGGCACCAGCCGGTCCACGTGCCGGCCGGTGCGGGCCGACACGTTGACGCGCGGGGCCCACGTCACCTGCACCAGGTCGCGGTCGATCTCCCGGTCCAGGTAGCGACGGCGCTCCTCGTCCACCAGGTCCCACTTGTTGAAGGCGATCACCAGCGCCCGACCGGACTCCACCACCATCGACACGATCCGGGTGTCCTGCTCGGTCAGCGGCTGGCTGGCGTCGACCAGCACGACCGCGACCTCGGCCCGCTCCAGCGCCGCCTGGGTCCGCAGGGAGGCGTAGAACTCGTGGCCGCCCGCCTCCTTGACCCGCCTCCGGATGCCGGCGGTGTCGACGAAGCGCCAGGTCCGCCCGCCGAGCTCCACCAGCTCGTCGACGGGGTCGACGGTGGTCCCCGCCTTGTCGTCGACGACGACGCGGTCCTCGCCCGCCAGCCGGTTCAGCAGCGAGGACTTGCCCACGTTCGGCTTGCCCAGCAGCGCCACCCGTCGAGGCCCGCGCTGACGCAGCGCTCCGCTGCCCTCCTCCGGCATCGCCTCGAGCACGGCGTCCAGCAGGTCGCCGCTGCCCCGGCCGTGCAGGGCGGACACGGGGTACGGCTGCCCCAGGCCGAGCGACCACAGCAGGGCCGCGTCGGCCTCGGTCCGGGCGTCGTCCACCTTGTTGGCCACCAGCAGCACCGGTTTGCCGGCCTGCCGCAGGACGCGTACCACGGCCTCGTCGGTGTCGGTGGCGCCGACCGTCGCGTCCACGATGAACATCACGACGTCGGAGTCGGCCACGGCGCGCTCGGCCTGGGCTGCGATCTGCGCGGCCATCCCCTTGACCTTGCGCTCCCAGCCACCGGTGTCGAGCAGCTGGAACCTGCGGCCGGCCCACTCGGCGTCATACAGCACCCGGTCGCGGGTCACGCCCGGCACGTCCTCGACGACCGCCTCGCGGCGCCCCAGGATCCGGTTGACCAGGGTGGACTTCCCGACGTTCGGGCGGCCGACGACGGCGACCACCGGGACCGGCCCGCCGTGCGCCTCGTCCGGCACCAGGTCGGCGTCGAGGTCCCCGAACTCGGCCACCGCCGCGGCGTACGCCGCCAGCGCCGCCTCCTCGGGGTCCTCCTCGTCCAGGTCGCCGAGATCGGCCGCGAGTTCCTCGTCGTCGACCTCGACCCAGCCGGCGTCGGCCTGCCAGTCGGCGGCCTCGCCCTCACCCGGACCCACGTCGGGGCCAGCGCCTGGACCCGCGGCCTGACCCGGGTCGCCGTCGCCGGGACCCTGCGCGCGCTCGTCGCTCATGAAGCCTCCCGCGCGGCCAGTCCGCGCACGTCGGGTCGGGCGGGCTCGTCGCCCGGGATGTCCTGGCCGGTCCGGGCGGATGCCAGCCGTACGTGGTCCGCGAGCCCCTGCCGCACCCGCTCCCCCAGCCGCGCGAGGTCCGCGCGCCGGCACGGGTCGGGCACCGGGACCAGGTCCAGCGGCGTGCCGAACACGACGTCGATCAGGGTCCGAGCGGGCGGCCACGCCACTGCCGACTGCCCCGCCGCCCGCGTCCCCAGGATCGCGACCGGGACCACCGCAGCGCCGGTACGCGCCTGGAGGTAGGCCACCCCGTGCCGGATCCGGGCGACGTCCCCGGGCCCCGGCGACCCCTCCGGGAACAGCCCGACGGCGCGGCCGTCGGCCAGCACGGCCGCGGCGGAGCGCAGCGCCTCGCGGTCCGGCTCGCCGCAGCGGACCGCGATCTGCCCGGTCGAGCGCAGAAGGCGGTCCAGCGGCGGGACGAAGCCGTCGGCGCGGGTCATCAGGTGCACCGGGCGGGGGCCGGCCGCGAAGAGCACCGCGGCGTCGAGGTCGCTGGTGTGGTTGGCGACCAGCAGCAGCGGACCGCGCCGCGGGACCAGGTGGGCTCCGGTGACGCGCAGCCGGTACGCCGAGCGCAGCAGCAGCGAGCCCAGGTTGCGCCCGTGCGCCGCGCCCGACGCCCTCGGCGCCGCGGTCACGCCCGGCTCCCGGTGGCGCGCGCACCCGCCGCGGCGACCACCAGGCCGACGACGGCGTCGATGACCTGGGGCAGGTCGAGGTGGGTGGCGTCCACCTCGACCGCCCCGTCCGCGCGGCGCAGCGGAGAGGCGGCCCGGCTGGAGTCGTGGGCATCACGCCGGCGCAGGTCCGCCTCGGTGCCGCGGACCCGGTCGTGGTCGGCCTCGGCGCCGCCGCGGGCGGCGTCCTCGGCAGCGCGACGCGCGGCCCGGACCGACGGGTCGGCGGTGAGGAACACCTTGACGTCAGCGTCGGGCAGGACGACCCCTCCGATGTCGCGACCTTCGACGACCGCCCCGGTGCCCGCACGGCCGGCCTCTGCGACGACGTCGCGCTGCAGGAGCACCAGCCGGGCCCGCACCTCGGGCACGGCCGCCACCGCACTGACCGCGGCGGTCACCGGCTCCTCCCGGATCGCCTGGGACACGTCCACCCCGTCGACGCTGATGCCCGGCGCCGCCGGGTCGGTCCCCACCAGCAGCTCGGGTTCCGCGCACCGGGCCGCGACGGCCGAGGCGTCGTCCACATCCACGCCCTCGTGCAGCATCCACCAGGTCATCGCGCGGTACATCGCACCGGTGTCCAGGTACCGCAGCCCCAGCCGCGCAGCCACCCCGCGGGACACGCTGGACTTGCCCGACCCCGACGGCCCGTCGACGGCGACCACGGCGGTCCGCGCGGCGGCGGGCAGGGTGTCGTTCATCGCGCCGGGGAGCCTACCCGCCGGCGGCCGTCGCCGACCCGCCCGCAGGCTCGACGGATCGAGTCCGCCGGCACGTCAGGCCCGTACGTCGAACCCGCGACGGCGCAGCCCCTCGACCAGGTCGGCCGCAACGGCGGGTCGCACCGCGAGCTCGACCAGGCCGCTGGGCCGCCCGAGCACGTGCTCGATCCGGACGTCCTCCAGGTTGATCCCCAGGTCACCGGCGGCCACGAACAGCCGGGCGAGCTCGCCCGGCCGGTCGGCCACCTTGACCGGCACGGCGACGTACGGGCGTGCTTCGGCGCCGTGCTTGCCCGGGACGCGGGCGTGGCCTGCGTTGCCACGCGCCAGCACGTCGACCAGCACCTCCCGCGGCTCGGGATCGGCCCCGGATCCCCCGAGCGCCCGCAGCGCGTCGACGACTCGGGCCAGGTCCTGCGCGACCACGTCGAGGACGTCGGCCACGGGGGTCGCGTTGGCGCCGAGGATCTCCGCCCACAGCGCGGGGTCGGACGCGGCGATCCGGGTGACGTCGCGCAGGCCCTGCCCGGAGACCTCGACGTACGCCTGCTGGGCGTCAGCCAGCCGCGAGGCGAGAAGGGAGGACAGCACCTGCGGGCTGTGCGACGTCAGCGCCACCGCCCGGTCGTGGTCCTCGGGGGCCAGCTGGACCGGCAGGCCCCCGCAGGTCTGCACCAGGGCGCGGACCTGCTCCAGTCGCTCCGGCTCCGTGCCCGGGAGGGGGGTGAGGACCCAGACCCGGTCGTCGAACAGGTCGGCACGGGCGGCACCCGGACCGGACACCTCGCGCCCGGCCATCGGGTGGCCGCCGACCAACCGTTCGGCGCCGCCACCGGCGGCAACGGCCTGGGCCAGCGGGCGCGTCTTGACCGAGGTGACGTCGGTGACGGTGGCCTGCGGCCACCGGGCCAGCTCCCGGGCCAGCACCGCCCCGGCGGCCGCCGGGGGGACCGCGACGACGACCAGCACCGGGACGTCGCCGTCCCGCCTCGCACGCCCGGCCCCGCGAGCGACCGCCTCGTCCCTGGCCGCGTCATCGGTGTCCTCGAGCAGGACGTCGACGTCGGCGCGACGCAAGGCCAGCCCGACGGAGGCGCCGAGCAGCCCGGTACCGACGACCAGCACCGGCCCGGCGACCGGCTCCGGACCGAGAATCGGTTCCGGACCCGAGACCGACTCCCGACTACCAGCCGGCGCGACCGGGCCGTCGGCCTCGGTCACTGCGCCAGGTCCACGCGCAGCGCCTCCGCCCCGCGCAGGTAGACGTGCGACACCTCGGTCAGCGCGCGGTCCAGCTCGGCGTGCATGAGGACGCGGACGACCAGCGGCATCGCACCGGTGACGTCGATCTCCTGCGCGCACAGCAGCGGTACGTCGACCAGGCCGATCGCCCGCCCCGCCGCCGCCGGGAAGCCGCAGTGGATGTCCGGCGTCGCCGTGAAGATGACGCTGACCAGGTCGTCGTGCGTCAGCCCGTTGCGCTCGATCATGACCGAGAGGAGCTCGACCACCGCCTCCGACATCTCGTCGGCGTCGTCGGCCGTGAGGCATGTCGCGCCGCGGATCCCCCGCAGTGGCACCGCCCACCTCCTGCTCGCGCGAATCCCGTCGGGTCGCGCGTCACCCTAGCGCGGGGCGGTCACAGCCCCGCGGCCGTGTAGAGGGCTCCCAGCTCCCCCCCGGTGAGGGTGCGGTGCCGGCCCGGCCGCAGCTGTCCCAGGGCGATCGGGCCGATCCGGGTGCGCACCAGCTCCTGCACCGGGCTGCCGGCCTCCGCCAGCATCCGGCGCACCACGTGCTTGCGGCCCTCGTGCAGCACGACCTCGACCATGGCCCGACCCGGCGCGTTCTGCACCACCCGGAACGAGTCGGCCCGCACTGGGCCGTCCTCGAGCTCGACGCCGTCGCGCAGCCGACGTCCCAGCCCCCGCGGCACCGGCGCCGCGATGGTGGCGACGTAGGTCTTCTGCACGCCGTGCGAGGGATGCATGAGGCGGTGGGCGAGGTCCCCGTCGTTGGTGAGCAGCAGCAGCCCCTCGGTGTCCGCGTCGAGGCGTCCGACGTGGAACAGCCGGTCCTCGCGGTCCGCGACGTAGTCGCCCACGCACGGGCGCCCCCGGTCGTCGCTCATCGTGGACAGCACCCCGCGCGGCTTGTTGAACGCCAGCACGGTGACGTCCGGGGCGGTCGGGACGCGGACGCCGTCGACGTGGATGACCGCGGTGCGGGGGTCGACCCGCATCCCCTGCTCCAGGACCGGCCGGCCGTCGACCTCGACCCGCCCCTCCTCGATCAGCTGCTCGCAGGCCCGCCGGCTGCCGACGCCGGCCGCGGCCAGCACCTTCTGCAGCCGTACCAGCCGGCCCTCGTCGGTGGCGGACACCTCGTCACTCCCCGCCCGCGACGGAGTCCAGCACCTCGTCGAGGTCGCCGAGGTCGGGCAGGTGCTCCGCCAGCGGGGGCAGCTCCTCCAGCGACGCCAGCCCGAGCCGTTCCAGGAAGTGCGACGTGGTGCGGTACAGGATCGCCCCGGACTCCGGGTCGTGCCCGGACTCCTCGACCAGCCCCCGGGACACCAGCGTGCGCATGACGCCGTCGACGTTGACTCCGCGTACGGCGCCGACGCGGGCCCGGCTGACCGGCTGGCGGTAGGCCACCACCGCGAGCGTCTCCATCGCCGCGTGGGTGAGCCGGGCCTGCTGGCCGTCGCGGACCCACCGCTCGACGACCGGCGCGCAGGACTCCCGGGTGTAGTAGCGCCACCCTCCGGCCACGTCCCTCAGCTCGAACCCACGGCCGTCCTCGTCGTACTGCTCGGCCAGCCCGAGCACCGTCGCCTCGACCTCCGCCACCGGCCGGCGCACCGCCTCCGCCAGCGCGACGACCGGCATCGGCTCGTCGGCCAGCAGCAGCAGCGCCTCCAGCGCTGCGGCCAGCGACGGGGCGCCGAGGTCGTCGTCGGCCTCGGCGGGAACCGGCACGGACTCGGCCGGCTGGTCCGGGGTGTCGCTCACGGGTGGTCCCCTTCGTCGTCGCGTGCCTCGGGGTCGGCAGCTGCGTCGGGATCGGTGCCCGACTCGGTGTCGGCAGTCTCGGCCTGCGGTCCGTCGGCGCGCTGGTCCGGCTGCTCGTCATCGAACTCGTCCTGCACGTCCACCTCACCGGACTGCTCGCCGGTCCAGCGGACGGTGAGCTCGCCGAGCGGGGTGATCTGGTCGAAGTGCACGACGCCCTCGCGGTACAGCTCCAGCAGCGCGAGGAACCGGCCGACCACGATCAGGGTGGTGTCCGCGTCGGACACCAGCGCCCGGAACGTGGCGGTACCGGCGCGCCGCAGCCGGTCCACCAGGACCGCCGCCTGCTCGCGGACGCTGACGCGGACCACGTGGACGTGCGCCGTCGACAGCGTGGGTTCCGGGCGTGGTTCCAGCGCCCTGGCCGCCAGCGCCGCGAACTCGTCCGGCCCCAGCCCGAGCAGCACCTCCGGCAGCAGCTCGGCGAACCGCGGCTCCAGCCCGACCGTGCGCGGCCACCGACGGCCCTCGTGCGCCATCCGCTCGGCGAACAGCGCCGCGACCTGCTTGTAGGCGCGGTACTGCAGCAGCCGCGCGAACAGCAGGTCGCGGGCCTCGAGCAGCGCGAGGTCCTCCTCGTCCTCGACCTCCCCGCTGGGCAGCAGCCGGGCGGCCTTGAGGTCGAGCAGGGTCGCGGCGACGACGAGGAACTCCGTCGTCTCGTCGAGGTCCCACTCCGAGCCCTGCGCCCGGATGTGCGCGATGAAGTCGTCGGTGACCTGGTGCAGGGCGAGTTCGGTGACCTCGAGCTTGTGCTTGGAGATCAGGGACAGCAGCAGGTCGAACGGGCCCTCGAAGCCCTCGACCCGGACGCTGAAGCCCGCCTCGCCCGCGGGAGCCTGCGCCGGGGACTCGCCGCCCGACTCGCCGCCCGACTCGACCCCCGACTCATCAACGACGGTCGCGTCGACCTCGAGGCGGTCGGCGTCGACGGAGTCGGCGTCGACGGCGTCGACGTCGAGGGAGTCGGGCACGCGGGAACGGTAGCCGACCGGTCAGTCGGCCAGGACCTCGCGGGCCAGCATCCGGTAGGCCTCGGCGCCGGGCGAGGTGGCCGCGTACGACGTGATCGGCTCGCCCGCCACGGTGGTCTCCGGGAACTTGACGGTGCGGCTGATCACGGTGTGGAACACCTTGTCGCCGAACGCGTCCACCACCCGGGCCAGCACCTCGCGGGAGTGCAGGGTCCGGGAGTCGTACATGGTCGCCAGCACCCCCTCGAGCTCCAGCCGCGGGTTGATGCGGTCCTGCACCTTCTCGATGGTGTCCATGAGCAGGGCGACGCCGCGCAGGGCGAAGTACTCGCACTCCAGCGGGATGATCACGCTGTCGGCCGCGGCCAGCGCGTTGACCGTCAGCAGGCCGAGGGACGGCTGGCAGTCGATGAGGATCACGTCATACTCCGCCAGCACCGGCTGCAGCGCGCGGGTCAGGGTCTGCTCGCGCGCGACCTCGTTGACCAGCTGCACCTCGGCGGCCGACAGGTCGATGTTGCTGGGCAGCAGGTCCAGGCCCTCGACGGCCGTCGGGAGCAGGACGTCGCCGACGTGGCAGTCCCGCTGGGTGAGCAGGTTGTAGACGGTGAGGTCCAGCTCGTGCGGGCTGAAGCCCAGGCCCACGGACAGCGCGCCCTGGGGGTCGAAGTCGACGAGGAGCACCCGGCGGCCGTACTCCGCCAGCGCGGCACCGAGGTTGATGGTGGACGTCGTCTTGCCGACGCCGCCCTTCTGGTTGCACATGGCGATGACCCGCGCCGGACCGTGGGTGGTCAGCGGGAGCGGGGTGGGCAGGTCCGGCAGCGGGCGCCCGGTGGGGCCGAGCCCCGGCTGCTCCGGCTGCGGCTCCGGCAGCACGGCGGCCTCGACCGGTTCCGGAGCGACCGGTTCCGCCTCGGCCGGTGCCACCGGGGGCTCCGGCTGTCCGCCGAACGCCGCCGGGTCCACCGCCTGCTGGTCGACCGCCGACGGCTCGTACGGAAGGGGCGGCGGGAAGGCCTCACCGGGCTGGTCGGTCAGGCCGGGGACGGGGGGCTGTCCGGGCACGGCCGGGGGGTACCCGTCGGTCGCGGGCGTGACGGCCGGGACTCCGTACGGGCTCAACACGCCAGGCTCCCCTTCCAGGGTCTGCTTCGCAGCGGGACCGGACTTCGCAGCGGGACCGGACCGGGAGCGCGCAGGCGCGGCACGGCCCTGACGCGCGAGCGTAGGCCGCGGGCGAGGCCAACGGCAAGGGACTCCCCTCCCGTCTCCTGCGTCCCGCCCGTCACTTCAACCCCAGGCTGCGGTCGGGCACCCGGGTCGCCAGTCGCAGCGAGGCGTCGGCGGCCCGGCGGACCAGCGCGGACGGCACCCGCCCCGGCAGCTCCACCGTGATGGCCACGCCGGGCTCGCGGGCGTTCAGCCAGCCCGTGAGGGTGCCGGCGCACGGCCCCCGGCAGGGCACCCGCACCCCGCGCAGCCCGGTCCAGCGGGCCAGGACCGCCGCCCAGCGACCGGCCTTGGGGTGCGAGACGTCGATGGCGTCGTACGCCTGGTGGAAGGACACCAGCAGGTCCGGCCGCACCTGGCGCAGGAACGCCAGCATCCCCCGGGTCTCCGGCTCGCTGGCCGGCCGCCGCCCGGGGGCGTACAGCGGCGAGGTCGCGGTCGCGCGCCAGCCCTGCGGGAAGTTGCGGTTGAGATCCACCCCGCGGGCGTTGCGCCGGGTACCGGCCGCGCGCCCGTCGGGGTTCATGGTCCGGACCACCCAGACCTGCACGCCGGCCGGGATCCTCTGGCGCAGCACCGCGCGGGCGACCCGGATGCCGGCCGGCTCGTCGCCGTGCATCTGACCCAGGACGACCAGGACCCGGGTGGCGGCCGGGTCGCCACGCCGGACGGCCACGATCTGCCGGCCCTGCACGCTGGTCGCGACGACCAGCCGGCTGGGGACGGGTGTGGGAGTCGGCGGCGACTCCGTGGGCGTCGGCGCAGGCTCCGTGGGCGTCGGCGCAGGCTCCGTGGGCGTCGGCGCAGGGCCGGTGGGGGTCGGCGGCGTGGGCCCGGGCGACGGCTCCCCGCCGGCCGGCGGGAGGGGCGGCTCGTCCGCCGCAGCCGGGGCGACCCCGACGGCCGCGACCAGACCGGCCAGCAGCACCGGCGCGAGCACGGCGGCGACCACCCGGCCGGCGCTCACCCGGCCTGCGCTGACGCGACCGGGGCTCATCCGCGTGCCCTCGGGTGCGCGGTCACGTACACCTCGCGCAGCGCGTCGACGGTGACGTGGGTGTAGATCTGGGTGGTCGTCACCGAGGCGTGGCCGAGCAGCTCCTGCACCACGCGCACGTCCGCACCGCCCTGGAGCAGGTGGGTGGCGAAGGAGTGCCGCAGCGTGTGCGGCGACACGTCCGCGCCGATCCCGGCGCGCTCGGCGGCGGCCTTGAGGATCGCCCACGCCGACTGCCGTGACAGCGGGCCGCCCCGGGCGTTGAGGAACACGGCGGCCGTCCCGTGGCCCCGGGTGGCCAGCGCGGGCCGGCCGCGGACGAGGTAGGCGTCGACGGCCTCGGCGGCGTAGCGGCCCAGCGGCACCAGCCGCTGCTTGCCGCCCTTGCCGGACAGTCGGACCACCCGCACCTCCAGGTCGAGGTCGTCGCGGGCCAGGCCGACGGCCTCGCTGATGCGGGCACCGGTGCCGTACAGCAGCTCCAGCAGGGCCGCGTCGCGCAGGGCCAGCGGCGTGTCACCGAGCGCCGCCGCCGCGATGAGGGCGCCGACGTCCTCGACGGACAGGGCGTGCGGCAGTCGCTGCGGCGGCGTGGGCGGCGTGACGTCCCGACCCGGATCGGTGGGCGCCAGGCCCTCGCGTACCGCGAAGCGGTGGAAACCGCGCACGGCCACCAGGGTCCGCCCGGCCGACGACGTGGACAGCGGCGGGTGCTCGTCGTCCCCGCGGCGCAGGTCGCCGAGGAACTCCGCGAGGTCGGTGGCCGTGACCGCGTCCGCCGAGCGCCGGCCGTGGGCGCGCGCCCAGGCAGCGTAGCGGGATAGGTCCCGGCCGTACGCGGACAGCGTGTTGCGGCTCAGCCCGCGCTCGACCGCCAGGTGGTCGAGGTAGCCGCGCAGCTGACGGTCCAGCGGGGTGGGACGTTCCGCCGCGGCCGGCGCAGCGGCGGACAGGGCCGTCGACCCTGCTCCGGCGGCGTCCGTCGCGGTCCCCACCCGGCGACCCTACCTGACATAACGCACGACGGCCGCGGGTGGAGCGTCGAGGCGCTCCCCCGCGGCCGGCCGCGTGCAGGGTCGGGCCGTCCTACGCCAGGACGGCGTCCAAGGAGACGTGCTCCAGGCCGAACGCCTCGGCCACGGCGCCGTAGGTGATCTGGCCGTCGTGGGTGTTCAGTCCCAGCGCCAGCGCGTGGTCGTCGCGTAGCGCCTGCTGCCACCCCTTGTTGGCCAGCGCCACCGCATACGGCAGGGTCACGTTGGTCAGCGCGTAGGTCGAGGTGTGCGGCACGGCGCCGGGCATGTTCGCGACGCAGTACATGACCGAGTTGTGCACCCGGTAGGTCGGGTCGGAGTGCGTCGTCGGGCGGGAGTCCTCGAAGCAGCCGCCCTGGTCGATCGCGATGTCGACCAGCACCGAGCCCGGCTTCATCCGCGACACCAGCTCGTTGGTGACCAGCTTGGGCGCCTTGGCGCCGGGCACGAGCACGGCGCCGATGACCATGTCGGCGTCGAGCACGGCCTTCTCGACCTCGTAGGTGTTCGAGGTGATGGTCTGCACGTGGCCCTGGTAGATCGCGTCCATCTGGCGCAGCCGGGCGACGTTGATGTCCATCAGCAGGACCTCGGCCTGCATGCCCAGCGCGATCGCGGCCGCGTTCTGGCCCGACACGCCCGCACCGAGCACGACGACCTTGGCCGCGTAGACGCCGGACACCCCGCCCATCAGGACGCCGCGGCCGCCATTGGCCCGCATCAGCGCCTGGGCACCGACCTGGGGGGCGAGCCGGCCGGCCACCTCGCTCATCGGGGCCAGCAGCGGCAGGGACCGGTCGGGCAGCTCGACGGTCTCGTACGCGATCGCCGTGGTGCCGGCCGCCATCAGCGCGTCGGTGCACTCGCGCGACGCGGCCAGGTGCAGGTAGGTGAAGAGCACCTGGTCCCGGCGCATCCGGTGGTACTCCTCCGCGATCGGCTCCTTCACCTTGAGGATCAGATCGCCGGTCGCCCACACGTCGTCCGCGGTCGGCAGGATGGTGGCCCCCGCCGCGACGTACTCGTCGTTGGTGATCGAGGAGCCGACGCCCGCGTCGTGCTCGACGAAGACCTCGTGCCCGTTGCGCACCAGCTCCAGGACGCCGGCGGGCGTGATGGCGACGCGGTACTCGTGGTTCTTGACCTCGCGGGGGATCCCGACCTTCACTGCTGCGCTCCAGACGTGGGCTCGGGCGCCGCCTGGGGGGTCAGCACGGCGCGGGGGCTGCGTTCGGGACGCCGCCCGCGTCGATGCTAGGGGTGCCCCGGAACCGGCACAGGTGACGACGTGTCAGGAGGGGCCACCGCATTCCGACAGTGTGGTGCACCGGCCCCGCACGGTGTCCCGTGGCCGCCGGCGACGGTCAGACCGCGCCGTCGGGCAGGAACACCCGGCCCGCCGCCAGCACCGCGGCCCGCACCGGCCAGGGTGCGTCGACCGGCCGCAGCCCCCGCCAGCCGCCGGCCCGCGCCGCCCAGGCGGCCAGGACGCCCATCCCCGTGGTGGGGTTCTGCAGCCGCCCCGCGAGCACCAGGTCCTTGGCCTCGTCCAGCGGCACCCAGGCCTGGGGCAGGTGCAGCTCCTCGGCCTCGCCGGTGTGCGGGCGACCGCCCGGCAGCGGGGACAGCCCGCGGGCCAGGAAGCAGCGGAACGTCTCCGTGCTGCCGCCGGGACTGTTGAGGAAGTCGACCAGGACGTGCCACCGCGCGGCCACCAGGCCGGCCTCCTCGGCCAGCTCCCGCTGCGCGGTGATCCACGGGTCCTCGCCGGCCACGTCGAGCAGGCCCGCGGGGGCCTCGAACAGGTACATCCCCACCGGATGCCGGTACTGCCGGACCAGGAGGACCCGGTCGTCGTCGTCCAGCGCGAGGACCCCGACCGCGCCCGGGTGGACCACCAGGTCCCGGACGACCGGGTGCTCGTGGTCGGGCCCGAGGTCGACGGTGTCGCTGCGCACCGACCAGACCCGCCCGCGGAACCGCTCGATCATCGACACCACGGCGTGCGGCTCCACCTGGTCTGCCACCGGACCGGTCCAGTCCGCCGCGCTCGCCGCCCCCGACACTGCCGCCCCCGGCACCCGCTCCTCCGTCGACGGCTCCCCCGAGGATGGGTCCCCCGGGTCCATCGCGGTCACGCGTCGGCCAGGGTCGCGGCCGCGGCGGCGGCCGCGCTGCGACGGGCCAGCGCCGCGCCGACGAGGCCGGCGAACAGCGGGTGCGCCCGGGTCGGCCGGGACCGGAACTCCGGGTGCGCCTGGGTGCCGACGTAGTAGGGGTGCACGTCGCGCGGCAGCTCGACGAACTCGACCAGCCGGCCGTCCGGGGACGTCCCGGAGAAGACCAGGCCCGCCTCCTCCAGCCGGCCGCGGAACTCGTTGTTGACCTCGTAGCGGTGCCGGTGCCGCTCGTCGACGTACGGCACGCCGTAGGCGCCGGCCACGACGGAGCCCTCCAGCAGCTTGGCCGGGTACAGCCCCAGCCGCATCGTGCCGCCCATGTCCCGGTCACCCGCGACCACGTCGCGCTGGTCGGCCATCGTGGCCACCACGGGGAACGCGGTGGACTCGTCGAACTCCAGCGAGTTGGCGCCGGGCATGTCGGCGTGGCTTCGTGCGTACTCGATCACCATGCACTGCAGGCCCAGGCACAGGCCCAGGGTGGGGATGCCCTCCTCGCGGGCGTGGCGCAGCGCCCCGAGCTTGCCCTCGATGCCGCGCACCCCGAAACCGCCGGGAACGCAGATCGCGTCGACGCCGTCGAGTTCGCGGGCCGCGCCCTCGGGGGTGGCGCAGTCATCGCTGGTCACCCAGCGCAGGTGCACCTTGCAGTCGTGGTGGAAGCCGCCGGCCCGCAGGGCCTCGGTCACCGACAGGTAGGCGTCGGGCAGGTCGACGTACTTGCCCACCAGCGCGACGGTGACCTCGTGCGCAGGACGGTGCACCCGTCGCAGCAGGTCGTCCCAGTCGGTCCAGCCGACGTCGCGGAACGGCAGGCCGAGCCGGCGCACCACGTAGGCGTCGAGGCCCTCGGAGTGCAGCACCTTGGGGATGTCGTAGATGCTCGGCGCGTCGACGGCGGCGACCACGGCCTCCTCGTCGACATCGCACATGAGCGACACCTTGCGCTTGATGCCCTGCGGCACAGGCCGATCCGCCCGCAGCACGATCGCGTCGGGCTGGATGCCGATGTTGCGCAGCGAGGCGACGGAGTGCTGGGTCGGCTTGGTCTTCAGCTCACCGGACGGTCCGATGTACGGCAGCAGCGAGACGTGCAGGAAGAACACGTTGTCGCGGCCGACCTCGTGCCGGATCTGCCGGACGGCCTCGAGGAACGGCAGCGACTCGATGTCGCCGACGGTGCCGCCGACCTCGGTGATCACCACGTCGACGTCGGGGCCGGCCATCCGCCGGATCCGCGACTTGATCTCGTTGGTGATGTGCGGGATCACCTGGACGGTGTCGCCGAGGTACTCCCCGCGCCGCTCCTTGGCGATGACGGTGGAGTAGACCTGGCCGGTCGTGACGTTGGCCGACCCGTGCAGGTCGGTGTCGAGGAACCGCTCGTAGTGCCCGACGTCGAGGTCGGTCTCGGCACCGTCGTCGGTGACGAAGACCTCGCCGTGCTGGAACGGGTTCATCGTCCCGGGGTCGACGTTGAGGTAGGGGTCCAACTTCTGCATCGTCACCCTCAGGCCGCGGGCCTTGAGGAGGTTGCCGAGGCTGGAGGCGGTCAGCCCCTTGCCCAGCGAGGAGGCGACGCCCCCGGTGACGAACAGGTGCTTGGTCGGCTGCCGATCCACGGAGCGCCAGGGTATCAGCGCCCGTCCCCGCTTCCGACGTACGACGCCATCTCGGTCGCGAACGGGTCCAGCCCCATCGGTCCGAGCCGCAGCGCGTGCATGTGCCAGTCCTTGAGGTCGAAGGCGTCCCCGAGCCTCGCGCGGGCCTCGTCCCGGGCCGCCAGCCAGACCCGCTCCCCCACCTTGTAGGAGATCGCCTGGCCGGGAATGCCGAGGTAGCGGTCGATCTCGCTGGCCGCGAAGTCGGCGTCGAGCAGGGCCCGCTCGGACAGGAACGCAGCGGCCGACGCCGCATCGAACCGGGTGCCGCTGAGGTCGCCCTGCCCGGGCGGGAAGGTCAGCCCGAGGTGCAGCCCGATGTCGAGCACCACGCGGGCGGCCCGCATGGCCTGCGCGGACAGGTAGCCCAGCTGCACCGACGGGTCGGCCAGGAAGCCCAGCTCGTCCATCAGCCGCTCGGCGTACAGCGCCCAGCCCTCGCCGTAGCCGGAGGTGAAGCCGAAGGTGCGCTGGAAGCGCGACAGCCGCTCGCGCTCCACCGCCGCGGTGCCGAACTGGAGGTGGTGGCCCGGGACGCTCTCGTGGTACCAGACCGACACCAGCCACCAGCGGGGGAACCGGGTGCGGCCGCGCGTGGGGTACCACGTGGAGCCGGGGCGGGACAGGTCCTCGCTGACGGGGACGTAGTAGGGCGCCGCCGCACTCCCCTCAGGAGCCAGCCGGACCTCGCAGTCGCGGATCCGGGGGTCGATGTCGAACCAGGTGCCGTCCATCGACGCCGTCGCCTCGGCGGTGAGGCCGGTGAGGAACTCCAGCAGCGGCCCCGTGCCCTCGATCTGGTAGCGGTCCTCGCGGTCCAGCAGCGCCTTGGCGTCCGCGGGAGCGGCCCCGGGCTCGATCGCCTCCGCGGTCACCCGCATCAGCTCGGTGATCCGCTCCAGCTCGGCCCAGCCCCAGTCCCAGGTGCCGTCGAGATCGAGGTCCGCGCCGTTCCACGCCCGGGCGAACCGCGCGTAGCGCTCCCGGCGCACCCCGTCGCGGGTGTCGGCCTGGGGCGCGTACACGTCGCGCAGCCAGGCGCCCGCCTCGGCGTAGGCCCGGTCCGCGGCCAGACCGGCGGCCCCCAGCTCCCGGCCGGCCGCGTCGGAGTCGGCCTCCAGGCCGGCGGCGTACGTGGAGAACCAGCCGCGGCCGGGCTTGCGCCCCGCGAACGTCTCGGCCTGGGTGGCGACGGCGACCGCCTGCCGGCGGGCGGCCGGCAGGCCCTCGGCCAGCCCCTCCTGCAGCGCCACCAGCCAGGACTCCAGCGCCGCGGGCACGGCCCGCAGCCGCTGCAGGACGTTGTCCCGGGCCTGCGCGTCGTGCGTCGGTGCGAGGTCGAAGACCTGGCGGATGCCCTGGAGCGGGCAGGCCAGCACGTTGAGGTCCCGCAGGTCGTCGCCGGCGTCGGCGGCCAGCAGCAGCGCGCCGAGCCGCTCCCGGATCACCTCGGCCGCCACCCGGTCGGCGTCGTCGTAGACCGGCAGGCCGGCCAGCCCGGCCAGGGTCTCCCGGGCCAGGTCCGCGCGTTCCCGCAGCGCGGTCGGCGAGTAGTCGGTGAGCCGGTCGTCGTGGGCGCTGATCCCGATCCCGGTGGCGGCGCACGGGTCGAGCTCGGCGAGCCGCTCCACGTAGCGGTCGGCCAGCTCGAACACCGGGGAGCGGTGCCGCGGGGCGGGTGCGGTCAGATCGGCCTCGGTCATCGTCGTCCCTTCCGACGGCGTGCACCGGCGGTCACCGGCGCGTCGGGCCGCTCCACGGCGGCCAGGTCCAGCAGCTCCGCGGCGTGCGCCGCGGCGGTCTCGGAGTCCTCCTGCCCGGCGAGCATCCGGGACAGCTCGCGCACCCGGTCCTCGCCGTCGACGGCGACCACGCTGGCCGCCGTCACGGCGCCGGCGTCGTCCTTGCGCACGACCAGGTGGCGGTCGGCGAAGGCCGCGACCTGCGGCAGGTGGGTGACGACGAGGACCTGCGCCGACCGCGACAGCCGGGCCAGCCGGCGGCCGACCTCGACCGCCGCCCGGCCCCCGACGCCGGCGTCGACCTCGTCGAACACGAACGTGGGGACCGGGTCGGTGGCGCCGAGCACCACCTCCACGGCGAGCATCACCCGGGACAGCTCGCCGCCGGAGGCACCGCGAGCGAGCGGTCGGGCGGGGGCGCCGGGGTGGGGCACCAGCAGCAGCTCCACCTCGTCGACGCCGTGGGGACCGAAGGCCACCGGGTCCGCCTCCCCCGGCAGCACCAGCCCGTCCGGCCCGCCCGCCGCGTGGCGCAGTGCCACCTCCAGCCGGGCCTGCGGCATCGCCAGCGCGGCGAGCTCGGCAGAGACCTCGGCGGCGAACCGCTCCCCGGCCGCGGCGCGCGCCGCGGACAGCTCGGTCGCCCGCGCCGCGAGGGTCGCCCGCAGGGCCACGGACTCCGCCTGCAGGGCGGAGAGCCGCTCGTCGTCACCGCCGACGGCGCCCAGCCGGTCGCGGGCCCGCTCGGCCCAGGCCAGCACCTCCGCGACGGTGTCGCCGTACTTGCGACGCAGCCCGCCGAGGTCGGCCAGCCGCTGCTGCACCTCGGCCAGCCGGGCCGGGTCGGCGTCGACGGACGCGGCGTACGTGGCCAGCTCGGCGGCGACGTCCTCGGCCAGCGCCGACGCGTCCCGCAGCCGGGCCAGCGGGCCGGCCAGGTCCGGGTCGTGGTCCCGCACGCGCTCGAGCAGGTCCACGGCGCGGGCGAGCGAGGTGAGCGCGTCGCTGTCGCTGCCGAGCGCGTCGGCGTCGGACCGCAGCAACGCGTGGGCGCCGGTGGCCGCCTCGCGCAGGGACTCGGCGTGCCCGAGCCGGGCCGCCTCGACGGCCAGGGCCTCGTCCTCGCCCGGCTGCGGCGACACGGTCTCGATCTCGCCGAGGCCGAAGCGCAGCAGGTCCGCCTCCTGGGCACGCTCGCGCAGGTGCGCGGCGATCTCGGCCTCCTCCGCCTCGACGACGCGCAGCCGTTCGTACGCGGTGCGGTAGGCCTCGAGCAGGTCGGCGACCGGCGCGCCGGCGTAGCGGTCGAGCGCGTGGCGCTGCTGGGCGGGGCGCAGCAGCCGCTGCTGGTCGTTCTGCCCGTGCACGGTCACCAGGGACGCGCCGACCTCGGCGAGGACGGCCGCGGGGACGGTCCGCCCGCCCAGCACGGCCCGGCTGCGCCCGGCGGAGCCGACGGTGCGGGCGAGCACGAGCGCGCCGTCGTCGGTCGCGCCGCCCGCGTCCTCGACCCGGGCCCACACCTCGGGGTCGACGGTGGCGACGCGGCCCTCGACCTCGGCCTGCGCCGACCCGGTGCGCACGGCCCCGGCGTCGGCCCGGCCGCCGAGCAGCAGCGCCAGGCTGGTGACGACCATCGTCTTGCCCGCGCCGGTCTCCCCGGTGACGCAGGTCAGGCCCGGACCGAGGTCGACCGCCGCCTCGTCGATGACCCCGAGCCCGCGGATGCGCAGTTCCTCGATCACCGCTGCTCCCCGATCACCGCTGCGGGCGCTCCGGGGTGGCGCCGGTGCCCCGACGCGGCGGGTCCCCACGCCAGCCCTCGACCGGGAGGGAGAACTTCGCGACCAGCCGGTCGGTGAACGGCGCGGTGTGCAGGCGGGCCAGCCGGACCGACTCCGGGTGCCGCCGCACCTCGACCCGGGCGCCCGCCGGCACCTCGAGGATGCGCCGGCCGTCGGCCCACACGACGGCGTCCGGGGAGCGCGGCATGACCTCCAGCGCGACCACCCCGGACGGCCCCACGACCATCGGCCGGGCGAACAGCGCGTGCGCGCTGAGCGGGACCACCAGCAGCGCCTCGACGTCGGGCCAGACCACGGGGCCGCCGGCCGAGAAGCCGTACGCGGTGGAGCCGGTGGGGGTCGAGCACACCACGCCGTCACAGCCCCAGCGCGACAGCGGCCGGCCGTCGACCTCGACCAGGACCTCGATCATCCGCTCGCGCGAGACCTTCTCCAGGCTGGCGTCGTTGAGCGCCCAGGTCTGCTGCACCGGCCGGCCCGGGACGGTGACCCGCACGTCCAGGGTCATCCGCTCCTCGACCCGCCAGCGCTGCTGGACGACCGCATCGACCAGCTGCGCAAGGTCCTCGCGCTCCAGCTCGGCGAGGAACCCGATGTGGCCGAGGTTGACGCCGAGCAGCGGCACATTGTCGGCCCGGGCGCGCTCGGCCCCGCGCAGGATGGTCCCGTCTCCGCCGAGCACGACGGCGAGCTCGCAGCCGTGGGCGGCGTGCTCGTCGGCGGCGACCCGGACCGCGTCGGCCGGCAGGTCCAGGTCGACGGCCTCGTCCTCGGGGAGGCGGACCTGCAGGCCGGCGTCGACCAGCGCCTTGGCCAGGTGCGCGGCCATGGTGCGGGCCTCGTCGCGACCGGTGTTGGTGACGAGCAGCACCGCGCGCGGGCCCGCGCTCACCACGTGCACCGTCGGCCCGTCATGCCGGCCCCTCGTCCACCGCTCGTGCCACGTCCTCCGGATCGGGTGGCGGCGCGTCCCGGCGCAGCCACAGGAAGTACTCGACGTTCCCGCGAGGTCCGGGAAGCGGGCTGGCCACCACGCCCGCGGTGCCCAGGCCCAGCCGCTCGGCCTCGTCGGCGATCCTACGGACCGCGGCCGCCCTCAGCCCGGGGTCCCGGACGACTCCCCCGGCGCCGACCAGGTCCCGTCCTACCTCGAACTGCGGCTTGACCATGAGCAGCAGGTCGGCGTCCGGGGCGGCGCACGCGACCAGGGCGGGCAGCACCAGGGCCAGCGAGATGAACGACAGGTCGGCCACGACCAGATCCGGCGCGTACGGCAGGTCGGCCGGGGCGAGCTCGCGGACGTTGGTGCGGTCGTACGCCGTGACCCGGGGGTCGCTGCGCACGGCCCAGGCCAGCTGCCCGTAGCCGACGTCGACGGCCAGCACGTGCGCGGCACCGCGCTGGAGCAGGACCTGGGTGAAGCCACCGGTGCTCGCCCCGGCGTCGAGGCAGCGCCGACCGGACACCTGCAAACCGCGGGGCCCGAACGCGTCGAGCGCCCCGATCAGCTTGTGCGCGCCGCGGGAGACGTAGCCGTCGGACTCCTCCGCGGAGACCACGACGGCCGCCGCCGTGTCGACCTGGGTGGCGGCCTTGGTGGCGACCGACCCGTCGACCCGCACCCGGCCGGACTCGATCAGCTCGCGGGCCTGCTCGCGCGAGCGAGCCAGGGAGCGCCGGACCAGTTCGGCGTCCAGGCGGCGCCGGGACCCGGCCACCGGCGCGGGATCAGGCGTCGGGCGCGAGGTCGGACAGCGCGCCCTGCAGTCGGCGGTGCACGTCCTCGTACACCTCGACGTGGTCGGTCACCGGCAGGTCGGGCAGTTCGGCCAGCCGCGCGACCGCGGCATCGACCCGCGGGTCCCCGGTGGGGGGCACCTCGGCGGCCGCGGCCGTCTCGCCGGCGGCAGCCGCGGTGACGGCGTCAGCCTCGGTGTCGGGAAGGCTGGCGGTGTCGGGATGGCTGGCGGTGTCGGGATGGCTGGCGGTGTCGGGATGGCTGGCGGTGTCGGGATGGCTGGCGGTGTCGGCGCCGGCCGAGTCGGCGGCCGGCGGCGACGGGGCCGGGGCCGGCGGGGCCGGGGCCGGCGGGTCCTGGGGCTCCTCGGCTCCCGCGGTCGGGTGATCCGTGCTCATGCGTCCTCCTCGCCTGCCGGCGGCGGGGTGTGCGGCGCGGCCGACGGGGCATCGCTGGCCGGGTGACCGGCGGAGCGCGACCGCGTCCTCGCCGGGGTGGTCGGCGGTGTCGGGGCCGCGGCGCCGGCCTCGTCCGGGGTCGGCTCGGCGGAGGGCGCCGCGGACGCCCGACGCCGACGGGTGGCCCCGGTCCCCGTGGCCCTGGTGGACCTCGTCGCCGCGGCGGACTTCCTCGCCGCGCCGGTCTTGTTCGCGGCGGCGGACTTCTTCGCCGCGGTCGTCTTCTTCGTCGGTGCGGACTTCGGGGCCCTGGTGGACTTCCGGGCCGACGCGCCCGGATCGGCCGTCGGCGCCGGCGTCGCCGAGACGTCCGGCTGCGGGCCCGACGTGCCCGTCTCCAGCACGACACCCCCGGCCGTCACGACGTCACCGGCGCGAGCGGCCACGCCGGCGGCGGTCGCGACCACGCGGGTCGCGGCCGACGTCGCGGCACCGCGGGTCGCCCGGGCGGCGTCGGCGGCGCCCTGCACCGCGTCGGACACGCGGTCGCGGGCGCGGTGCCGCTCGTCGCCGAGCTGCGCCTCGAGACGCTGCACGTGCCGGCGTACGGCGGCCAGCTCGTCCTCGCGGACGAAGCCCATCCGGCCGACCGCCCGCTCGACCTCGGTGCGGATGAGCCCGATGAGCAGCTCTCGGTTGGTGCGGCTGGTGCTCACCAGCTCGTCCGCCAACTCCTGCACCTGGTCGCGGACCGCGCCGGGAGCGGCCGTGGTGGCGTCCAGGCTCTGGGCCAGCATCTCGCGGACGGTCTCCACCGCCTTCTCGCTACTGGCTTCGGCCAGCCCCACGGCTACGGACACGTAGCCGCGCAGGGCGTCGAGCACGGCGGCCTCCCACGTCGTCGAACGGTCCCGGCTACCGGAACGCTACCCGCTCCACCCCGGTGCACGGATCTCCTGGTGCCCCGGCATCCCCCGCCTGGCTCCGGACGGCTGCGGTAGCGTCGCTGCGCCGGCCAGCCCGCCGGCAGCCGCGAGGAGGACGCACACCCGGATGGCCACGGTCGAGGAGTGCCGCGCCGCGATCGAGGAGCTCGCCCGCCGACTCGAGCCGCACGGCCCTCAGGTGCGGGCGCACAACCTCCCCGACCGCACCCTCGGCTGCACGCTGCTGGACCTCGACGTGACGTTCTGGGGGACGCTGACCGACGGGGCCCTGGTGGACATCACCGACGCGCCCGGGCCCAAGCCGCAGATCCGCCTGGTCATGGACAGCGACGACCTGATCGCCCTGACCGACGGATCGCTGAAGTTCTCCCACGCCTGGGCCACCGGCCAGGTACGCCTCGACGCCAGCCTGCGCGACCTGCTGCGGATGCGGTCGCTGCTCGCCGCGTCGGCCCCCTCCTCCCCCGCCTAGCGCCCGGAGCGCGCGGCACCGGCGCACGCGTCACCCGTCGCGGTCGGCCGCCAGCGCCGCCTCGATGGTGGCCGCGGCCGCCGTCACCTCAGGGTCCATCCCGTGGTCGCGTGCGGTCCACACCGCGGCGCAGGCGACGCGCAGCATCCGCACGCCGGCTCCGGCCGTGAGCGGCGAGGGGGCGGACACCTGCAGCGACGCCCCCGCGACGACGGCCGCGGCGTCGCCACACCGCCACCCCCTGCCGTCCGGGACGGCGGGCTCGTGCGGGGCCAGCAGCGCCCGCAGGTCGGCTCCGACCAGACCCGGTCGCAGCGGCGGCGCCGCGTCCAGGAGGTCGGCCACGCCCGAGACGCCGGTGAGGACCGCGAGGGTGGGGAGGCCGGCACGGTTGCCGCCGAGGATGTCGGTGTCGAGCCGGTCACCCACGACCAGGGGTCGCTCGGCCCTAGCCCGCTCCACCGACTCCGCCATCAGCGCAGGCTCCGGCTTGCCCGCACTGGCCGTCGGGTCACGGCCGACCGCGGTCGCGACGGCCGCGACGAGCGCGCCGTTGCCCGGTGCCCGTCCGCCGGGGATCGGGATGGTCAGGTCCCGGTTCGTCGCGATCCAGGGGACTCCCCGGGCCAGCACCAGCGCCGCGTCCGCCAGCTCTCGCCAGCCCACGTCGGGGCCGAACCCCTGCAGCACCGCCGCGACGTCGGCCACGCCGTCACCCGCCACGCCGTCACCCGCCACGCCGTTGCCGGCGGCTGTGCGGCGCACCGGGACCAGGCCACGCGAGCGCAGCGCCTCGTCCACCCCGCTCCCGCCGACGGCCAGCACCCGTGAGCCGGGAGGGACCAGGTCGGCGAGCAGGTGCGCGCCGGCCTGCGCCGACGTCACCACCTCCTGGACGTCCGCGGGCAGGCCGAGCGCGCGCAGGTGGTCCGCCACGGCTTGGGGCGGTCGCGAGGCGTTGTTCGTCACGTAGCACAGCCGCAGGCCGGCCGCCGACGCGGCGGTCAGCGCCTCGATCGCGTGGGGGACGGCGCCACTGCCGACGTAGACGACTCCGTCCAGGTCGAGCAGGGCGACGTCGTGGACCCGCGCCGGGGCCTGTTCGGCCCCCAGCAGACCGCCGGTCACGGGCACGCCGGTCACGGGCACGCCGGTCACGGGCACGCCGGTCACGAGTGCGCGGGCCCCGGCCCGGCCGGCCAGTGCGTGGTCGGCGGGTCGGCGTCACCGTCCGGCGCCAGCCCCGCCTCCTCCCGGGCGCGCAGCGTGGCGCGCACCTGGCCCAGGGCCCGGGCGTACTCGGCGCGGTCCGGCCGCATCACCGCGGCGACGGCCAGGTGGTCGGCGGCCGCGGTGAAGCGCCGCTGCCGCCACCGGGCCATCCCCAGCCCAAAGTGCGCGTAGTCGTCGTCCGGCACCCGCTCCACCAAGGCCTCGAACGCATCCGCCGCGTCGTCGTACCGCTGCGCGTCGAACAGGGCCCTGGCCCAGGCCTCCAGCACCGTCGGGGAGGTCGGCTCGACCTCGACGAGGTGGGCGAGCACCTGGGCGGCGGCCTGCGGATTGCCGGACTCGAGCAGCCGCGTCCCGCGGACGTACCAGTCGTACGGCGTCCCCGCCGGTGTCCCGTCCCCGGACGCTGCCGGGCGGGGGTCGGGGTCGCTCACCCGGCCATCGTCGCACGGACCTCACCCCCGTCTCCGGGCGGACGCGACCTCCACCTCCACCCGCGACGCCGCCCCGGCCGCGGTGCGCCAGAACCGCCGGCGCAGAGCGCCATGGACCTCCACCCGGGCCCCGGGGACCCACCGCAGCGCCGCCCGCCGCACATCGGCGCGCCAGGCGGCACAGTCCACCGTGTCGACCTTGGGAGACCGGGCGGACCGGCCCCCGGAGGAGGACCGGCCCTCCGGTCGGTCGATGATCAGCCGGAACGTCACCAGCGTGTCCCCGCTGGGCAGTTCGCGCTGCTCCGCCGACGCGGCGAGCCGCCCGACCAACGACACCTCGTTGACGGACGTCGCCTCGTTGCCGGGCTCGTCGCCCGTCGCCCCCTGGCCCCCGCCCGCGCGTCGCGCGGACACCGTGCTCGCCATCCCCCACCTCGATCTGTCGGTGCCGGTACGAACCCGACCTACGATGGCCGCGACCCGGACCGTCGACCACGGTCCGCGGGTCCCTGGGGACGCGCGGACCGGAGAGGGGCAGGCTGTGGACGGAGTGCAGGACCTCGGGGCCGACGTGTTCGCCATCGACACCCGGATGGGCGGCCACGACGGGATCACCGCCGGCTACCTGCTGCGGACCGGGCGCCCGTGCCTGGTCGAGACGGGGACGGCGCTGTCGGCCCCCCGGGTGGTCGAGTCGCTCGGCGCGCTCGGCGTGGGAGCCGACGACCTCGCCACGATCGTGGTCACACACATCCACCTCGACCACGCCGGCGGCGTGGGCGACCTGGCCGAGGCGTTCCCCCGCGCGCAGGTGGTCGTGCACGAACGAGGCGCTCGGCACCTGGTCGATCCCAGCCGCCTGGTCGCCAGCGCCCGCCGGGTCTTCGGGCCGGTGATGGACGAGCTGTTCGGGGAGCTGCTGCCGACCCCGGCGCAGCGGGTAGTGGCGCTCGGCGACGTCGGCTCGGTCGACCTCGGCGACAACCGACGCCTGGACGCCTTCCACGCCCCGGGCCACGCGTCCCACCACGTCGGGCTGGTGGACTCCGCGACCGGCGACCTCTACACCGGCGACGCCGCCGGCGTGTACGTCCCCGAGACCGCCGACGTACGCCCGGCCACCCCGCCCCCGGACTTCGACCTGGACCTGGCGCTGGCATCCCTGGCGCGGATGCGGGACGTCGGACCGACCCGGCTGCTGTTCAGCCACTTCGGACCGGTCACCGAGGTGGACACGACGCTGGACCGCTCCGTCGAGGAGCTGCGGCTGTGGGTCGAGGTCGTCCGCGACTCGCGCCGGGCCGGGATGGACCTCGACCACGCGATCGCGCTGGTGCGCGAGCGCACCGCCGAGCGCTACGCGGCGTTCCTGGCCGACGACGATCGGGTGGCCAAGTTCGAGGAGCTGTCGTCCACCGAGGCCAACGTCGCCGGCATCTGGCGCTGGCTGGACCAGCAGGAGGCAGCGGCCTCGCCCGGTACAGACGCCGCGCGGTAGCCCTCGGCTAGGCGCCGTCCTCGTCCAGGTCGACGAGGAACACCACGGCGTCGTCGTCCTCGTCGGCGAGGCCGAGTCGCTCGGCAGCGCCGGTGCTCCCGTCCGGATCCGCCTGGGCAGCCGCCTCGAACCAGGTCCGGGCCTCGTCCGCGCGGCCCACCGCGTCCAGGGCGTCCGCGTACGCGTAGCGCAGCCGGCCCAGCCACGGCTCGCGCGTGGTCGCCTTCAGCTCCGGCACCTCGAGCATGACCACGGCGGCGTCGGCCTGCCCCAGGTCCCGCCGGGCACCGGCCGCCACGATCAGCAGTTCGACCCGGCCCGCACGGTCCAGGGTCCGCGCCTGCGGCGAGGACGCCAGCTCCAGGGCGCGCTCGGGACGGCCGAGGCCACGCTCGCAGTCGGCCATGATCGGCAGGTAGGCGTCGGTTCCCGACATCCGCCGAGCCGCCCGCAGTTCCGACAGGGCGGCGGCGTAGTCGCCGGCGAGGTAGGCGGCGACTCCGGCGGCCTCCCGGACGGCGGCCACCCGACCCGCGCTGCGGCGCGCGGCCTGAGCGTGCTGCCACGCGAGCGCCGGGTCCTCGTCCATCAGCCGGCCGACCATGACCAGATGCCGGGCGACCAGCGTGGCCAGTCCCGTCGGCAGGGTCCGCAGCTCGGCCCGGACCTCCCGGTCCAGCTCGCCGCCGGTCACGTCGTCCGGGACGATCGGGTCGGCCCCCGCACGAGGCCGGTCCGTGCCGTCCCGTCGCGGCGGGCGGGTGCCCGAACCGCGCGGCGGCGCCCCCCGAGAGGCCCCGCGGGAGGACCGGCCGGAATCTGTGCGGTCCGACGTGCCGTCGCGGGACGACCCTCGGTCGCGGTCGGACCCCTGCCGCGAGCGCGCACCCGAGGGGGACCCGGACGCCGGCGGCCGGCCGGAGCCGGACCGCCCACCCGAACCCGACCGCTCACCCGAACCCGACGGACGTCCGGAACCGCCGGAACGACCCGAGCCGCCCGAACGGCCGGAACCACCCGAACGGCCGGAACCACCCGAACGGCCGGAACCACCCGAACGGCCGGAACCACCCGAACCGCTGGACCCGCGTGAACGACCGGACCCGCCGGCCGACCGGCCCGAGCCGGAGCCCTTGCTGGACGGCCGGGGTGCACGACCGGGTCGCGAGGACCCCGGGTCGGAACTGGTGTCGTCGGGCATGTGTGCTCCTCGGTCGGGTCGCCGCAGCAACCGGTCGTACCAACACCAATGGCCACCCCGAGGGGTGGCCATTGGCGAAAGAATGTCCGGCGGCGTCCTACTCTCCCACGCAGTCACCCGCGCAGTACCATCGGCGCTGAGGGGCTTAGCTTCCGGGTTCGGAATGGAGCCGGGCGTTTCCCCCTCGCTATGGCCGCCGAAACTCTATGGAGATATCAATCGTTCCCGACCGTATCTCGGGAACCGCACAGTGGACGCGAAACAAGAAAAGAGTTGTGGCAAGTCCTCGGCCTATTAGTACCGGTCAGCTCCACACGTTGCCGTGCGTCCACTTCCGGCCTATCAACCCAGTGTTCTAGCTGGGGGCCTTACCAGGTCAACCCTGTGGGAGTCCTCATCTTGAAGCGAGCTTCCCGCTTAGATGCTTTCAGCGGTTATCCCTTCCGAACGTAGCTAACCAGCCGTGCCCTTGGCAGGACAACTGGCACACCAGAGGTTCGTCCGTCCCGGTCCTCTCGTACTAGGGACAGCCCTTCT